>CAYQBE010000060.1:0-27042 GCA_964415625.1 uncultured Clostridium sp.
GCGACTGCGTAGTCGCTGCTACTTTTAAAATGCCGTTTAACAAATGGCCGTTGCAACCCGTAAACGGTCCGATCCTGACATATTGTCCCATTTCTGCCCTTTATAGACCAGCTCCCCATCTTCAACCGCCAGCTCCGGAAGCGGGAGGTTTGCATGCTTCAGCAGGTCTGTCTTTGCCGTCCTTACATCATTGATCTTAACCGTCAGGCTGTTGTATTGGTCTTTATAATCCAATGCGTCCTCTTCCGCCTTATCTTTGTCCATGTTCGCCCGCACCTTACGGTTGGTTTCCTCAATATTGGCAATGCTCTGTTCCAGTTCTGCCGTGGACTGGTCCTGTAGTTCCTTTGCATCCATCATGGCTACATCCAAAGAAGTTTTTGCATCCGCCAGTTCCTGCTCTTTCTTTTGGAGCTGCTCCCGCATAGCTTCTACTTCCTGGCTTAGAAAAGCAATAGACTGCTGGTAAGAATGGACGCGTTCCCTTTTCTTCTGGTTTTCCCCGTTCCTTGCCAGGATCTCCTGCTGCTGTCTGATCAGTTCCGTAGGGGAGACCAGTTCTTTCGGTGCATCTGGAAAATAAGGCTGCTCTTTTGCGTACTTATCTTTCTGGTCAGCAATCCTGCCGACCGCCAGCCGCTCATTAAATAGCTCCTTCTCCTGGCGCTCCAACTCCGCCAGCTGGTCTCCGACACCGATGATCTTTAACAGGGTCTTGGCTTTTTCTTTCCCGGAGGATTCCATAAATTTCGGGAGGTTCAATGCCAGCTGCTCCACAAATTCATTCAAAAGCTGTTGCCCGCCTTTATTTCCGTTTGGATCCGTAACTTTTAAGCTGCTGTTCTTGCCTTTCCGCTCCACCACCAGGCCATTGCTCATCACTATATGGAGGTTTGGGGGGATCGTGGAACCTTCACGTTGCGCTTTGGAAGGCCGGAAATTTTCGCCGCCCAATGCCCACGCAATGGAATCCAGCACGGAAGTCTTACCCTGATTATTATTTCCGCCTACGATCGTCAGACCGTTGGCCGTAGGCTCATTCTTGACGGCTTTGATCCGCTTTACATTTTCAATTTCCAATTTGTTAATTTTAATGCTATCCATTTTTTCGCTCCTCTCTTCTTTTCTGTTTTTCCGCCTATATATGCGCTAAGATATCATTGACCATCGCGATACCGGAATCACACTCCGTATTGATCAGAAGGGCACTTCTCCCGGCGTATTTCGCCAGGACTTTTCCGGAAATTGGATCGTACATCAGGTCTGTAAGGTCATGGTATGCCCTGGTCCTCTGCAGGGCCGCCAGGAGCAGCCTGCAGATCGCCTGCTTGTCCTCCCCGGCCGGTGCCTGATCCTGTGACGGCTCGGAAACCTCTTCATATATCCGGGTGATCCTCTTTACCTGTTCCAGGGTATCCCCCGGTATTTTTTCCTTCCCCCAGATATGTTCTTCTATTGTGCTGTGTGCTTCTGCAGCGCATTCCATGATCAGCATTTCCAGTTTCTCTGTCATATCATAGGAATCGAGGGCTAAGGCCGTAGCTGCGCTGATCAGCACCATCAACTCTGCTCTCGATATTATTGCTTCATTTCCATTAATCTTTACCATTTACAAAATCCTCACTTTCGTTTAAAATATAATTGTTCATTTAGCAGAGCACCCAACGGTTGCCGCCGTTCCTGGGTGCTCGTTCTTATTCCCAGACAATGTCCCCGTCCTCTTCCCAATAGTGGAACCACTGGCCGTTTTCATAGCTTACCCTCACGGATCCGTCCGAATCCCGCCAGATCCCGGTCACGTCCCCCTTATCCCAGCGCATCCTCTTGTCCTCAAAAACCTTTTTATGCTTTTTGATGCATTCGCCTACCAGATCCAGCAGGTTTAAGGATTTCATTTCAATTTTCACGGTTTTGGCCCTCCTTCCTTGTTATCTTGCAAAATAGATCAGCAGCGCCAGGCAGGACAGATTCCCCAGCACGTATCCCAGCGCAATGCTGCAGGCGCAGAGGATCAGCGCTGTGCGCCGCTTCCGTTCCTTCTGCCGGCGCCTGGCAAATGCGCGGTCGTATTTATCCATAGGCTTGTCCTTTCTACCGCCCTCAGGCGGTTTCCTTCTTTTGCATACACTCTAAAATGAACTGTGAAAAATTATTGATTATCCGCTCGATCTCTTCTTCTGATTTTTCAGCATATGCTGAATCGTCAATCTTGCAGGTGCACTCCCCTAGCTTCATAGTTTCAACAATCAATCTGCACCACCTCCATCTTCTTACTAATCCATATGAATCACTGGTTGTACTTGTTGCTTATTCTTTTTCCGTTACAGTAAAGGGCACGATAGACTCCGGGATATAATTGACCTCATATTTGTACTTATTTACCTTCGCCCCGCCCAGATCCTCAATCACATACATGGTATTTTCATTCAGCCCGATGATGTGCTTCTTATATGTACCATCTTCCATCTCACAGATAATGCTGATCTTATTTTTATTTGATGCGTCCAGGGAGAATGCGCCGATCACTTCAAATTCCACTTTATCCGTCCTGGAATTAATCACCGCAAACCTCCGAAGCACATTGAAATTATCAGCTTCTACGGAAACATTACTGGATACCTTTTCGGACTCCGTACATCCGGTCAGCCCTAAAGATAAAATCATTACTATAGTTGCTATACGTTTTCTCAAATATCTACTACCTCCATTCCCCTGAGTTCATCCAAATATTCAATAATAAGCGCATTATTCTCTTCAATAAGCTGTCTATGCTCCTGAATATGAACATTTGTACGTTTCCAGGCAATAGTTTGATTACACAGATTCACTATCAGAAGAATAAAAAGCACTGTTATTAAAATTCTCAACTGCAATATCTTCTTATCAATAATTTGCTGTGCTTTTTCCAGTGCTTCATTTTGTTCGGCTGCCTTTGAAGTGAATTTTTCATCAATCGTTATGACTGCCTTATCAACAGCCGTAAATGCTTCGATGATCGCACTTCTTACTTCTTCGCCATAGAAAGCATTATGGATTTTATCAGTCTCTTCGTTTATGTTTATCATCCGTTCACACCACCTCCTCCGTCTTTTTGATCTCCGGCACTTCTACCGTTGCAAGGATCTTATAATTTTCGTGTCTGTAGCATACCCAGAAGCTCCCTCTGGCTTCTCCTTCATTTAATCCGGTGAACTTGTCCATATCTACTTTTCCGGTTCTCTGGTTCTGGAAAACCACTGCGTAGGTTTTGAGCATTTTCATATCACCTCCAATAATTACGATTTTACGTAGAATGATATTGATAATCACAATATATAGTTGCAAATACATATTTTTATAGATTATTTAGTATTTTTGTATTGACGTACTCATATTTTCGTAGTATTATACCGCCAGAACAATTGTTTGAGTTTCTAATAGAAAGGCGGTGAATCAATATGAACATGACTCCTGTATCTTCATCCAATATATCCAGTATAGGTTACGAAAACGGAACTCTGTACGTTGCTTTTAACCGTGGCGGGTTATATTCCTATTCAGGTGTACCGGAATCCGTGTATCGTGGATTAATGTCTGCTTCTTCTCATGGAAGTTACTTAGCTTCTCATGTGAAAGGCATTTACCCATACAGACGCATTGGCTAATCAATCACAATCAGTATCTCCGCCGGACCATTTACCTTGATTTCCTTATCTGTATTCGGTTCGGCGTATTCTGTTTGCACGCCTTTCCTTTTCTTCAATTCTTTTACCAATTCAGAAGTATTCGCTCCATTTAAATCCATCATCTCTTAATCACCTCCCTTCATTTCAAATAAATCATTCATTGTTACTCCTAAAGTTTCAGATATTGCATATGCATCACAAGGTTTAATAATTTTTCTTCCGTTAAGCATATCGCTAAACTGTTGTTTACTATATCCTGCACGTTCTGCAACTGCGCATTGTTTCATCCCCTTTTCATTTATGATGCGCACAATATTAATTGGAAGTACGAGATTATAATCTTTTGTTTTCATTTTTTCACCTCCAGACTTCAATTCTCGAACTTTGATTTTATAATAAACTCATTTTGAGAGATTATCAAGAAAAATGGTTAAAAAATATTCGAGATTCGAAAACTTTTATATTGAATTATTGATACTAATATGATATTCTTCTATTACAAGGAGGTATCACGCATGTCTTTACACGATAGAATTAAAGAAGCTCGTAAAAAAAGAGGGCTTACTCAAGAACAATTAGGAAATCTTATTGGGGTAGCCAAAACAACAGTCACTGGTTACGAAAAAAGTAGAGAGCCTACTGCCGCAAAATTGGGTGAAATAGCTGATGCGCTCGGTGTAGATGTTAATTTTTTATATCAAGATGAAGTTAAAGAATTTCATGATAATCGAGCTACTATAGACGAAATGGAGAAATTGGTAAAACCTTATCGTTCTCTTGATTCCCACGGTAAAGATATAGTCGATTATGTGCTCAACAAGGAAATTGAACGTATAACAGAACTGGAAAAAGAGTCAACATCCGAGGTCGTCCCGATGCGCCCAATGTCCTATTACCAGCGTATGGCTTCAGCTGGAAGCGGTGAATATCTTTTTAATGATATTCCAACAGTTGTTATAGAAGTTCCTGATACCCCCCTTTCAAGACGAGCGGATTTTGTGCTTGGTGTAAATGGAAGGAGCATGGAAACTACATTTTTTGACGGTGATAAAGTTCTAGTGATGAAAACCCCTGACGTCCCCGTAGGAGAAATTGGCGTATTTATCAGAGAAGGCGATTGTTTCATAAAAGAGGCCGGAAAAGATAGGTTAATCTCTCATAATGAGGATAAAGAAGTATACCCAGATGTTATACCGGATGAAAGAGGAATAATTACGGTGGGGATAGTTCTGGGAAAAGTAGGGGATTGAAAAAGCCACTGAGCATATTATGATGCGATGCTAAGACTTATAATCTAAAGAGAAATGGAGAAATCATGGGATTAGGAGATATTTTTAAAATAAAACAATTCAAAGCGGAAATAGAAAATTTGAAATCAGAAAACGCTTCTGCCTATACCGAGATAAAAAAACTACAAAAGAATAATGTTGTTTTGTCAAAAAGATTAGATGAATTAGGTGCATTTGACTATTTTAAAATCAAGCAAATGACAAGCAAATTGAAAAAAGAATATGTCCTTAAAGAAACTGCCTTAAAACAAGATTATGATGAAAAAGTTTTAACAGCAGAAAACTCTTTTCAAAAACACCTTTCCTATTTAGATAATATAATTTCTGAAAAGGATGAGAGGAGTTCAGAACTCTCCGATAATATATCTTCACTTCTTAATGAAGAGGAACGGCTGAAAAAAAATAATAAAACTCTGTCCAACAAACTTAGCCGGTCTAAAGAATTGGTCAAAGCAATCAATTATGCTTTGGAAAATTTTCTAAACTATGAACCTTCACAAGATTCTATAAGGTTTAAAGAAGATGATTTAGCTGACTTGGAAGAAATCAGTCCTTCTGTCATTCTCAAATTACATTGTATGGATTTAAAGGATTTGAGAAAAGCATATAGAGAGAACGACAAGCAAATCAACTCCCTCATGGAAAAATATGCATCCAGATATACCACAAAAGCAAACCAAGCAATTTATAAATTAATGGTCATTGCTCTTCGTGCAGAATTGCAAAATATTTTGTATAATCTTAAATACGAGAAGCTGGATAAATCAATCGAAGATGTGAAAACTGTAACTCAAAAATATCTAATAATTGCAGGCAATGGTAATCAAAGTATAGCAGGCACTTTAACTAAATTTATCGGTGAAATTGAATATTTATTTATTAACGCCGTTAAAATTGAATATAATTACTATGTAAAAAAAGAACAGGCCAAGCAAGAGCAAATGGACATAAGAGAACAAATGTGCCAAGAAGCCGAGGAGCGGAAAGCCTTAGAGGCTGAACGTAAAAAAGTAGAAATCGAAGAGTCTAAATACCAAGCAGAAATAACAAAATTAAAAGAACAATTGACTTCTGCTCAACATGAAGAATTAGAAAATTTAAAATCTCGTATCTTGGCACTGCAGTCACAACTTGCTGATGTTATCATAAAAAAAGAAGAAATTTCCAATCTGGCAAATGGAAAGGCTGGTAACGTATATATTATAAGCAATTTAGGTTCTTTTGGAGAAAATGTATTTAAAATCGGTATGACTCGAAGATTAAATCCTCAGGATCGTGTAAATGAGCTTGGCGATGCTTCAGTTCCATTTAAATATGATGTACACAGTTTTATTTTTTCGGATGATGCAGTAGGACTTGAAGGAAAATTACACAACATCTTAAATGAGAACCGGGTTAACAAAGTTAACAGGCGAAAAGAATTTTTTTATACTACAATAGATGAGCTAGAAAAACTCGTTACTGAAATAGAGCCGACTGCTGAATTTAATAAAACAATGCTTGCAGAGGAGTTCCGGCAATCTCAATCCACTGATTCACCATACTCTTCAAATTGGGTTTATGAAGAGGATGATTTTTAAAGAGTTCTTAGAATAAATGGACTAATATAGCCGCACCAGCGATTATATAAAAGTGGCGCAACAACGCAGGCAACCAATTCACAAAAGGGGGATAAAACCATGAACTGTCCAAAGTGTGGAGAAGAACTAAGGCGAAGCAAGAAAGATCCGCATTACGGCTTATGTGATAACTGCCGTAAAAAATTCAAATGGGTGGATGACTACGATGAAGATGATTATGAAGAGGATGATGAGTACATCGAAAGGAAGCCCGCAAAACGAAAGGCGCAAAACTCCTCAGGTGCAAAATCTCATTCAAAACGTAAGAAAAAGAAAAGCAGTGGAATGGTTATCGGCATTGTGATCTGCCTGGTAGTATTATTAGTTGCTGTTGCAATCGTATTCTTTTTCGTAAAGGGGCGTAATAAAGATAAAGAAAAGGAGCCGCAGCCCCTAAATAACCAAGAAGAGCAGGAACCTTCTTCGGATGATACTACATTAAATGAACAAGAACCACCGCAGGCGGCACCAGAGCCCATTGATCTGACAGGTACCTGGAAATCTGAAGTTAATGAAGGCGCATGGATGGAAGCTACCATATCCGTTGATTCAATCTCGGTTGACTGGGTTTCAGATGAAGGAAGCACAAGATCTATATACTGGGTCGGAACCTATACTGCCCCCACTGAACCAGCAGAAAATTACACCTGGGTATCCAATCGAAATGCAGAGCAAACAGATAATGCATTACTGGCATCCACTGATGATACAAAAGAATTTACTTATGCTTCCGGAAAAATCAGCTATTCCGTTTCCATGATGGGAACAACAACACAAATAGAACTTTCAAGGACGCAATAAATGCTACTGTCCAAATTCATGAAAAGGAGTGATATTATGGCACTGCCGCAAAAACAAGTTTATACATCCGAAGATTACTGGAACCTTCCGGACGGCCAGCGCGCGGAGCTGATCGATGGGAAGCTGTACGCCATGGCACCGCCAAGTTTTATTCACCAAAAACTGGTTCAACAATTAGGACGCATTATCGGCAATCATATCGCCACCAAAAAAGGTGATTGTGAAGTTATTCCTGCCCCATTCGCCGTCAACCTGAATGCGAATGATAAAATTTGGGTAGAGCCAGATATTTCGGTTATCTGTGATAAAGATAAGCTGTCCGATCGGGGATGCGAAGGGGCTCCTGACTGGATCATAGAGATTGTATCACCAAGCAGTACCCGGACAGATTGTGCAATCAAATTATTCAAATACCGTACTGCAAAAGTCCGGGAATATTGGATCGTAAACCCCATGAAGAAAGTTGTTCAAACCTATGTATTTGAAGGCGAAGAAGATGCAAACATGTATTCTTTCGATGATGAAATACCAGTTTACATTTTTAATGGCCTGACTATCAAGATTTCTGATCTACTGCAATAAATGAAAAACCGCCCCTGCGCCAACAGGAACGGCTTTCACGTAGGTAATCATGTCATGCGCGATGCGCGTGATATAATCCCACACAACCAATGAGATTATATCATGCTTGTACCTGCCATGGCAAGGTGCTATTTTTATACTTATTTTTATATACTGTACAAGGAGCGTGATATGATGTCATACTGTATCTATCTAAGAAAGTCACGCAAGGATCTGGAAGCCGAGCAGCACGGTGACGGCGAAACCCTTGCGCGCCATGAACAAACCCTTCTTTCCCTCGCCAGGCAGAAAAAACTCATTATCGGAAATATTTACCGTGAGATTGTTTCCGGGGAAACCATTGCCGCCCGTCCGGTGATGCAGCAGCTTCTCCATGAAGTAGAGCAGGGCTTATGGGACGGCGTGCTGGTCATGGAAGTAGAGCGTCTGGCCAGAGGTGATACCATCGACCAAGGAATTGTCCAAAGGGCCTTCCAGTATTCCAATACGCTGATCGTGACTCCCCTGAAAACTTATGACCCGGCAAATGAATTTGACGAAGAATATTTTGAATTTGGCCTGTTCATGTCCCGCCGGGAATATAAAACCATCAAGCGCCGGATGCAGGCCGGACGCTATTCTGCAGCCCAGGAAGGGAAATGGCCGTTCAATGTTGCTCCATACGGCTTTCGGCGCGTGAAACTGGAGCAGGAAAAGGGCTGGACCTTGGAACTGGATGAACAGGAAGCCCCTGTTGTCCGCCTCATATTCAGCCTGTTTACCGGTCCGTCAAGGATCGGCATTACCTATATCAAACGGAATCTGAATCTGCAGGGGATCCGCCCCAGGAAGTCGCAGAAATGGACAGACAGTACCATCCGTGATATTCTCCGGAATGAGGTTTACGACCAGAAGGTTGCGATCGGCCAGCGAAAAGTTACTATGCATATGGTCGATGGAATGCCGGTCAAGACCCGCCCCCGGAGTAGCGACTATACGTCCGTAGAAGCCCGGCACCCCCGGATGATCGATCATGAGATATTTCTTGAAGCCCAAAGCTATCTCGGACTCGGCGCCCCGAAGCCCCCGGAATCCTACAGCATAAAAAATCCGCTTGCGGGTTTAATTGTCTGCAGTGAATGCGGACGGAAAATGTACCGCCGCCCGGCCTCCAAAAGTAAAGGCGGCGCCCCCTATGACGTCCTGATGTGTAAAACTGACGGCTGTCCTACGATCGGCAGCAAGCTGGATCTGGTCGAGAAAAAGCTGATAGACTGTCTCTCTGACTGGGTATCTGGATACCAGCTTCACGCTCCGGTACATAAAAGCCTGATTCCGGAAAAAACGCAGATATTAAAACGTGTACGTGCAGATCATGAGAAATTAATGCTTCAGAAAGAAAAGCTGTATGATTTCCTGGAAAGCGGTGTGTACACCACGGAAATCTTCCTGGAACGTTCCGGTAAGCTCCAGGAACAGATCCGCCAGTCCGAAGAGCACATCCAGGATCTGGAAGAGGACTTGAAAAAAGAACAGCTGCGTGAAGACAATATCAACAATTTTATTCCTGCATGCAAGAGCCTGCTCAGCTGTTATTGGGATCTCTCCGATCAGGAACGCAATAAAGCCCTGAGACTGCTCCTGGAATCTGTAGAGTACAGGAAACTCACTAAAAATAAACGCGGCGAAAAGGAAAAAGCCACGTTTGAACTGTCTATAAAGCCGCGGATTCCTCGTAATTAGCGGCTTCTCCCTCATTTCTACCTTTTACGGGATAACGAGCTTGCCCACATGGAGATCGTCTGCGCGATCGTCCACCAGCTGACAAGGAATCTGTCTCCAGAGGAACTGAAAAAATCCGGATTTGACAAGTATTATGTGGACCACACACTCGCACTCTGGCCCCAGGCCGCAAGCGGCGCCCCCTGGACTGCAACCTATTTCCAGTCCAAGGGTGACCCGATCACAGATCTGCATGAAGATATGGCTGCAGAGCAGAAAGCCAGAACCACTTACGAGAATATCCTCCGACTTGTGAAGGATCCCGAAGTATGCGACCCGATCAGGTTCTTACGTGAACGCGAGGTTGTGCATTATCAGCGTTTCGGTGAATCTTTGAGAATCGTGCAGGATCATCTGGACAGCAAGAACTTCTATGCATTCAATCCGGAATTTGATATGCCGTCAGACTGCGGATGCAAGTAAATAACAGATAAGATCAATGCTGCCCGGCCCTGGAGCAATCCAAGGTAAGGAGCTGCAGGAAAATAACTGACACATCTTGACTGGTCTGCATCAGTTATTTTTCTGCAGCTCCTAAGGCAGCATTTATACTCTGAAGAGTTTCCGAGAATGCTCTGTCTATTTCGAAAACAGATCTTCTGCCACATTCGCAATGATCTTCTCAAAGTTCCCTTCAAAAATCTTCATTGAGCAGCTAAACATCAGATTGCATGGATAATTAAAATTCTCAACATTGCTGCCCGTATGATCCCGGTATTCCTTCTCTGCACCGAGGTGCGGGATCTTCCGGATCATAGGCGAGGTGTCGTCCATATATCCGTACAGCCTCTTTCCAAGCTGGAATCCCATTCCGCACTCAAAGCCCACATCATTGTTCACCTCGTATCCGCGGTAATTGTTTAAGTCTGCAACGATCACATCGCAGTTCCTGACATGCTGCTGAAAATTGTCAAACAGATTCTGCGCCCACACATAAGGGTTCTCTGTCTTTATCTGTTCCACTCCTGCTGCCCAGTCCACCGGCGAAAATGCCTGCAGCCCATATGCCTCGCAGATTTCCTTCATCTTTCCAAAGATTTCCTGCGCGTTTTCCTGGTAGCGCCCGATTCCTGCCAGATAAATCAGAGGCTTCTCCCCGGGTTTTTCCGTGCGGGCTTTGGAACGGTCCACATAGTATCCTCTCCGGGCTTGAAACTTGCTTTCCTCTTCCTTATCTAGGATCATCATCTGCAGACAGTCCTCGAAGCGTCCCTCCACGATTTTTGTGGAACCGATGATCGTGGGTGCAAAGGGAAGCTGCCCGTAAAACGGATGATTTCCGAATTCATCCGTAACCTTCCCGTCCTGCAGCCTTGTATTCGGATTTTTCGTTGCAAAGCTCCGTTTATCCCTGGTGTAGCCATAGCATTTTGCGCCTTTTGCATAGGCCATTCCCAGTTCGTAGACCGTCCCGCTGTCCGGCTCCGCTCCTCGGTACGCCTCCAGATCTGCCACGATCGCCGTGGTGTCCAGCATAACCTTTTCCAGGTTGGCAAAAATACTGTCCGCCCGCTTCTGCAGATCCGGGTTTTCCATGTCCAGCGGATCGCTGTTGGGAAGTGTCACGGAAAATCCAAGGGCCTCCGCCCGTGCCTTCATCGCCCCAAGGGCATCATAGCCATACGTGTAAAAACATTCCGGCCCCGCAATATATAACGCTTCATCGCTGACCAGAGAATGCTGATATCTGTACATCCTTTTTCCTCCAATCCTGTCAGCTCCCAAACCTTCCTCCTCCCTCTCACAGCTTGACATCCGGCTTCCTGCCGGAACTGCAAAAGTCAGAAATATCTGGGAGTCCGCAAATTTGTGTTCTTACAAACTATGCAAAAAGACAAGTTATTTTTGCACAGTTCCCTAGGAGTTGTAGAAAAATAACTCCTTATTTCAGCACCAGCTCCAGCAGCATCTGCAGGAATCTCCCGCAGTCCGCGCTGCACCCCACCTGGATCAGCGGCAGCTGCTCCCATACGAAATGATGTCTCCGGTCAATCACGGTCATCCCCAGAGTCAGCCCATCCTTCGTCTCCACTCCCACATGAGCCTCCATGGTCTCCACCAGGGTCGGGTCGATGGCGTAGGCCACCGCCATGCAGTCGATCACGGTGCAGTACGCGTCAAAGCCTCTCTTCTTCACGAAACGGATCGCGTTAGCCAGAAAATCCGCTTCCTTCTTATCGCTCTCTTCCAGCCGTTTTACATCCGCATCGCTGAAATTCACGTCAAAATAGGTTGCCACATCCAGTCCCAGCGCCACCAGCCGGACGCCGGACTCATAGACCACCTTTGCCGCCTCTGGATCTACATACACGTTCCATTCACTCTGAGGCGTGTCCCCGGTCGCATTCAAAAAGGCATATTTGTTGAGTCCGAACGCGCCGGAAATGGCAATGATCTCCGGGATCAATTCCTTGATCTCAGGTGCTTTGATCATGGCCATGGCGATGTTGCTCATGGGGCCTGTCGCGATCAGCGTCACCTCTCCCGGATTCTCCTTCACCAATTGAATGATCAGATCCACCGCATCCTGATCCGCCAGCGGCATCGAGGGCTCTGGAAGATACGCCTCTGCCTGTCCGTCCTTTCCATGGGTAAATGGATCCGGCGGGGATTTGCGGATGATGGGGCCTGCCATGCCGCGGGCAGCGGGAATGTCTGTCCTTCCCAGCAGTTCCAATACCTTTCTTACGTTTTTACTCGTCACATCCACCGGGTAATTTCCATTGACAGCCGTGACAGCCAGTACATCCAGCGTCTCCGACTTGACCGCCATGACGATGGCCATGGAATCATCCATCCCCGGATCACAATCCAATATGATCTTCTTCATGTTCTTTTCCTTTCTATAAATATACCCACTCTGCTTTTTATCAGTCACTGACCACCTTCACATAATATTCCCTATCCCTGGGTCCGTCAAATTCCAGGAAATAAATTCCCTGGGAGCCGCCCAGCAGCAGCTTCCCTTCGTGTACGATAAAGCTGTTTGAAATCCCAAGCAGCGCGGATTTCACATGTCCTGCGGCATCCTGGGGGGTATCGTGCTGGTGCTTGAAATCCACCTTCGTAGGGATCAGACGCCGGATCTCCTCGTCCAGATCCACAAATCCGTCCGGATCCCAGGGCGAATACACTGTGATCCCAGCTGTAGAGTGGGGATTATATACGATACAGATTCCTTCCTCCACACCACTCTCCTCTACCGCCTGTCTGACTTCCTTTGTAATGTCATATACATCGTTATACTTTGTCTTGATCTTATAATGTTTCAGCATCCTGTTCCTCCTGCCGTCATCCTCTATACTATGATCTCACTCTCCGTCACTCCGGCCCCGTTTTTGCTGAACGACCAGTCCCCTTCGCAGCCTCTTCCGTATTCCTCTCCGATCAGCTCCGCAATATATGCTGCGATCAGACATACCGGTGCGAACTGGGTCAGCGGCATGGTAATGGGATATTCCGGCTTCGGCACTTTGATATACACAGCCTTTTCTCCGCCGAAGTCCTCGGCGTCTCCGTCTGTGATGACCACCAGCGGCCGGTGCAGCACATTGGCGTATTTCACCATCTCCTTCGCACGGCTGTGTCCGGGGCTCGTCGTATTGGCAACCACCACGGTTCCCATTTCCCTTGCATTTCTTACAAAGAAATTGAGATGGAACCATTCCTCGGTGTTGATATGCATAGCAAATTTTCCGGTGGCCTCCAGGATCTTGGCATGCCCGAACCAGGCCGCCGCATAATCAAAGCCGGAGCCCACAAAATCATAGCACGGGAATCCCTGCCACTCCTCTGCCACAGCCTGGCAGACTGTCTTCATCTCCGGAAGCAGGATACGGAGCAGTTCCCCCTGCCTCCGGATATCCATGCGGTAATCCATGGCCTGATCCATGGTATACTGATGCCTCACCTCTCCGAACCGGATCGCCAGCAGCAGCAGAGACATCACGCTCACCAAATAGCTCCGTGTTCCGGGGGCGCTCTCAAAGGCCGGGATATTCAGCTTTAATATCCTATCCGAATGAATCCCCAGCGGGGACTCTTCATTTCCCGTCACTCCCAGCACGAAGCATCCATGCTTTCCGGCCCTCTGTACAGCCTCCGACACCCTGGCCCCGGTACCCGAATTGCTGACCGCGATCACCAGCGGATTCCGGCAGTCTACCCCTAAATGCTTCTCGCAGTAAAACCGTCCCAGCTCAATGGCCGTCACCACCTCCGTAGGAATGCCAGTCAGCATTTCAAATGCGTGCTTTGTGGCCATCGCGGCTGCCAGGGAATCCCCGCATCCGGTCAGCACGATCCTCTGAATATTATAGATCTCCTGAAACGAAAGAACCTTTCTGGCCTTTGGTTCCAGGTCGTCATACTGCTGCTCGATCAATTCCGGCAGACTTTCCACCTGTCTGCTCATGGGATTATCATATTTTTTCATCTTTTTTCCTTTCCATTACACAGTCCGGGATGCCAGTACCTTTTTCCCAGCTTTTCTTTTTGACGGTCCATTTCATTCAGCAGATAACAGCCCTCCAGCGCGATATCGATGGCAAAATGATGCCCGCTTCCCGCGTCAAATTTTTCGCCGGTGCACAGATTGTCCGCCACCGAGCACACCGAACCGCCCCTTCTGCCAAAGAGCGCGGAAAGCGTCACGATAGCCGCGGATTCCCTGTCGCCGTTGAGCACTCCTGCACGGTTATAGATCCCGGCAAATTCCACATTCCAGGGCTGCATATAGCCGCCCACTCCGGGCCTCCCTCCGCCGATAAAATCGCTGTCCACCGATACCGTAGTCCCTACATGGTACGGCGCATTCAGCTCTTCCGCCGCCTGAACCATGGCCGCCACCACCTCATAGTGGCTGGCCGCGGGATAAGCCGCCGGGATATAAGCCTTTGTCATTCCCTCTTCTCTCACGATCCCGCTGGAAATGACCACGTCTCCCGGCTTCACTTCATCCCCGATCCCGCCGGACCCGCCTACACGCAAAAATGTATGGGCATCCGTATATTCCATATAGTCATACAGGATCAGTTCCATCTCCGGAGAACCGCTGCCTCCGCTGACAACTGTAATCCGTGCTCCCTTGTACTCTCCGGTATAACTCGTAAACATACCGGAACTGCCGATCAGCTCCGCATGCTCCATTTTGTCCGCAATGAGCTTCGCCGGATCCCGGTCATAGGCACACAGCGGATCCCGGACCGTGACCAGCACAAAGTCTCCCGCTTTTTCCGGATCGATCTGCGTCAATGCCGGCCTGCCGTTGATGAGCAGCCCCCTCTCCGGAACATTCTGGCCATATTCATAGCCCTTCCGGATATTTTTTATAGATTCTTTTGCTCTGATCTTCTCACTTAACATAAATTTTACACCAGACCTTTCCTGCACCGACCGGCGCGCTGTATCCTGTTTCCGCTTCTAATGAATTGCCTTCTTCCACGCTTCCCTGCGCATTTCTTCGGTAATCTCTTCCGGCGCTCCATATTGTGAGATGCACATCGCCGCAGAGATGCTTCCCATCCTTCCGCAGATTTCCGGAGAACGTCCCTCTGCCAGCCCGCACAGGACCGCCCCGGTTGAACTGTTGCCGCCGCCTGTGGCGTCCACCACATGGACATCCGGCTGGGACGGCACTTCCACGGTTTCTTCCGCCGTGATCATGACCGCTCCCTTTGCCCCCTGCCGCAGGAAAATCAATTCCAGCCCCCAGTTCCTGAGCCCTTCTATGATCTCCTCCCGGTTCGAGGTGCCGAACAGGTTCTTCGCCTCTGTCATATTGATGGAAAATGCGTCCAACTGCTCCGCAATCCTTCTAACATTTTCCAGATTCTCCTTTTGCGCGGCATCCGCGGCAAGCTCCCACATGATCTTGCAGGAGGAATCCTTCTTATTTTTCAGAAACGCAGTCCAGAAGTCCGGATCCAGATTCCTGAAAATGTACATTCCCCGGGCGCTTTCCAGATACGGCCCTAACTCTTCCCCGGCCGTCTCCAGAGAGCGGAAATGCTCCAACCCAAGCGCCGGCGTCTCGATCCGCTCGCCGTCCGGGAAATATTCCACAATCGTATGCGGGGATCTGGCATCCCTGATCCGGAAGCCTTCCATGGAAATGTGGTTCCTCCTGTACCATTCTCCATGCAGCTTTTCGTAATCCTCTCCGATCCCGGTCACGACCGCCACTTCATCGCTCCACAGCCTGATACCGCACAGTGCATAGAACCCTGCCCCGCCCGGCGCAAGCTTCACGCTTCCATCCGGAAAATGTATTTCATCCGTAACTACGGCTGATACTACCACATATTTCATAAAAGCCTCCATCTTTTAAACCCCTGACCCATCGTTTGTCACGATCAGACTGTCGCAGGTCATGGTCCCTTTGGAGATCAAAAATCCAGTTCCGCCGCATCCAAAAGTCCCGTCCTCTGCTTCCAGCACCCGCTTTCCATTGATATCCAGGTATAACCTGCTGCCCTTTGCGCTCAATTTCATGCGGTATCCTGTTTCTTCCTCATAGGGATACTCCGTTTCTCCAAGAACCATTCTTTTCCCGTCCTTTTCCAGAATGATCTGTGCTTTGCCAAATCCGCTGAGCAGGGCGGCGTAAAATCTCCTGTGCCCGGTACTGCGGACCACCAGCCCGCCTTCCTGATGCAGGCTGTAATATATGACAGATTCCACACTATAATCCTTCCATTCCCTGCTTCCGATCGTCACCACACCGTTTGCCTCTGTGTGAGATACACAGTAGGTCCGCTTAAAGTCAGCCGCAAACTGCGCCGCAGAGCTTGCAAAGCCTGCCAGCCACAAGGGATTGGTATTCCAGATGGAATTCATCAGCATTCCCCTCTGTGAGAAATCCGTCGGCGCGCCGGTCCAGTCAATTTCCTTCAATACGATCCTGCCGTCAAACCGTTTCTTACTTTCGATCTGATATCCCAGCTTGCAGATAGACATTCCCTTTGTGTCCGGCACGGTCCAGGAATAGGTTTCCGGCTGTTTGGAAAGCTCCCATCCTTCTCCATAGATCACCTGTATCTGGTTGTCCATATCATAGTAAAGAATATACGGCCTTAAGTATACCTGTCCGTCGGATTCCCTGTACGCGGCCGTGCGGACCACCTGGGAGGAATACAGCGTCGGTGAGGCAACCGTTGAAAAATTGGCCGCCAGTTTGGAAAAATCGATAAATGTCTGGGTGGACACATTGGCTGTCACACCCTCCGCCACATGGCTGCATTCGATGCATAGCCCGTTTTCTCCAGAAATCTCATTCCGGTTAAAGATCCGGACGTCCGCCGATGCCCCATGGTCAAACTCACATTTCAAGAATCCCTGCACTGCGCCCGGGTATTCGAACGTATATCTGGCTTTCGATACAGAGACGCCCTCTCCGCGCATTTTTGCGGCAGCCTCCACGATCTTCTTTGTCTCCAGGACCGCATCTGTCACCACGGAACCGCCGTCGGATGTCACCACATACATCAGATCCGCAACCGGCCCCCGGAAATCCGCGCCTGCATTGATCCCTTCGATCCCAAGGCGGATGCCGTTCAATGCCCCTACATTTCCCGCATTACAGTCCGTATCCCATGCCGCCGAAGCCGCAATGCTGATGGACTTCTGAAAATCGTCGCCGCCCAGGATGAATGCCGCAATGACCATGGCATGATTGGGAACCATATGGCAGCATCCGGGATAAACCTCATAGCCGTATTTCGGATCCAGATATGCCCGGACCTTCCGCCAGTCTGTCTCCCTGCCGCAGATATCCCGGACATCCCTGATGATATCCAGCAGCTCCTGGTTCTTCACATATCCTGCCGCCCGATCCAGCAGCACGTCGATCCGCTTTTCCTCAAAGGCCATCGCTTCCAGCGCCGCCAGATGGCAGGCAGCCTCCACCGCGATCCCGTCGTGGCTGACACTGGCCGCATTCCGGACCAGCTCTACCGCCGTATCCGGATCTCCCGGACATGCCATGGCGATCGCGTCAATAAAAATCTGCGCGCCGATCTGCTCTGCCAGAATCTTTCCATTGATAGCAGCAGAACCGCTCCGGGGCGCTTCGATCCCGTTTTTCAGATTCAGATACGCGGTATGTTCCGTAGAACGCCCCAGGCCGCCCCACCAGAGGATTGTTTTATTTTCAATGATGTAATTGAGCCAGGTATCTCCAAATGCCTTCGCAGGCGTATTTTTTTGGAATCCATGATCCGCAATGGCCCGGAAAAAAGCAAATGTACCGGAAATATCATCATCCGCCACGATCAGGGGCACTCCCACTTTTTCATGGACATAATACCGGATCTCTCCAAAGGTATCCCGGATCTTTTCATAACTCCATCCTTCCACGGGCCTTCCCAGATATACGCCGAGTATCTTTCCAAGCACTCCGGCATAAATATTGTTTTCATATTTCTGTATGCTCATCGTTCCGATTCAACCACCTTCACTTTTTATGCTCTTTCTACTATAAACCTGTCGCCCAGGATGGCGCCGGAATCCACTACAAATCCGGCCTGTCCGCAGGAGTAATCCGAGTCCTTTGCACACAGCACATTCTCTCCGTCTATCTTCATCTCCAGCGTTTCCCCTTTGACTGTAAACGCCAGTTTGTGCGTCTCATCGATCTGATAGCTGAAGGGTTCTTTTGCCAAGATGATCCTCTGTTCGTTTTTCTGCTTATAGATCTCTGCGCACCCTTCTGTCAGCACCGCGCCGTAATACTGCCTGTGCCCCTTCACACGGGCCGTAAGTCCGGCAAGGTCCTGCTGGGAAAATGTGATCACAGAGGATACGGTATAGTCATCCCAATCACTGCTTCCCGTCGTCACCACGCCGTTCTCCCGTTCATGGCAGATGGAAAAGGTGACCGTATAATCCGGGTTAAAATGATCTGCCGAGGAAACAAAGGTTTTCAGCCAGGAGGTGGTGGTGGTCCACGGTGTCAGGGTTGGCGTCATTTCCATGGAACGCCCCATCTCATACCGCACCGGTGCGTTGGACCAGTCCAGCGTGTTCAGTATGATACTGCCGTCCACTCGGAACCGGCTCAGCAGGGTGATCCCCAGCCGGTACACCGCATGGCCCCTGGTATCCGGCACCGTCCACTGGATCACATTGCGTCCCTTTTTCAGCTTCACGGCATCCCCATACCGGATCGAGAGTTCGTCATTTTCATCGAAGTACTGGATAAAAAACCGGAAATCTGGATTCACATCCTCCATCGCCGTCACCTGGGCCGTGATCTCCTGTCCGCTGTACAGGGTCGGGGAACAGAGCACGTCAAAATAGCTTGTCCCTTCCTTCCCTTTTGGCTTCAGGTCGATAAAGGTATCGACGCAACAGCTTGCATGAACCCCCGCGCCCAGACCTTCATAGGAGATCTTACAGCCAGGCTCCCCTGTAGTTTCGTAAGCATTCTCGATCCGGGTCAGCACCTGCTCTTCCCGGTTGCCGTCAAACGGGATCACGCCCTGTACGCTTCCCGGATATTCAAAGGCATACCGTTCCTTCGGGATCTCAACCTCTTCCCCATTCAGCATAGCGGCTGCTCTTACGACCTTCCGCGTCTCAAGGACCGCGTCGGAAACCGTCTCGCCTCCATCGCTGGTGACCACATACAGGCGGTCCGCAACCGGCTTTCTCAGATCCGTCCCCATGGAAAATCCATGAAGGCCCAGACGGATCCCGTTCAGGCATCCCACGTTTCCGGAATTGCAGTCCGTATCCCAACCTGCGGAGCATGCGATCATGCATGCCTTGTTGAAATCATCACCGCCCAGGATCAGCGCCATTAATAGGGTCAGGTGGTTGGTGACCATCGGGCAGTTTCCGGGATATTTGTCATACCCGTGCTCCCGGGCGATCCAGTCCCGCACCTCATGCCAGTCCTCTGCCTCCCTGCAGTGCCGCCTCAGTTCGCCCACCAACCCTTCAAAAAGCGGGTTGTCTATATACTCCAGGCCCTTGTCCAGAAGCGTGTCAATGTCCTTTTCTTCAAATGCCATGGCTTCCATCACGGCCAGATACACCGCCGCATCGATGGCCAGCCCGTCGTGGCTGACACTGGCCGCTTTTCTTGCCATGTCCGCCGCCCGGTCCGGATTGCCCGGATTGGCAAGGGCCCAGGTGTCAATAAAGATTTCCGATCCGATCTGCTCCGACATGCTCTTTCCGTTCAGCTTTTCGCTGCCGCTCTCCGGAGCCTTGATCCCGTTTTTCAGGCGGAGATACGCGGTGTGCTCCGTACTCCTGCACAGCCCGCCCCACCACAGGATCGTCTCATTTTCCACAATATAATTCAGCCAGGCATTACCGATATCCTCCGCCGTCAGCTCCGCGCTGTAGCCGTTGTCCTCCAGCGCCCGGAAGAACGCGAAGGTGCCTGAGATGTCATCGTCCGGCACGATCAGCGGCGCCCCGGTAAAATGTCCCTTATAGTAGTACACTTCCCCGAAATGCTCCCGGATCTTTTCAAAGCTCCAACCCTCCACGGGCCTGCCCAGGTACACCCCGATGATCTTTCCGAGCACACCTGCATATATTTGATTCTGATAATCCTTGATACTCATGTTGCCCTCCATATTTTATGTTGACTCATCCCTTCACTGCTCCGCTGACCATGCCGTCCACGAAGTACCTCTGGGTACACAGGAAGAATACGATGATCGGTCCGATCAGGGTCGAGGCAGCTGCCATCATCACGCCCATATCCGAGCCATAGGATCCGTTCATTGCCAGGAATCCCAGGGTTGCCGTGAAGTTCTTGGCTCCCTGCAGAAATGTGGATGAGATCAGGTACTCATTCCAGGACTGCAGCCCGATCAGGATCGCCACTGTGATCAGCCCCGGGGAAACCACCGGACGCATGATATGCCAGATCACCTGCCAGGTTCCCGCTCCGTCGATCCGCGCAGATTCCTCCAGCTCCTTCGGTACATTGAGGAAAAAAGTCCGCATCAAAAATACGGAAAGGGGCATATACAATGCTGCCAGGATAAAGCTGGTAGCCAGGATATTTCCGATCAGGTTTAACTTTGCATAGGCATAATACAGCGGAAACAAAAACAGCTGGATCGGCACGGTCATTGCCATCATGAAATACATGAGGATGACGCCGCTTCCTTTGATCCGCTTTCCGGACAGCACATATCCTGCCAGGCTGGCCGTAACCAGCACGATCAATACCGTACATCCGGTCAGCTTCACGCTGTTGATAAAGCCCACGGAAAAGTTGCCGGTCTTCCACGCCTG
The DNA here is from genome assembly GCA_964415625.1 of uncultured Clostridium sp. Classification (GTDB taxonomy): domain Bacteria; phylum Bacillota; class Clostridia; order Lachnospirales; family Lachnospiraceae; genus Schaedlerella. Next base: position 20,977 of record CAYQBE010000060.1, read on the forward strand.
GATATAGTTTTCCAGATGCAGGACAAACGGCCAGGAAAGAGGATTGCTGACAATCTCGGTGTTGGTCTTAAAGCTGTTGATCACCACCAGCGCGATGGGCGCCAGGCAGATGATCACAAGAACGATCAGCACCAGATGGATGATAAAATTGATACCAAATTGTTTTTTCTTCGAAGTCACTCCCATATATGTCCCCTCCTTCTACCGCATCTCTTCGTTTTTGCTCAGTTTCGTGTAAATGGCTGACGCGATCAGGCCAAAGAAGCTGATAAATAAGCCCACTGCCGCCGCTTTTCCGACCTTCATGGAATCAAAGGCAAAGGAATATGCATAGGTTCCGAGCACCTCTGTCGCATGGGCTGGTCCGCCACCTGTCATCAGCTTGATGTAATCGAAGGCCAGGAAGGAGCCGATGGTGATCATGACAAACATGAGGCTCACTGTGGACATGATATTCGGCAGATAAATGTAGCGGAACAGCTGCCATCCGTTGCACCCGTCCAGCCGGGCCGCTTCCACCTGATCCGTGGGCACCTGGCGCAGCGCCGCCAGATAGATGACGGTCAGGTAGCTCCAGTAATGCCAGATATCCACTGCCGCGCATCCGTAGATCGCTGTTTTCATATCCGCCAGCGGAGAGCTGATGTCAAATCCCATATTCCGGAATACGGAGATTACGCCGGATACCGGGCTGAACACCACATTCAGCCAGAGCATGGCATTGACAGAAGGCGCCAGCACATAGGGAATCAAAAACGCAACCTGGTAGATGCTCCTGGTCTTTTTTCTGGAGAGCAGCAGCATGGCCGCCAGCATTCCGATACAGACCGGGATCGTCAAGAACAGCACAGTCCAGATAATATTGTTCTGGATCGCTTTGAAAAAGATCTTATCCTGGAAAAGCTCGATAAAGTTTTTCAGTCCGATAAAATTAATGTTTGGGGATAATCCATTCCAGTCCGTAAAGGAATACGCGAACGTCATAACCCCCGGGAGCAATATGATACTTACGCTGATCAGCAGCGCAGGAGCGATCAGAAAATAATTCCAATTGATTTTTCTTTTTTTCATCTTTTTTCTCCTAAATTAGAAACCCCTTTGCCTTAGTGAAAAAGCGGGCCGGAATCTGTTTCCTGATTCAATCCAGCCCGCTTCATTACTTATTCATGGCCCTTCAGCCACGGCTTCCTAATCCATATTCGGCTTCGGAGTCGGCGGCACCATGCCGTTCTCGAATTCTGTTTTAAATTCATCCTCCAGGGACTGAACATACTCATCCACCGTTGATGTTTCATACCAGACTTCATCAATATTGACGATCCTGGTCTGCGTTGCGGACGGGAAGAAGGTATTGTCATAATATCCAAAGTTCCCCTGATTCACAGCATCTGAAATATCGCTGACTACCTTTACAAATTCCGCTGACAGATAACTCATGCCGCCTGCGTCTACACTGGAAAGATCCTTCAGAGGTGTTCCCCAGTATCCGGGCCAGGCTGCTGTCATTTCCTGCATAAATTCCGCATTCATCATCATATCAATGACCTTTGCCGCTTCATCCTTATGGGAATCCTCCGCATTTGCATTGATCGACAAGGTACAGGCCGCGCCCAGTGTATAGGTCGTATCCGGCACCTGCTCCGTAGCCGGGAACGGGATAAACGCAATGTTTTCTTCCTTATCGCCTGTAAAGAAGGAAGCTGCCCACTGGAATGCGATCGACGGCCCTACGAAGAACGGCGCTTTTTCATCGGATAAGAGCTGCAAGGATTCGCTGAAGTTCAGGTTTACATAATCTTCCCCTGCAAGATATCCTTTATCCCACCATTCTTTTGATTTTTCAATGGCCGCTTTCACACCATCGTTTACCCAGCTTTCTTCGCCTGTCAGAACCTTGTACATAGTCTGGGGCGTCGCGATATGGGTCAGGAACAGAGACGCGTAATTTTCATTGACCGGCTGCCAGCCTTTATTCCCTGTAACAGAAGCATACATTCCCTTTTCAATCGCCTCATCCATGATCGTTTCCATCTCTTCGATAGTGGTGGGCACTTCCCATCCATTGTCCTGCAGCACTTTTTTATTGTAGAATACGCCCATTGTGCTGACGCCGTTTACCAGGCTGTAAAGGCTTCCATGTACCGTACCTGATTCATAATATGGCTCCAGGATCTTATCCTTCCACCCATATTCTTCCGCATATCCATCCATGTTTTCCAGCTTTTCTGCTTCTACCAGCGGCATTACAAAGGATGGTCCGGAGCCGTAAATGATATCCGGCCCCTGATTTGCTGCCAGGGCTGTTTTGATATCTGCGTCTACAGACGGACGGAACTCTACCACAAGCTGATAGTCATCCTGAGACGCGTTATAGCTGTCCACAAGTATTTTTTTGAAGGCTTCCTGCGCATATGGCTCCGCACCCCAGAACCAAAGCGTGATTTCCTCTCTGCCTTCCAGATCTTCATCCTTCATGACAACAACATCGTCCCCTGCTTCCGCATCAGAATCTGCTTCTGCGTCATCTGTGCTTTCCGTTCCCTCCGTGCTTTCCGCATTACCGTCATCGGACTCTTTTGTGGTTGATATCGCACATCCCGATAAAATGGATGTGAACATAGCCGCACACAGTAAAATTGATAAAATTTTCCTTTTCATATACTTCCTCCTTTGATAGTTAATCTTGTTTTGGTAAATTTATTAATTTTTATTTACCAATTTTTCATTTGTTAATCATACTATATCTCACATCCTTCTATTTGTCAATCCATATTTATGCATATTATTTGATTGAAATATTCTGATTTTCTTATTTTTTCATACATCAATATTTTTATTCTGATTATTTTTTATTTAATATCTAAATTACACCTTATTTTCATATGATAAATTTTGATAAACTTTTATTTTTTGTGAGTTATGCACAAAAAAAGCACATTCATTTCTATGATTCCTACAAAACATAAAAATAATGTGCTTTTTAAAATATAAATTTCCGCTGTCAATGTCCGATTCTTTTTACGGAACCCCCCTGCAGCAGGGTAGGGGCAAAATAATTTGTATGAATTCCCCCGATCTCTTCATGCCGGATCCTGCTGATCAGCACTTCCACTGCCTTTCGCCCCATCTGCTCCCCCGGCTGGATGATACTGGTCAGCATGGGATTCACCCACCCCGCCTCCCTGAGGTTTCCAAAGCTTACGATCGAAATATCTTCCCCGATTACCTTCTGGTTCTCTCTGGCATATTCGTATACTCCCAGCGACATTTCCCCATTACAGGAAACGATCCCTGTCACACCCTTTGAGAGAAGATAACCGGCTCCTTCGTACCCTGACTGACGGGAATATTCTCCATAGTAGACCAGTTCTTTGTCATATTCCAGACCGTTAAGCGCCAGACTGTCTTTATAGCCTTCCACTCTTTTTCTGGTATTATAGATCTCTTTTTTTCCGGCCAGGATCCCAATCCTCCGATGGCCGTAGCTAAACAGATAATCCATTGCCATGCCGGCTCCCAGCTTATTATCTGCTGTGACAAAATCACAAAATACCTTGTAGACCGCTTTATCCAGCAACAGGTACTGAATCCCGGAATGCTTCAGCGCTTCCCCCAGGAGGACAGGGTTATCCCCTGTATTCATATCATTCGGCGGAATTAGGATCAGCCCGTCCGCCCCAAGGAACACTGCCAGTTCAATCTGCTCAATACACTTCTGCGTCGTCTCCGAACAGTACAGCTGGAATACATGGTAGTCGTACAGCGAAGCATACTCTTGAATCCCCTGCATGCATTCCTCGATCAGTTCATTCCGAAGCCGCGGATAGATCAGTGCGATCAGCCGTCCGCCGTACCGGCTTTTGCTCTTTGCCCTGTCTTTCTTTCTGACATAACCAATTTCCCTGGCCGTGTCAAATATTTTCTGTCTCGTTTCTTCCGAGATTCTACAGTCCCTTTGGTTCAGCACCAAAGAAACACTTGCAGAAGAAACTCCAACCCGTTCCGCAATCTCCCTGATTGTTGCTTTCAATCAATCACCTCACTCCTTTTACGGGAGTTCTATTTGCCCTTCTTCTATTCTAGCCGCCAGGCCAGCAGATTGCAAGTTTTTTGGTAAATATTTACTACTATTTTTCAGAAAAAAAGTCCAGCAGTTCCATTGCATTGTCTACATTCGAGGCATTTGCAGCCAGACCCGCCACAGGCTTTTCCATCCGAACCCCGTCAATCTCCCCGGCATATTTTCCAAAGCAGCTTTCCGGCCCGATCCCGGTCACATTGCCTTCCTGATCATATTCCGCCAGCCCGCACAGGAAAGCGCCCGGCTGCTCTGCTTCTGTTTGCCCCAGATCCTTCAGGTATCCGGCCTGTGCGTATTCTGTCATCTGCTCTTCTTCCCCGATGATCACATCCACCACCTCTGCCCGGATCCAGGTCAGCGCAACCGCTTTATTGGCCCCGACCCCTGCGGAGATTGTCCGGATCTCGATTTCCTCATCCCCGGCTGTCCCGAGGACTTCCCGGACCTGCTCCTCCAGCCCGGAGGTATCCTCCATAAATTCCAGGACCAGCACGGACACAGCCGTCTTTTGATTCTGTACAAATATGATATTGATAAAATAGACCGCCATCAGAAGGATCACACAGCCTGCCAGCAGCGCGGCGGCATATTTTTTTATGAAGCTTGCTAATCTGTTTTCTTTTATCTCTTCCATTTGTCTCTATATTTTCCAATGCACCTGTCCCACATACAGCACCATGCTGCCGGCCGGATGCCGTATATCCATATACACGGTACCAGAAACCGAAGCGATTTGTTTAGGAGCTGCGCAAAAAGGCAAGTTGTTTTTGCACAGTTCCTTACTTTTCTATAAACTGCATCGTTGTCACATCAAACATCCCGGCTTCCGTGAGGCGCAGCTCCGGAATGACCGTCAGCGCCATAAAGGAAAGCGTGATGAATGGATCCACACCCTCTGACACGCCCATGTCCCGCGCCTTCTGTACCATTTCCCCAGTTTTCTTCTGCACAGCCTCCGCCCGGTCCACGCTCATCAGTCCGCCGATGGCAAGGGGAAGCTCATCCACGACCTTGCCGCCGGAAGCAATCACGTATCCGCCCTGGATCCGCTCCAGCTCCCGTACCGCGCACAGGATATCCCGGTCGTTATCCCCTGCCGCAATGATGTTGTGGGAATCGTGGGAAATGGTTGTCGCAATGGCGCCGGACTGGATCCCATATCCTTTCACCGGGCACACCCCTACCTTTCCGTTTTTGCCGTGCCGCTCGACCACGGCCAGCTTCGCGTAATCCTTGTCCGGGATAAACACGCTGTGCCTGCCCGGAAGTTCCTCTATCTTATGCAGAGTCAGCAGTTCATTCGGCACCAGCTCCAGCACATGGTTCTTTTCTTTTCTCACCAGGAGCAGATCCTCCTCTGACATGCTCCGGATCCGGACTGTACGAAGAAGAGACCGATCTTTTAACTCATATCCAAAAGAATCCAGCCATGCTTCATCCACGATCCTTCCGTCCTTGAGCACCATGGAAGGCACCGCTTCCTTCAGATCGTCAATAATCAGAAGGTCTGCCCGGTAGCCCGGCCCCACTGCACCTGTATCCTTGAGGCCATAAAACCTTGCCGCATTCCAGGACGCCATCTTGTATGCCTGCACCTCCGGCACGCCCAGGGCGATGGCCTTGCGGACGCAGTAATTGATATGCCCGTCCTTTTCGATATCCTCCAGATGCTTATCGTCCGTGCAGAACATACACTGATCCAGGGATGCTCCGTTTTTCAGAAGGCCGCTTAAGATCCCTTCCAGGTTCTTCGCCCCGCTGCCTTCCCGGACCAGGATGTGGAATCCGGCCCGAAGCTTTTCCAGCGCTTCCTCGCCGGTGGAGCACTCATGGTCGTCCTGGATCCCGGCCATCCGGTATGCCTGGATCTCTTTCTGTGAGATTCCCGGAGCATGTCCGTCCATCACCATATCCGAAAACGCATCCAGCTTATCCAGAGTCTCCGGATCCTCGTTCAGCACATCCACGAACCGCATCATCTCTCC
>CAYQBE010000061.1:0-26639 GCA_964415625.1 uncultured Clostridium sp.
TCCTTCAGTCCTGCCACCTCGGCAAATGTCACCTGCTTGTCCGCCGGGCTGTTCAGACGCGCGCGGCTTTTGCCAAAGTTCATCGCCTTGGCGTTGGCTCCCCCGCCGCCCTGCCGGTTCATCAGCATGAAGATCAGAAGTACGCCTGCCATGGTGATCAGAATCGGCACCACCATGGTGGTAAATATCGTGTCCTCCTGCACCTTCAGCGTCTGATAAACGACATCATACTTTATCAGCAGCTCCTGGACCTCATTCACATCCGTCACATTTACGACCCGGGAAGCGTTTGGACTTTTCAGATTCACGGTCACCGTTCCCGTAGGAACCGACCGGCTCTGGCTGATGATGGCTCCCGCCACGTTTCCATCCTTCAATTCCTGGATAAATTGCGAATATGTGATCTCCTGGTCGCGCTGCTGCATCTGTCCTGTAAACCAAAGTGCAAAAAACACGATGGCAATAAACATGACGACACTGGCACCGCTCATTGTCCTGTATTTGTTATTGTTATTCAATGGTTTCTGCTCCTTCCCAACTTTATACTCCCTCTACAACACCGATATACGGCAGCGTACGGTATTTCTGCGCATAATCGAGACCGTAGCCTACGACAAATTCGTCCGGGATCTGAAAACCGACATAATCGGTCTTGACTTCCACGACCCTGCGGTCCGGCTTATCCAGCAGCGTACACAGACGGATGCTCTTCGCTCCCCGCTTCTCCAACTCCCTTGTCAGGAAGTACAGGGTCCGCCCCGAATCAATGATGTCCTCTACGATCAGCACATCCTTGCCTTCCACGGATTCATCCAGATCCTTTTTGATCTTGATATTGCCGCTGGAGGAGGTCGCGTCCCCATAGCTGCTTACGTACATAAAATCAATAGACACTGGAAGCGTGATCCGCTTCGCCAGCTCGCACATGAAAAATGCGCCGCCCTTCAATATACAGATCAGATGAATGCTCTTGCCTGCATAATCCCTGCTGATCTGCTGTCCCAGTTCTTCGATCCTCTTGTCAACATCCTGCTCTGATATCAGTTCCCGAATTGTCTCCGCCATCTTTTTTCCTCCGTAATGCATGTTCTCTTTTGAGTACTTATTTTTTACTTCTTCATCTTCTTTCGCTCTGATACTTCTTTTTGCTCCTCTTTCACCACCTCGATCTGCAGGATCCGCTCTGTCCGGCCGGTGACCTGGTACGCGCTGCTCATGCGATGTCCCAGGATCCAAAGGATCTGACTGCCGGACGCAATACAGGGAATCGAGTCTCTCTCTCCCGCAGGTATCTTCTCATTGATGAACCAGGATTTTAATTTCTGGCGGTGCCCCGCCCGATCAATGGTAATCTGATCGCCGCCCTGCCTTGTCCTGATACAGAGCGCAGTTTCTATTATATCATAATCAAACCATTTCGTGTATACTTTTTGTGGGATTTCCTCCATAGAAAAGCACAATGTTTTCGGGAAAACCCTGCACCGAATGGTCAGACCCATGTCCGGAAGGCAGGTTTCCCCCGGAATCTGCAGCGGATATCCAGGGTTTTGACCCCTTTTCGGCCTGCGTGTATCCAAGCTTCCATCTCCGCCGGCACGCAAAGCTTCCTCATCCCTTCCGGAAGACTCAGGCAAAGCATCTGCTTTGTTTTCCTGCTTCCGGTACAATTCCACTCCTTCGTAAGTACGGACTGCCCGTATGAAAAAGGGAAGGTCCAGGCTCCTGCCGGACTGCTTCTGAAACAGGTTAAAAACCCCGCGGATATGAATCCTTCCTACGTCCCGCATCTGCCCTGCAGCCAGCCCCACAGTCTTCCGGATCACCATTGTACAGAGGATATCCGGTTCTTTTTCCCGAAGTCCCTCTGTGATCAGGAAATGTCCCGGCACAGCTTCGGTTTTGACATATTCCCGAAATGCTTCCTCCGTGCGCAGCTCCATATACTCCTGGACTTCCCGGAGCTGCTCCATTACTTCATTCATATGCCGGACAGCCTGAAAATTGACCTCCTTTTCCAGAACAGGGATTACCAGATGCCTCAGCTTATTGCGTGTATACGCTGTATCGCTGTTGGTAGCATCCGTGCAGTACCCCTGCTCCCTTTGTCTCAGGAGATCCTCGATCTCGTTTCGGCTCAGGCACAAAAGTGGACGGATGTACCTCCCGCTGACCGGGCGGATCCCGCCCAGCCCCGACAGCCCGCTCCCTCTTGCCAGGTTCCACAGGAGCGTCTCCGCATTGTCATTCTGATGATGTGCCAAGGCGATCTTCGTTCCTCCGTATTTTGCACAGACCTGCTCAAAGGCTTCCCTGCGGATATTCCTGCCGCACTCCTCAAGAGATTGTTTCCTTTTTTTGGAAATTGATTCCAAATCTACCCGAAAAACTTCCAGAGGAATGCCATATCCTGCGCACAGCTCCCGCACAAAGTCCTCATCCCGGTCTGCCGCTTCCCCCCGCAGGCCATGATTGACATGGACTGCCGTAAAGGGAATCCCCATCCGATCCCGGAGATCCAGAAGCACGAAAAACAGGCATACCGAGTCTGCTCCTCCCGATATACCTGCTATAATATGATCTTCTGCTGAGACCATATGCTGTTTTTCCATATATGCCCTTACTCTTTCCATAATATCCCTCAGCCTTTCGGGTATACTATACTCAATACAGCTAAAAAAAGCAAGAACAAATATTGCTGCACGTCACTATTCCATTTCTCTGACATTTTTTCTGACCTTGAGGATCATGGAGGGCGCTACGGAGAGTTCATCCAGCCCCATCCGTACAAATTCCCGGGTCAGCTCCAGATCCGCCCCCAGCTCGCCGCAGATGCCGGCCCATTTTCCATGCTTATGGGCATTGTCCACCACCATCTTGATCATCCGGAGGATCGCCTTGTGGTGGGGATTGTAAAAATCATCCAGCTTTTCATTCTGACGGTCAATGGCCAGCGTGTACTGGGTCAGATCGTTGGTTCCGATACTGAAGAAATCTACCATCTCCGCCAGCTCGTCGCTGATCATGACAGAGGCCGGGGTCTCGATCATGATCCCCTGCTCCGGTATCTTGTATGGGATCCCCGCGTCATTGAGCTCACATTCCACTTCATCCACGATGCGGTAGATCTGCTGCACTTCCTCTGTGGAAATGATCATCGGATACATGATGGAAAGGTTGCCGTATGCCGCCGCCCGCAAAAGGGCGCGGAGCTGTGTCTTGAAAATGTCCGGCTGCTTTAAGCAGATGCGGATCGCCCGGTAGCCCATGGCCGGATTGTCTTCCTTTCCAAGGTTCAGGTAATCCACCTGCTTATCCGCGCCGATATCCAGCGTCCGGATGATGACCTTCTTGCCTGCCATGGTCTGTACCACCTGCCGGTATGCCTGGAACTGCTCCTCCTCGGTCGGGAAATCATTCCGTCCCAGATACAGGAACTCGCTCCGGAAGAGGCCGATGCCTCCGGCGTCATTTTCCAATACATATCCCACGTCGCCGACGCTTCCGATATTTGCATAGATATTGATCTTCTTGCCGGAGAGGGTCACATTTTCCTTTCCTTTCAAGGTCTGCAGAAGCTCTGCCTTCTCCTGTTCCTCTTTCATCCGGCTTTGTGTCTCCCGGCACAGCTCTTCTGTCGGGTCAAATACCACTTCCGCTTTAAAGCCGTCCACGATGGCGGTCTGGCCGGTATGTATCTCATCCAGGTTCATCGGCACACCGATCAGTGCCGGTATGTTCATCATACGCGCAAGGATCGCCGTATGGGAATTGGTGGAGCCATGGACCGTAACAAATGCCAGGATCTTGCTCTTATCCATCTGCACCGTCTCGCTGGGGCTTAAGTCATCCGCAATGATGATGGACGGCTCCATGGAACTGAAATCCACATCCTCCTGTCCGGACAGGTTGCGTACCAGGCGGTTGGAAATGTCTTTGATGTCCGCAGCCCTGGCCTTCATGTAATCATCATCCATGTTGGCGAACATCTCAGAGAAGTTGTCTCCGGTCACTGCCACGGCATATTCCGCGTTGATCTGCTCCGTGCGGATCATGCTGCTGATCGCGTCCCGGTAATCGTCGTCCTCCAGCATCATCTGATGAACCTCAAAGATGGCGGCGCTTGCTTCGCCCACCTCGGTCACGGCTTTATCGTACAGCTTCTGGAGCTGCTCCTGTGCTTTTTCCGCCGCTGCTTCTACTCTGACGATCTCTGCCTCCGGATCCTCGGTCCTTTCCCGCTTCACCTGAAAATCATTGTTCTTCAATACGGCCGCCGGACCAAGGACGATTCCCTTGTATACGGATTTTCCTGAAAATTTTAACATAACAATATACTCCTATGAAATGAGCAGGCTGGAACATCCTTGGATGATCCAACCGTACATCTATAATCGTTTTTACAGGTTTGCCTCGAAGAATGCCTTAATGTCTTCGTATGCCTTTTCTTCGTCCGCGCCCTCGATCTCTACGTCTACAACGTTGCCGCATTTTACGCCCATTCCCATGATCGCCATCAGCTTGGTCGCCTCAGCGGATTTGCCTTCTTTTTTGATCACGATCTTGCTCTCATACTTCTTCGCTTCCTTTGCCAGAAGCCCTGCCGGTCTTGCGTGGATTCCGATCGCGTCTTTAATCTCATAACTAAATGTCTTCATGATAGATCCTCCTAATATGTATGTTTGTGGAAACGGCGGGGCAGAGCAAACGGTTTTTCAGATGATGCCTGCCGCCTTTCAGCCGCTTTTCCTTCTCTGGTTATCATCATAGCACTCTGAGGAGGATTGGAAAAGAATAATTGTTTGCAAGATTTTTGAAATAGATTCGACCAAGTTGCTGTTCATACTCACAGCAGCCTGGCCGAATCCATCCTATCCTACAGTCTCATATTCATATTTTTCGATGATCCCGGCCGCCTCCTCCGGCGTCCTGCACTGTCGGAGGCTCTGCTTAAAGTTTTCGTCCCTGAGCAGGTTGACCAGATTGAAAAGCGCCCGAAGATGAGTCTTGTGGTCTACCGCGCTCAGGCAGCAGACAAATTCCACCGGATCCAGTTCCTCCACGCCGAAGGGCACCGGATCTTTCAGGCGGATCAGGCTCATGCCGACTCGGATGCTGCCCTGCTCCACTCCTTCATGGGGAACCGCGAACCCGGGAGACAGGACGATGTAGGGACCGTTTTCTTCAATGTTGGCGATCATGGCATCAATATAGCGTGCCTCAATGTAGCCCATATCCAGCAGGATTTTTCCGGATCTGCGCACGGCATCCTGCCAGTCTCTGCATTCCACATCCAACGTAATGTGCGTGTGCGGCAAAAGTTCATGGAGATACGGCGGCTCTGCTTCCGATTCCGTGTCCATGGTCTGATTGAAATACTCTCCCACCAGCTTCCGGATTTTCCGAAGCAGCTCCGGAGCGGCATCCGGAACCGACTCCCGGATGACCGGATCCAACTTTTCCAAAAGTCCCTTCGCCGTGATCTCATGCTCCTCTCCGCGCACAGGCAGATTCCTGCTGTTACGCAGACTGTCGATCTTATTTCCCACCCGGATATAATCTTCATCACTTAACAGAGGAGAGACGATGACATGATCCAACCCGCAGCCTTCCAGCGGAACCGTGGAAATAATAAAATCCGCCTTTCCGGGATCCATGTTTTTTGCCTCATGGACGGAAATGATATCCACGATCTGAAAGTTAAAATGCTTTTTCAGCCTTTCCAGCAGAAGCTGGGACGTCCCGATCCCCGCATGGCAGGCCACAATCACATGAAATGCGATCTCCTTATTCTTTTTTCGTTCCAGGGCGGCGCATACGTGTACCGTAATATACCCCAATTCAATCTCTTCGATGGGCTCGCCGGTATACTGCTGAAGGATTGGCAGTTTTTTTCGGACCGCGCCGGCCACCTCTGCGTTTTCCTCCAGCACCTCCTCGATGATCGGATTGTCCGGATAGGCCGGCGACGCGGCGGAATATACGGATTCCAGGTGTGCGGACAGGTTTTCGAAAAAATCATAATCTCCGTTGAGGTTGACCCGCAGCTCCTCTGAGAGCTGCCAGATAAACTGCCGGGTGATAAACTGCAGCTTCACTGCATTCCCCTCGCCAATCCTCTGCCGGGTGTACCTGGCCATGGAAAGCAGCTCGCTGAAAAACTGTACCTCATCCTCCGTTGTACGGAAATGGCAGTATTGGGAGATCAGCTCCAGGATATCCTGTGCCATCTGGCGCTTGCTGCTGACATTTTTTCTGCGTACCTCCATATATTCTCCCGCCAGGTTCCGGTTGATCATAATTTCCAGATAGAGCAGCACCTTTTGGAAGGAATCGTCCGTCAGGTAGCATTTGTGAATGTGCTCCTGCTCCGTGATGAGCTTCTGGAGCATGGTTCGGGTTTCCTCTGGTACATGGATCTGTCCGGTCACAAGCTCCTGCTCAGCCATACCCTGACCGGAATCCGCCGCTTTCAGCAAAAAGACTCGTTTGTCGCTCTCCGGCCCCTGCACACGCAGGCCCCGGCTCGGGTGGGACAATACCTCCAGGCCGCCTTCTCTCACACTTCCTTTGATCTCTTCCAGGTCATTGATCACGGTCGCCCGGCTCACGAACAGAGTGTCGGCAATTGCGGACAATGTGGTATATTCCGACGAAGTGACCAGCAGGACAGAGGCGATCCGGATCCGTTCCCCTTTGGACAGCTTGTAGGCATAAAAATCCCCTTCTGAAATAAAGGAAAGAATCTGGTCAAATGACGGATCTCGGATGATCTGACCTCCGCTTTTCAGCTTGAGTTCCAAAAGTCCGTTTTCATTTAAAATGTCGTTGATCGCATTCAGATCATTGCGTATCGTCCTCTGGGATACGCCGAACTGCCCTGCAAGTCCGGAGATGCTGATGGGCTTTTCCGGGGTGCAGAGCTCATGTATGATAGAAATGGTTCGTTTGTTCATGGATGCATTCCTTTTTCGATTCCAACATCCATACTGCCGGAACGGAAGCCTTCCAGATCCAGAGTGATATATGGATATCCCAAATGTTTGATGTAATTGATAATATGGGAACGGTATTGGAGCAAAACAGGAAATTCTCTGGCATCCACCTCAATTCTCGCAATATCGCCATGGATCCGAAGCCTGACGTTATATAGTCCGAAGCCTTTCAGATAGGCCTCTCCCTGTTCCACCTTCTGTATCTCTTCGTAGGAAAGGGCTGCTCCATAAGGAAATCTGGTCGCCAGGCAGGGCGTAGCAGGCCGGTCTGATACAGATAGGCCGTATTCTTCTGCCAGACGGCGTACCTCTTCTTTCGTAAAACCGGCCTCAGCCAAAGGGCTGATCACTCCCAGCTCCCGGATTGCTTTTAATCCCGGACGGTAGACATGGAGGTCGTCCTCATTGGTCCCTTCCAGGATATTCTGGATACCCAATTCTTCTGTCTTTTGCAGCATCTTTGTAAACAGATGCTTCTTGCAGAGATAACATCTATCCGGCGGGTTCTGGCGGATTCCGGCTTCCTCCAGTTCATCCACCGGGATGACCAGATGGGAGGCACCGATCTCTTCCGCCACTTTTTTAGCATGCTCGATCTCGCAGACCGGGTGAAGGCGGGTCTGTATAGTCACCGCATAGATCCCCTCCGGCTTTCCTGCCGCCTCACATACAAGCTTTAACAGCAGGCTGCTGTCCACACCGCCGGAGAATGCGACAATACAGCCCTCGTCCGCATAAGTCTGTATCTGGTCTTTGAGCCTGATCTTTTTCTCTTCGTATTCTGTCATTGATATTGCTCCTGCGCTTCTCTTTTTATGATTTCAAATGTATCGTGAAAACTGATATCGTTCTTTTTTGCCAGCCGTTCCACCGAGGCATATTCCGGATAACCGCGTCTCGTTCCATCCGGCAGGATACAGACCTTGACCTCTGCCTCTCCTAATGATGTAGTGATCTTTCCCGCAGACCGTTCCAGCACAGTCCGTTCCATCTCCATTTTCCGAATGCCGATGGTCGTGGTTTCCCGGAAAATGATCTTCTCCATCTCCGGCACAGCATCCCGGTCACAGATCACATTGAGCTGATATGCCGGGCGGTTTTTCTTCATATAAACAGGCGTGTAATGTACATCCCTCGCTCCGGCATCAAAAAGGCGCTCCATGACATATCCGAGATTTTCGCCGGTGCAGTCGTCAATATTTGTTTCCAAACGGTAAACCACGTCTTTCGGCGCCATACTTTTACAGGAATCGTGCATATTTTCGTATACCCCAGCCGCTTTACAGGATTCCTTCTGGCTTTTTTGAGTATCCGGATCGGAATCCGCGGATTGTTCCACACATTCGATCAGCATTGCACGGAGCAGGCTGGGTCTGTCGTAGGTACGTTTTCCCGCGCCGATCCCGGTCTTTTTTATCACAAATGACTCCGGCAGCTGCCCCGCGGTTCTGACCGCCGCCGCGATGGCCGCCCCGGTAGGCGTTACCAGCTCGCCCTCTGTCTCCGTCAGGTGCAGGGGAAGCTGATTTGCTTGTGCGATATGGACCACCGCCGGCACCGGCACCGGGATCACGCCGTGCTGGCAGCGTACGAGACCCCGCCCTTCACAAATCCTGGGGATGACTGCCTCCGTGATGTCCAAATTGTCCAGGCATACGGCTGCAGCAACGATATCCACGATAGAATCCACCGCGCCCACTTCGTGGAAATGCACCTGATCCAAGGGAACGCCGTGGGCTTTCGCCTCTGCCTCCGCAAGGACGGTAAAGATACGGACTGCCAGAGCTCTTGCCCGACTGGTGAGGTCCGCCTGGCTGATGATTTCCAGTATGTCATTTAAGCCGCGGTGGATATGGGGGTGGCTGTGATGGGCGGCTACATGATCGTGGGGATGTGAATGTCCATGATCATGCTCTTCGCTGCCGTGCACATGTCCTCCCATCCCATGAAGATATTCCATATCATGGTCATGGTTCTCATGCTCTTCGTCCAGCCGTACCAGGAAATCGCAGGCATCCAACCCGGATTTTTTCACCCGGCTGATCTCGATTGAAAACCCATCTACCGGAAGACTTGAGATCGCTTTTTTCAAAACCTCCTGATCCGCACCAAGGTCCAGCAGAGCAGCGACCGTCATGTCCCCACTGATGCCGGACGAGCATTCCAGATATAATGTATTTCCCATTTTTTTCATTCTCCTTTCACTGCCAGCCGATTGATCTGGGTGGCAATATAGCCTGCGCCGTAGCCGTTGTCGATGTTGACCACTGCGATTCCATTTGCGCAGGAATTGATCATGGTAAGCAGTGCGGACAGCCCGTTCATGCTGGCCCCGTAGCCAACGGAGGTGGGGACCGCTATGACCGGATGGCTGACCAGGCCGCCGAGAACGCTTGCCAGCGCCCCTTCCATGCCTGCCACGGCCACCACACAGTTTGCCCGCTGGATCACATCCAGGTGGGAGAGCATCCTGTGGATCCCGCTGACACCCACATCATAAATGCGGTTTACATTTGCTCCGAAGTATTCCGCCGTCTGGGCAGCTTCCTCGGCCACCGGGATATCCGCCGTTCCTGCCGTGCAGACCGCGATCTCTCCGATGCGCGGCTTGTCCTGCTTTTCCATTTTTAAGATATGGGAAACCTCATCGTAAACCACCTGCGGCAGTACCTCCCGCACTACCTCGTACTGACGCTGCGAAGCACGGGTTCCGAACACTTCTCCATTTTCCTCATATAACCTTTTATAAATATTTTTCAGGTGAACATCCGCTTTTCTGCTGCAAAATACCACCTCCGGAAACCCGGAACGGATCTCCCGGTATGTATCCAGCTTAGCATACCCCATCTCTTCATAGGGCTGCTTCTGAAAATACCGCTCCGCATCTTCCACCGACATCCCGCCGGATCTCACCTGCTCTAAAACCTCTCTTGCATCCATACTTTTTTAAATCCTCCAACACTCTTCCCACAATTCTACTTGAATATAAAAATCTCCTCAATCGGGGCCTCCACCACCCTGGAAATATCGATTGCCAGCTTTAAAGACGGATTGTACTGCGCCTTTTCCAGACGCATGATGGTCTCCCGCCTTACCCCGACCTGGACAGCTAACTGCTCCTGCGTCAATTCCTTTCGCTGTCTGTATTTTTTTAATTTACACTCAAAATCCGGCATAGCTCAATCCTCACTTTCGACGATCTCGTCATCATGATCGTAGCGATACAGCAGATATTCACTGAGAAGCAGATACAGGCCGATCGTGAGTGACAGAATGATCCGCACGGCGATCAGCGTATATTCCGGATTTCCCATAAGATCCCCCAGTCCCAAAAGCAATGTGAGGATAAACAAAATGGACATTACAATTTCCATCGAAGCAAGCTGGGCCTTTACTTTATTCTCCTTATATCTTTCATCCCGAAATGTATTGGACATTTTGCCTTCAAAGAAAAAGCCGAAAAAACCAAAAAATGCAAAAAATACAAATGCGGACATATTTTTATTAAAGCCATAATTCCAAAAACCTAAAAAGCCCAAGCATCCCAGAAAGCCCAAAAACCCCAGCTTCGGATTCATCTTCCTGGATGTAGATGCCCGCCTGTCCCTCCGGTTATTTTTTATGATTGCTTTTACAAGGAGTATAAACAAATACAGCACGTAGATCCATGTAAGAAGCATAGAAGCAATCATCGGCAGATCTTGAATCCGAAAAACATAGGCAGAATAGTCCATAGGCATAACAATCCTTCCTTCATTATACATAACAGAATACCATGAAGCAGCAATGTCAATAAGTATGCATATCAGCCCAAGAATCATAAGGAATCTAATTTTTGTTCGTTTCATGATTAAGCCCTCCTTAATGTGATATATTCATCTCTTTTCAAGACAAATATATCACATTAAGAATCGCCTGTCAATAAAAAAGTGATAAATATATCTCTTTTTAGCCTCTTTCCATCATTTCCTTTATCGAATCCGGATTGATCTTTCCCTCCATGGGGCCGAATGCCGCCGCATTGAGCGCCCCTGCTGCCGCTCCCATCTGTGCGGCTTCCTTCACACCCTTTCCCTGCACAAGCCCCGCAAGAAATGCCCCGTCAAAGCAGTCCCCCGCTCCGGTCGCGTCTGCCTGCTCTACCTGATACACCCCCACCTCTTCCACACTGCCTCGCTGGTAGATCCGGCTTCCCTTTGCTCCATTTTTCAGTACCAAAATCTCCATCCGCGGGTATGTAAAGCAGGTCTTTACCGCCTCCTCCACATTCTCCTTTCCAGTGATCAGCAGCAGTTCCTCGACTCCCGGCAGAAAGATGCTGGTATGCCCCATCACTTCCCGGATCACCTCATGGATTGACGCATCCGTAAAAAGCTCCTTCCGGATATTCGGGTCAAAGGAGATTTTCGTTCCCTCTCCAGCAAGCATACGCATGGCCTTTAGGATTTCCCGGGCAAATACCGGGCTTGACATCAGGGAGCATCCCATGATATGCATATACTTCACACCTTCAAATTCTCCCTGCCCCGGAGCCTTCGCCTCCACGGCCGGTGTATTTCCCATATGGAAAATGAATTTCCGGGAACCGTCGCTAAAATAAGTGACAAAGGCGCAGCCCGTAGCCCGCTCTTCACTTTCGATCACATGGCTGACATCCACGCCGTCTTCCTTCAGGCGCTCCAAAATGCATTTTCCAAAATCGTCCTTTCCTACACCGCCGATGATCGCCGTCCTGCAGCCAAGCCGTGCAGCCGCGTCAATGCAGATGGCCGGTGCGCCGCTGGGATAGGGACCCCGAAATGTCCCGGCCTGGTCAAGCGGTACGTCCTCCTGCTCCCGCATAATCTCAACGAGCATCTCTCCCATAGTTAAAATCTCTGTCATATGCTTCCCTTCTTTCCTCTAAGTGCAACCTTGATCACATGGTCTTTCCGATTTTCAAATCATTTACCTCTCCAACCTCGATCACATGCCCGTCCGGATCATAGATCCTGACCACCCGCTTTCCCCAGTCATATTCTGTAAGCGGTGTCAGATAACGAACCGGCTCCGGATATCGTTCCAGCTTTTCCAGAAAATGATCCAGATTATTTTCTTCAAAATACAGTTCCGCATCGCCGTCTCCCCGGACAGATTGTTTCCCGATCAGCTTGTCCCAGATCTTCCTCTCCTGGAGGGCCAGCCCCTCTGTCAGGATTACATTGCCTTCAAAACGCACCGCAGTATCCAGGCCGAAAAGATTGTGGTAGAATTCTATAGACCGATCAATATCATCTACGACAAGTAAAATATTTTTCAATTTCATCAAGACTCTCCCTTATTTTATACAGCATACAGTTACTATGTAAAGTAAAGCACATGCTCAGTACAGTTCTAAGCCTTCTTACGCTTTTTTGCTGTCAGGTCATAGCTGTTCCCGATCATGATCCGGATCTCTTTATCCGGAATGCTTCCGTCCAGAATGATCGAATTCCAATAGGTTTTGTTCAGATGGTATGCCGGAATGACCGACTCAAACGCATTCCGCCAGAATGAGATCCATTCCGGGTCACATTTTACATTGACCCATATATGCCCGTCCTTTTCGAAGATCCAGGCAAATACTTTTTTATTTTCCTGATGCCGCATCACGCACCAGTTGGGATCATGAAACGGATAATCCTCATATGCTCCCGGATATTTTAAACACAGTTCTATGATCTCCTGTCTCTCTGTCAGCATCCTTCCCGGCCTCCCTCCGCAAACACCTTCATGGAAGCTTCTTCCTCGAACTGCCTGGAATACAGCTCGTAATAATACCCTCTTTCCTCCAGCAGCTCCCGGTGTGTCCCCCGCTCGATGATCTTCCCATCCTTCACCACAAGGATCAGGTCCGCCTGCCGGATCGTTGACAGTCTGTGCGCAATGATAAACGACGTATGCCCTTTCAGCAGCTTCCCGGTGGCCTGCTGGATGAGCTGCTCGGTCTGGGTGTCAATGGAGGACGTCGCCTCGTCCAGCACAAAGATGGCCGGATCCGCAAGGATCGCCCTTGCAAAGGAAATGAGCTGCTTTTCCCCGGTGGAAAGCCTTCCGCCGCTCTCTCCCACATCACTTTCATAGCCCTTTTCCAGCTTCATCACAACCTGGTCTGCCGATACGCTTCTGGCTGCCTCCTCAATCTCCGCGTCCGTGGCCGAAAGCCTGCCGTAGCGGATATTTTCCCGGACGGTTCCAGAAAACAGATGGGGATTCTGCAGCACATATCCGATCTGGCTGTGGAGCCAGAGCTGGGAACGTTCCCGATAATCTACCCCGTCGATCAGGATCCGCCCTGAGGTCGGCTCAAAAAAACGTCCCATCAGATTCACCAGCGTGGATTTCCCTGCACCTGTCTCTCCTACGATCGCCACATTCATCCCGGCGGGCACATGAAGGTTGAAGTGCTCCAGCACATATTCCTTTCCATCCGGGTACATAAAGGAGACGTCCTCAAACACGATATCGCCTTGGATCCGTTCCCAGTTCTCCTGCTTCGGTGAAAATGCGTCTCCATATTTTTGGATCACATCCGCCCGGTCTACTACATTTGGCTTCTGCTCCAGCAGATCCGTCACCCGCTCAATATTCGCCTGGCAGGAGATCAGATCCGCCAAAAGCCTTGCCAGCTGCTGGATCGGCTCAAAAATGATGACCGCGTAGGAAATAAATACGGACAGCGTTCCCAGCCGCATGATCTCTTCCTGCACCATTACGCCGCCCTGTGCCAGGACCACTGCCGCCGCCACAGAACTGAACAGCAGGATTGCCGGAATATAAACTGCATTCAGCTTCGCGGACCGCCCCGCAGCCCGCTGCATTTCCAGCGTATGCTGAAAAAACGCGTTCTCATTTTCCTTTTCAATTCCCATGCTTTTTGATGTCTTAACTCCGGTGATCCCTTCATTGTACGCACTGGTGATCTGAGCGTTGATCTTCCTCACCTTCCGATTCCAATGCAGGATCTTATTCTGAAAATACACCGTCAAAACCGCAATACACGGCACAATCAGCAGGATCACTACCGCCAGACGGACATTCAGCAGGAACATAATAGCAAATACACTGACCACATAGAGCAGCGCCCAGAACATGTCCACCAGACCCCATGCAACGATGGAGGCGATCCGCAGCGTATCGCTCATGACGCGGGCATGGATATAGCCTACCGGCGTCGTATTGTAATAGGAAAAGGACAGGGTCTGCAGATGTTCAAACTGGGTCCATTTCAGATCCCTTCCCAGATTCATTTCAATGATAATCGCCGCATGGACTGAGATATAGACCGCGATCGTCTGCAGCACGATCACCAGACCATAGAGCAGCGCAAAATGCCCCAGCCCATCCAGGCTGCCGGGCGTAATGAAGCGGTCAATGGCATAGCTCTGGAAGAGCGGCACGACCACATCTACACCGGCCAGAAAAATATTCAGCATAAAGGAGATTGCAAAATACTTTTTATATGGACGGAAAAACGGAAGCATCTTCATCCATGTCCGAAAGCTGAATGGTTTATGATACTCCTGCTCTTCATATGCCGCCATCTTCTGCACCTCCCTGCCATTGCGGATTTTTTCCCCCAGCCGCACACTGCCTTTCCAAAGCGATCTCTGCATCCGTCTCCGCCTTCATCTGCTCCCGGTCGTCCTGGCTCATCTGGATATCGTATATCCTGCGGTAGATCCCCTGCTTTCCGATCAGATCATAATGCGTACCCATTTCCTCCGCCCGTCCCTGGTTCAGCACCAGGATCTGATCCGCTCCCATGAGGGTTGTAATCCGGTGGGAGATCAGGATGACCGTTGCCTGTTCCATCTCATCGCTGAGGGCTTTTCGGATCAGAGAATCTGTCTCCGAATCCACTGCCGAGAGTGAATCGTCAAACACCAGGATCGGAGCCTTCTCAAGCAGCATCCTGGCAATCGCCACACGCTGCCGCTGACCTCCGGAAAGCGTCACGCCCCGCTCCCCGACCAGAGTATCATAGCCGTCCGGAAAGCTCATGATCGACTCGTCCACGCAGGCGATCTTCGCCGCGCGGCGGATTTCTTCCATAGAAGCATCCGGCGCGCAGGCCGCAATATTTTCCCGGATCGTCCTGGAATACAGGAAGGGTTCCTGCAATACCATACCTACATATTTCCGAAGCTGCTCCAGCGGAATCCCTCTGATGTCCTTTCCTCCGATGCAGATCCTGCCCTGCCCGTCCTCCAATTCATAAAGACGGGTCAAAAGCTGTACGATCGTAGATTTTCCGCTTCCGGTTCCTCCAAGGATTCCAAAGGTATGCCCCTGCGGAATGGAAAAATGCATATCTGACAAGACTTCTTTTCCGGATTCATACGCAAAATTTACATGCTCAAATCGAATATCGAAGGCATTTTCTGATTCCTGCGCCTGCACACAGGCATTTCTATATTCTTCCTTTCTGCCTGAACACGCATACGCCTCTTCTTCCGCCCGTATGATATAATCCACACGCTCGAATGACACGCCGGCCTTGCTCATATCTGAGAGAATCCTCCCAAGCCCCCGGATCGGCCACACCAGCGTCGTATTATAGGATGCAAAAGCAATGAACTCTCCTACGGAAATGGTTCCATGTACCGCCTCGATGGTCCCAAGGACGATCACCGCGACCACCTGAAATCCCGTGATCAGATCTCCCACGCCCCAGTACAGGCCGGATAAAGTCCCAAGCCGGATCCAGAGCTTCGCAAAGACCTCGTTCTTTTCACGGAAACGGTCCATCTCGAACTTTTCCCGGCCAAAGGCACGGACCACCCGCACACCGGTCGCGTTCTCCTGAACCACCGTTGACAGTTCCCCCTCCGCCTCGTCCGCATCCACAAATCGTTTGGCGATCAGACGGTAAAACACAGCGGAGTACAATACCACCACAGGCACAAAGGCAAGCACCACCAGCGATAATTTCACATTCATGTACAGCATCATGACAAAAGAGGTCACGACCAGAAACACGGTACGGAACACTTCCAGCAGCTGGGTAACGACAAAATTGCGGATCACCTCTACATCCGAAGTACACCGCTGGATGATATCACCGGTCTGGTTCTGGTCATGCCACTCCATCGGAAGCTTCTGCACATGGACAAACAGGGCGTCTCTTATATTTTTTGCAAAATTTTCCCCTGCCATAGCTGTATTGGACCTGCAAATGTACTGCGAAATCCCGGATAACACCGCCACCGCGATGAGCAAAAGCGACAGGATCCAGAGATGGTCAGCCAGGTAGCCATATTGATCGCTGCCCAGGACAGAGTCGATGCTGAACCGGAATATCTGGGGTGTCAGCGCGTTTAAAACCGTAGTTGCAAGAGACGCGGCAACCGCGGCAGCAAAGTATCCCTTCGATCCGTCAAAAAAACGGCGGATCAGATTTAATTTTCTGTATTTTGAGTCTATGTATTCCACGAGATTGCCCCTCTTCTGCTTCTGATTTGTTAAAAACATTTATGTTGAAAAAGTAAGGCATATCAGATAAAGCTCCTGATATGCCTTACTTTTAATCCATCAGGTCGATCACTGACACCGGGCAGCTGTCCCTTGCCTCTTCCGCCGCTTCTTTTGTCTCTTCCGTAACATCCGCATAAGCTTCCGCCACATCTTCCTCATTAAACCGAAATACCTCCGGGCAGGTGGAAACACATGCTCCGCAGGAAATACACCCTTCATTTACCTTTGCCTTCATAAATCTTCCTCCTAAGACTTTTTTCATAGGCTGTCTTGCACGACCTTTTCTTAGTATTCCCGGAAAATTTATGCTTATGCACGCTCTTTCTTCATACAGCAATGCTTATACTTTTTTCCGCTCCCACAGGGACAGGGATCATTTCTTCCGATCTTTTTCCCGCTTCTCACAAAAGGCGTCTCGCCGTCGTTCTGATGGATCACGGTTCCCATGGCTTTCTTCTTTTCATCCGGATATTTTTCGAAATATTTCCCACCGCTCACGTATTTCGCAAGGCGGGTATATTGTTTCAGCAGGCTGCTTTTCAGATATCCCATATTCTTCCCGTTTTGAAGCTGTTCCGCAAATTCCCGGATCTTTTCATAATACATTGGATATTCCGCTTTCAGGATCTCCAGCTGCGGCAGCACCTCCTGCCGTTCCTCGATCATACACAATTTCAGATCCAGCAGCGCGTATGAGCGGACATCCATCGGCTCGTCATCCATCTGAAAGAATACTTGCATTCCATGCTGCACGGTTTCTGTCAGACGCTCATCTGCCCAGATGCATTCATCCATATATTGCTCCTGCGCTATGGCAAACAGCGCCTTGTCCTTTTCTGACACGCATACCTTTTCTACTGCCGAAAAAAAATCACGGATCAGCTCATGGGAGGACGCGCACAGCTCCGGTTTCATGCTTATGACCGTGCAGAATCCCAGCACAGTCTTCAGATGATCCGCTATATAAATGGAATATTGCCGGATAAACTGGCTGCATTCCGACAGCATGCCGCTGAAATCCTCTCCCTTTCTGCAGGACATCATCAATATTCCGCAATATGCACTCAGCACATCCTCGATCTCTTCCCTTTTCCAGCGCCTGTCCTTTCTGACCAGCTCTGTCAGCACCTGGATCCCACGGTCATATTGCTCATAATTATCACAAGATGCGGAAAAATCCAGTAAGAACCCGTTGTCCCGGCACCCCAGCTCATATGCCTTTTCATAAGCCATATAGGCCTTCCGGGTATAGCTCCGCTCATCATAGGAAATGGCAAGCTCTCTCCAAAACCATTTGTTTTCCGGTTCCCGTTTTACAAGCTCTTCGCAGCTTTTCACAGACTTTCCGGAATTTCCCGCCCAGCGCTGGGCAAATGCCAGATGATACAAAAACTGGATTTCCTCCGGGAACCGCTTCCATGCTTCTTCGCAGACATCCCGCGCTCTGTGCGGATCCTGCGAGTTCCGGTATTTCCAATACAAGTCCAGAAATTTTCCCGCCAATGGATCCGAGGGCCTGGGAAACATGGGTTCCTGGCCTTCCGTCTGTCCCTTTAGCCGCTCATATGCCTCCCGGATCTCCCGGAATTTTTCCGGCGATTCCTCCGGAGAATATTTTCTGACCAGGGAAAAATACGCTTTTTTTATTTCCTTCTGGGATGCTCCCTGTTCCAATCCCAGTGTCCTGTAATCATCCATTCCCTGTCATGTCCCTTTCTTTCACAGCCGACCGATTCGTTTCTCGAAATCCTTTTGGTAACAGTTTCTCTCACTCCAGCTCTTCCAGCATATCCAGAATATCCTCTTCCAGCTCCGCCGCCCGGTCCTCATCCTCCTCGATCAACGCCAGCTTCAGGTCATACAGGCATCCCTCCAGATCTTCTCTGTACATCGGCATGCCCTGGACCGTCTCGCTTTTCAGCCTGCGCTCGGCTCTGCGGATCACCGTCCGAAATTCCTTTGCAAGAGAGGATTCCTTCCATTTGCTGACGTCTGTCGCCGCTTCCGTGAAGAACTCCTCCTCATATGCCATCATGTTGATCTCAACCGATGCCTCCTCGCCTGAACTTGGGATCCGCGCGCTGACCTCCAGCATCCCGTTCAGGTTGTAGGAAAATTCCACTTCGATCTGCTCCTCCCCCGCATCACGCATGGGGATGCCTGAGACAACGAACTCTCCCAGGAAATGATTCAGCCGCACGTCATCGTGTTCCCCCTGGTAAACCTCGATTTTCGCAGAAGTCTGATTATCGTAGCTTGTATAGTAGATTCCTTTTCTGACAACCGGAATCGTCACATTTCTCGGGATCACAATACTCATATAATGGGAAGCATCCTCGTACAGCGTCCGGATCCCCAGAGTATACGGGTTCACGTCCGTCATGATGATGCCCTCTTCCCGGCTCAGCGTTCCCTGGATGATCCCCGCCTGGATCGCCGCTCCTTCCGCCACCGCGTAATCCGGATTCACCGCTTTTGACGGCTCCTTCTGCAGATAGGCTTCAATATCCCTGCGGACCATCGGCATCCGTGTGGAGCCGCCTACCAGCAGGATCCGGTCAATATCCGAGGCAAGCACTCCGCTGTCCGCCAGAACCACATCAATGGGTGCATGGGTCCGCTCCACCAGTTCCCGGGTCATTTCCTCAAACTGCTCCAGTGTTACGGTCTCCTCCAGAGCCAATGGTTTTCCGCTCTTTTCCGCGATAAACGGGATGATGATCTGGCAGGAATCCCGGGTGCTCAGTTCCTTTTTGCACCATTCCGCCTGCTCCTTCAGCTTGACCATTGCCGCCGTGTCTTTGCTCAGATCCTTTCCGTGTTTCTTCCGGAACTGGGACAAAAGCCACTGGATCAGGCATTCGTCGAAATCCTTTCCTCCCAGCCGGTTGTCGCCGCTGCTGGCTTTCACTTCCACTACGCCCCCGAACATTTCCAGAAGGGTCACGTCAAAGGTTCCGCCGCCCAGGTCGTAAACCAGAATGTGGCTTTCCTCCTCCATATGCCCGATCCCGTAGCTCAAGGCAGCCGCCGTAGGTTCATTGATGATCCGCTCCACCTCAAAACCGGCCCGCTTTCCGGCTTCCACCGTTTCCTGTCTCTGCAGATCATCAAAATATGCCGGTACAGAGATCACGGCCCGGGAAATGTCTTCGCCCAGGGCTTCCGATACATAATCCTTTACATAGCCCAGCAACATGGAGGAGATTTCCACCGGCGTGTAATCCTTGTCTCCCATGCGGAGCTTTTCCTTTGTACCGATCTTCCGTTTCGCTTCGATCACCGTATCCTCCGGCGCAAGAAGATATTGTGCCTTCGCCTTTTCCCCAAATACAAGCTGTCCGTCTTTGTCAACGCCTGCCGCGGAAGGCGTGATGACCTGTCCGTCAAAGTTGACGATCATCACCGGTTTGCCGTCCCGGATCACCGCCGCTTCCGTTGTCGAAGTCCCCAGGTCAATCCCTATAATCGTATCTGCTCCCATTCGTTTTCTCCTCCGTACCCTTTCTTTCACAACTGCCTCCAGCCTTTGTGCTCAGTATAACCTGCTCTTATCTTTCCAGGCGGTATGCCGCCACCCGTGCTTTCTTTATGACCTCTCCGTGCCGGATCATCCCCGGGCTGTAAACCTGCGCAACGCGCATATCCTTTTCCTCCTCGGATACCGCCCTGGCCTCGATCACTTCATGAAGCGCATAATCCACCTGTACTCCGGCCTCCTCGATCCAGGCGATCCCGCCGGATAATCTGGCACCTTCCGCCGCTTTTTCCACCAGTTCAAGCTGAGCGAGCCATTCCGGGGCATTTTGTTCGGCATACCGCTTCATTCCCCAGAGCTGTTCCTGGTATACCGACAACAGCTTCAAAAGCTTCTCCTGTTCCGCTTCCAGCTTCCGGATCTGTTTCCGGCTCTCTTTTTGTTCCTCCTGCTGTTCTTCCAGAGTATCCAGACAGTCCTCCAGAGCCATATCGTGCCGACGGACATCCGAACCAACCTGCCGGACATCCTTGGAAAGAGATTCCGTAAGCTCCTGCCCTTTCTTCACTTCCTCTGTAAGCTTCGACAGCATCTCCTCTGTCTTCTGCCGGAATGCCCGCTCCTCCGCCTCTTTTTCCTCGTTTTTAAAAAAAGAAAATATTCCCATGATCTACTCCATCTTTTTCTACAGTTCCTTCATCGCATGGTACACGTATGCTACCGGCAGCCCCACCACATTATAGTAGTCGCCTTCAATCCGGTCAATGTATGCCGCGAACCGCCCCTGGACTCCGTAAGCGCCTGCTTTATCCATGGATTCCCCGGCCGCGATATACCGGCGGATCTCCTCGTCCGTCATTTCATGCACATAAACCTTCGTTTCCTCGGCGTGGCTGATCGTATGCCGTTCCCCGTTTCCGTCAAAATCCAGCAACGTAACGCCTGTGTAAACCTGATGCATCCTTCCCTGCAGGCTTTTCAGCATGAAAAATGCCGCCTCCTCGTCAGACGGTTTTCCAAGAATCTGTCCGTCCCGCACAACAATCGTATCCGCACCCAGGATCATCACATTGCAAAGATTGATTTTTCCCGTTTCCTGTTCGGAAATATAAGACCGATCTCCACTCTCCTTTTCACGCCGCTCCACTTCCCCGGCAACATGCTCTGCCTTCATCAGCGCCAGCTCCCTGACGATTTCCTCCGGACGGGTGCTCTCGTAATGTTCCTGCGCGTCACTGACTACAACCTCAAATTCGATCCCGATCTGCTCCAGCAGCTCTCTTCTTCTTGGAGACGCCGAGCCAAGAATGATCCTTTTTTTCCTATTCTCAGACATTCCTTTCCTCCCAATTATGCGGCTCCCAGCAGATAGCACCATGCCGGAAGCGTTATCAGCGACAGCACCGTGGTCACAAAGATCATCGCTGTAGCGTATTTCTCGTCGCCGTCATACTTTGCGGACAGCAGGGCTGTCGTCACCGGAGCCGGCATTCCCGCAATGATCACCGTGATTCCCCGAAGAAGCGGACTGATAGGCAGAAAACGTGTGATCCCGAAGATCACAGCTGGAATCAGAACCAGGCGCACCGCCGTATAAAATGCCATCGTCCTATCCAGCATTCCCTTCGGATCCATCTCCGCCAGCATCATTCCGATCAGCATCATGCTCAGGGGCGTGTTGCAGCTGCTGATACCGCTGATCGTATTTTCCAGAAACACCGGAAATCCGATTCCGGAAATCATAGCGGCAAGCCCCAGATAGATCGCCGCAACACAGGGATGCGTCAGCACCTTTTTCACCAGATTTTCCCGGCTGCCTTTCAAAAAGCAGGATGTCCCGATGCTCCACATGACAATACGCACCGGAAGCATAAATACCGATGCGTAAAACAAGCCTTCCATACCATAGATTCCTTCGATCACCGGATTGCCCAAAAATCCGCCGTTGGACACGATTGTTCCGTACCGCAGCGGCTTCTGCCGCCGGGATTCGCTCCGGTGATAGAAAAGAAAGCTTATGAAAATGGAGATCACATTATAGCCAACGGACAACAGTAATACTTCCAGGAAAGCCGCAAGCATACCGGAGTCCCAATCCATCCGGAAGGAATGGAAAATATTGAACGGCAATGTGATATAGAGGCAGAAGTTCACCAGTTCTTTCCGCGCAGTGCTGCCGATGATTTCCTTTTTTCTCACGAAAAAGCCGATTCCGACAAGCAGGAACATCATCAGCTGCATATTGACCATATTCTGAAATGCCATAAAAACCCCCGCCCTCAATCCACATGTATCCGCTCAGTCCCTTTACGGATACGGCCGCTGTTTTAGTACGCTCTTCCCCAGTAGACCATATGCTTTGCGGGCTTGCCGCAGCAGATACATACGTCTGACAGATGTTCCTCCTCATCCGGGATGCACCGGGAAGTCGCGCCGCCTGTCTGCGCCTTGATCTCATCCTCGCAGGCTTCCTCTCCGCACCACATTGCCTTGATAAAGCCGCGGTTCTCATTGAACTTCGTTTTCATTTCCTCCATGGTCACCGCGGAGTCAATGTGGGAATCCAAAAATGCTTTTGCCCGTTCGAACATGTCCTTCTGCATGGTCTCCAGGATCTCTCCCAATTTTTCAGTGATCTCATTGATGGCAACGACCGTCTTCTCTCTCGTATCGCGGCGCACTACGACCACCTGCCCCTGTTCGATATCCTTGGGGCCGATCTCAATCCGGGTCGGGATCCCCTGGATCTCCTGCTCGCTGAACTTCCAGCCCGGTGCCTTGTCGGAATCGTCGATCTTCGCCGCGTAGCCTGCTGCCCTCAGGGTATCCAAAAGCTCCCTTGCCTTGTCCAGCACCCCTTCCTTGTGCTGTGCGATGGGGATGACCTTCGTCTGTACCGGCGCGATCCTCGGCGGCAGCACCAGTCCGCTGTCATCGCCGTGTACCATGATGATGGCGCCGATGATCCGGGTGGACAGCCCCCAGGAGGTCTCATACACGCTGTGCAGCTCGTTATTTTTATCCGAATACTTGATGTCAAACGCATCCGGGAAAGAACTGCCGAAGAAATGGCTGGTTGCGGACTGCAGTGCCTGGCCGTCATGCATCAGCGCTTCCACCGTGTAGGTGTCCTGTGCCCCCGCAAACTTCTCGCTCTCCGTCTTGCGCCCACATACCAGCGGGATTGCCAGATCGTCCTGGATGAAATCCCGGTACACGTCGCGCATGGTCAGAGTCCTCTGCTCCGCCTCTTCGAATGTAGCATGGATGGTATGTCCCTCCTGCCACAAAAATTCACGGGAACGCAGGAATGGCCTGGTCGTCTTTTCCCAGCGCAGTACGGAACACCACTGGTTCCACACCTTGGGCAGATCCCGGTAGGACTGTACGGTCTTGCTCCACACATCACAGAACAGTGTCTCCGAAGTGGGACGGATGCAGAACTTATCCTGCAGAGGCTCCAGTCCCCCCTGTGTGACCCACGCAACCTCCGGCGCAAAGCCTTCGATATGATCCGCTTCCTTCTGCAGAAGCGCTTCCGGGATCAGCACCGGGAGATAGACATTTTCCACTCCTGTGTCCTTAAAACGCTTGTCCAGATCTGCCTGGATCTTTTCCCAGATCGCATATCCATTGGGCAGATAATTCAGGCATCCCTTGACCCCTGAATAGTCACACAGCTTCGCTTCCCTCACAACGTCCGTATACCACTGCGCAAAATCCTTCTCCCTGGAAGTAATGGATTCGACCAGTTTCTTTTCCTTTGCCATAACAATTCTCCTCTTATTCTCTATTTTTTTATCTATACAGAAAGCCTGCCACTGGCAGCCTTTCTGCATACGATGGTATTCAGATCAGGCACGCATCTGCAGGAGCTTCTGCTTCAGCTCGCCTTCCAGACGGTGCATCTCCGTCTCCGCCTCCCGGCGCTTCTGCCGTCCTTCCTGCTGGATCCGCATCACTTCATCCAGCGTGGAGATCAGCGATTCGTTGGTCATCTTCAAGGTCTCCATATCCACGATTCCCCGCTCCGACTCTTTTGCGGCATCAATGGTGGCCATCTTAAGCTTGGCCGCATTTTTCTTCAGCAGTTCGTTGGTCATATCCGTCACTTCCCGCTGAGCCGCCGCTGCCTGGGCCGAATGCTCCACGCCCAGGGCCAGCACCATCTGGCTCTTCCACAGCGGGATCGTATTGACAATGGTAGACTGGATCTTTTCCACCATCAGCGTGTCGTTGCTCTGAACCATCCGGATCTGGGGCGCTGTCTGTAAGGACACCTGCCGGGTCAGCTCCAGGTCATGCAGCTTCTTCTCAAACCGGTTGCACATGGAATCCAGATCCCTGGCCGCCTGCGCGTCCTCTGCCAGTCCGCTGGCCTGGGCTCTCTGGAGCAGATCCGGAAGCTGGCCAGTCTGAACCTCATGGAGCTTCTTCTTCCCGGCCATGATATACATGGTCAGTTCCTTAAAATAGGTCAGGTTCAGCTCATACATCTTATCCAGCAGGGCAACATCCTTCAAAAGCTGGACCTGATGGGATTCCAGCACCTTGCAGATATGGTTGATATTGGTCTCCGCCTTGCTGTACTTCGCCTTCATGGCGCTGATCTTATTGGCCGGCTTTTTGAAGATTCCCAGAAAGCCCTTTTCTTCCTCTTCATCAAAGCTCCTCAGTTCCTTGACGACGCCTGTGAGCAGGTCTCCCACCTCTCCCAGATCCTTTGTCTTGACATTTTCCAGGGCACTCTCCGAAAAATCCGCCATCTTTTTCTGCGTTCCCGCGCCGTACTGCAGGATCATCTGCGAATTGGTCAGATCGATCTTCTCTGCAAACTGCTCTACGGCATGACGCTCTTCCGCTGTCAGGACATTCTCGTCAAAAATCGGCTTTTCCGGTTCCGCCGTGATCACCGGCGCCGCCGGCGCCTTCTCCTCCGCAAATGGATCCAGCGTCAGCGTCGGTGTCGTCGTATATGCATCTAATTCGTTGCTCATAGCAGCCTCCTAATTTTTCGTATTTTCAATTACCTTATGAAACGGCCGGATGGCCATAGTGGGATGCCCTTGGGTATTCTTTAATGGACTTCCTTAAAATCCCCTTCCGTCAGCCCTTCCTGCGCCAGCATCGTATGCAGTACGGAGATATCGGAGGACACATCCCACGCCGTATCCTGGAACAGGCTGTCCAGCAGCTTTTCAAATGCCGCGTTCAGCGTATCCAGCGTCTTTTCTATCTCCCGCTTCGAAGAAATGATGTTCTCCCCCTGTACCGGCTGGGAGTCCAGATCCTGATACGCCTCCAGAAGCTTGACCGTCGTTGGAAGGTAATACTCCATCATCCGGTGGATATCTGACACAGAATCCGGATTCTGTTCCACCCGGTCAAAAATCCGGTCAACCAGGATTTCCATCCGGGAAATCTTCGCGGAGATCTCCGCCCCCGGAATGGCATCGTTGCAGGCATGGATCTTCTGAATATAGTTTTCCCCCGTCTTAATAATCCTGCGAACCTCGGGCGAGAGCTTCGAATCCGGTGCTTCCGCTTCCTTCTGCACTTCCTTTGCCCGCTTTCTGGCTGCCGCCTCCTGCTGCTCTCTTGTCTCTGTGTTGATCTGCTCCCTCTGCTGCTGCAGATCCGTATATTGCTTATAAGCATCGTCGCTGACCATGAGGCAGGTCTTCTGTCTGTCCAGATGGCCCTGGCGGAACCAGCCCTTCTGGATCATTTTTTCCAGATCCTTCACCACATACCGCCGGGATTTCCCCAGATGCTCTGCCAGTTCTTTTACATTGCAGTATTCCCGGCTGCCCAGGCTGCTGATGTAGCCGCGGAACCGCTTAACTCTCCCGCGGATGCTGCTGCCTGCCGCCGCCATACCGCCGAATCCTGCCGCAAAAACCGCCGTACCGCCGCAGGCTGCCCAAAAACCGGCACTCATGTCTCCGGTTCCGATCCCGGCCAATACGATCATTGCCAGCCCGATCAGCGAAATACTCCCTGCGGCGCATCCGATCCCGTAAAGCACCGTTCCGCCGACCTTTGCAGGAGTGGTTCCCGCATACAGCGCCGGAAGCTGCTTCTCTGTCTCCGGATGGTATGAACCATAGTCTGCCTCCTGCTCCTCTACAGGCTTATCCCGGTTGCCGAACCTGGAATAGTATGCCTTGTTCCAGTTATATCTCCGGTCGGTCTGCCCGTATGTACCGCTGGCAGCTCCCTGCCCCGGCTGGTCATACGAAGCGCCGCCGGCCTGTCCTGCTTCCTGGCCGTTCCAGTTCATATTGGAGCCCTGCTGCCACCCGTTATCCTGCTGTCCGAAGTGCCCCTGGTACTGATATCTTCCGTTATAGGAACCCTGCTGCTTTTTCCTGCTGCTGTTCCTGTTCTGGCGCACGCCTCTGGTGATCTCCCCGGCCGCATCCTTCATGCCCCTGGTGATCCCGTCCGCCGCACCGTTGATCGCGTCTGTAATTGTCTGATTTAATCTGCTGAAGTCTCTGGAATCCACCGCATCCTGTACATTCCTGCGGATCTCTTCTCCGAATCTTTCCCACTCCCGGTTATCCATCCTGTCCTCCCGCTTTCTTTTAAAACTTAGCGCTTGACCTCACAAAAGTTTTATATCATAATCAGTTTAGACAGATTACGGCAAAAAGTCAAGAATTATACAT
>CAYQBE010000062.1:0-26505 GCA_964415625.1 uncultured Clostridium sp.
GCATGAGGCTTGCCGCTAGGGTCATATGTACAGAAATCCCAATGATTGTGTCTAATGCCGGTATTCTCATTAATATGGCATACATAAGCGCACGTTCTTCCTTTGTGCCCCCTCCATTTGTCATACTAAAAGATGTGCTTGGTGTTAA
Source organism: uncultured Clostridium sp. (assembly GCA_964415625.1). Classification (GTDB taxonomy): domain Bacteria; phylum Bacillota; class Clostridia; order Lachnospirales; family Lachnospiraceae; genus Schaedlerella. Next base: position 149 of record CAYQBE010000062.1, read on the forward strand.
TGGGATCAGCTGAGCATATAATTTATTCTTTTTCGCAGAATACTCCTGCTCGGCGATCCTCAGGTGTTGCATAGAAAGTCTTGCATCACTACTACTTCCGTCGGGCCTTATATTGAAAACATCCAGCTTTTGAATATTCTGATTCGCTATAACCTGGTTAGAGCATATATAGACAATCTTGAAAATCTCATCATCTTTCTCATGTTGAATTATCGCCGTCTTTGCAATCGCACCTCTGGCAATCAAGGTTTTCCCTAAACCAACCTCATCCGCAACAAGAACCCGGTTCTGCCCATGACGAAAAAGCTCATCAATTCTTTCAACCGTAGCACACTGAAAGTCTTTAAGTTGAGCCATTGTTTTCTCTTCAATTGACCGAAGGTTCTTACCTAAGTCCATAGATCACACCTGCTTTATCCCAAGAGTATTGCAAAATACATTGTACATTTCCCTAAATTCCGGTGGAATAATTTCCTCTTCCTGTATAGCTTTTGTTATATACTGTATCTCGCCTAATCTGTCCGGATCTGAAACCGAAGTTTTTAACATTTTTTCATAGACTGCAGGCATAGTGCCGCTTTGATCCCACTCGCCATATGTACCGGAAGCTTTTCTGTTTTCCAAGAACGACTGAACATAATCATCCCCCAGAATAAAGGCGACATATTCAATAAACTGATTCTTTGTTTTTATTACATTTTTTATTACATTTTTTATTACTTCTGCTTCCCTTCCCTCCGGAATCCCGGCAGTAGGAATCATGATAACCCGTTCCAAAGTACATTCTTCTATAGCAGCTGACACAACATAGAATTCCGAAAGTTGTAACATTTCCAGAGATTCAAAAGACATCACCGGAGATACTTCGCTTTCTTTGTTACTTCTAAGCGGTCGTATCCGGACATTGTCCATCGGGCTTTCCATGCTTGCAATCATATGAATGTCATACTTTCCATCATATTGCTCTACCGTCGCAGCCATTTTGATACGGCAAACTTTTTTTATTAGCTGCTCAACGCTGTCCTGAACAGTTGTATCTTCCGCTTCATCAACATCTTCAGGGGAAACCAATTCAAATGGATTCTTTTTGCCATTCCTGTCTTCCCCCATAATGTCATTCAGGAACTTCTCACCGTTAAGGATGCTACTCTTGGTTCGGAGCCGCAGCATCATTTCCACATTAGAATGGATGGCCGCATAAGAAGCATTCATAGAGCCAAGGAACAAATCTGTAGTGCTATACTTCTTTCTCACATAGATTTTTGCATGAATATCCTGAGTACCGGCCTCTTGCTCTGAATCTTTTTCCTCTCCGTCTGATATCGAACTCTCCCCATCGATGATTTCATCCTTCATGACATATACATCAAATCCAGATGCTTTCCCACCTTTAATTTTCGGAAGTTCGGATCTCCGTGTGATCAGTGTCCTTGTAGTTCCCGTCAACGTTTTGCTATCATCATTAAACCTTTCAATAACACTTCCAGATAGAAATGGGGACATTACTACCAGCTCATGGAAGTTTTCTGTAAACAGCCAGTTTGACGCCATATCATAACTTCCTGCTCCAATACCAAGTGGCAAGATACCACATTCAGAAAAACCATCTTCCAGATAAAAACTGACCTCAGTAACGGCTTTGATCAGGTAATTAAGATTGCTGTCCTGTCTGGTATAATTCGCAAGCTCTTTATTTAGCTGTTTTTTCAAAAACTTCAAAAAGTCAACTACGGGCTGAGAATCAACACCTCCTACAGACGACGTGTCTCCATCCATCGCACAGGCTGCATCCCAGCTATGATCAAAAGTCAGGTTTCGGCTCATGACAACAAATCTGTATTGCTTTTCACCATCTTCATTACTGTATTCCAGCAGCCATGTTTTAGGATGAAAAGCCGGATATCGATTTATCTTCTTATCGAACGGAATTGATACCGGCACCACCATCTTTTCAAGTGTAAGACAGAGTGCGTTTGACTTCGTGGGCAGTTTTATCTGTCCGGCTTCACAAAATACAACAATTCTATCGGAAATCTTTTGAAGGGCACTCAACATACTAATAGGATTGTTGATCAATTCGCTGTCGGTATCCTCCATCAGCCCCAGTGCAATGGATACTGCTGTAAGCGTTTCAAGATCCAGCGAATACGTGGTTCCGACAGCACGTTCCAAGCGGAATCCAATAGGTGGCATAAGCACTTCACCGTAGTTTATCCGATCTTTTTCTGAAGTAGGCTTAAACATCTTATACCACCTCCGCATTCATAATATCTCTGATGATTCTTTTAGCCGGAGTGTATCTGTAGTCAAGGATATCTATTCCAATCCAGTCCGCGTTTTCTTCCCGATATTCCCCTACGCGGGATGTTTTAGCCCTCTTCATGCCTTTTAATGTAATCTCGCGTTTTACTATCAGTTCATCTACAGCGGCAATATCCCCTTCGCGTATTGCTTCCTGAACCTTCAAAAGAAAAACTTTCAGCTTTACATTCTTAATGGATAGTCTGTTGAAAATCGCCTTAAGATCCACCCCACTTCGACGTTTTAGATCCTTCGACAGGATATCCCATTTTTCTTTCGCCCTTTTGTTTTTTCCATCGAATACGATCAGGTTATATCTGGTTGTGATAATTGATACCAGATTATTGAAATCATTAGCCAATCCCATCATGTAACGCAGGTCAGAGTCTACAGAATCTTTTATATCTTCCGTAAGAGCGCCAAAGGGCCCGTACTGATCCAGCGCTATATTATTTTTATCTGGAAAAGCAAACAGACTTGTCCTCTGACTCATAACAATTTGAGATTTTAAGAATGCCGCCTCTTCTGGCAGCAATTCGATCGTCAGATTTTTCCTCCAGTTGCTACGGTATGTGTCACCCAAACTCCAAAACTGGATAGATGTGATATCACCGGCATCGATATCGTCCTTTTCGTTTTCTTCGGCGTCCTTTTCTCTATTGCCGTATTCCTTAGCCTTTTTCAGACTTCGCTGCAAGATACTTTGATGAATATATTCCTTAACCGACAGATCTTCCTTGAAGATTCCCATTCGTTTTATTCCGTTCCAATAGATATTGGAAGGAGTTCTGAGCACCCATGATCTTGGTACCAAACTGCCGATGACGCCGTCATTACCTGTCTTGATCAGGATATCTCTGCAACTACGCTCTTCATTGTCAATCTTACGAAGGATCGTGTTCAAATCAGAACCATACTTGCCACTCCCAGCTTCCATAAGGACGTATGGAACAATGAGGAAGTACTTTGCCCGCGTCTGGACGGTTGATGTACCCGGGAAAAAATAGTCAGCAAAAGCATCACGAACTGCACCTATTCCCAGTTCGTCTACAGCTCCCGGCTCATCTAAAAGATGAATCACGTTCAAAACCTTATTTCTTTCATCCTTTGAAAAATCAATCCAACCTAATGGCATGATACTTCCTCTCTCTCATTTAAGAATGCAGTTCCCTATACAGCTTATCCGCCAAAGCAGCCTGTACAGCGTGGTACTTCTTTGCATCCAAGAACAGCTGCTTATATGCCTCTGTATTTTCAGCATAAGCCGCCATCTCCATCTTCATCTTGTTATACAGAGTCTCCACAATTACCCTATCAGCATCTGTGAACTCTCCCATAAGCTCTTCGTTTATACGCTGGATGATTTCCTCCGGCGGGGGCATCTTTTCTTTCTTGGCTCCTGCCTTCTTCGGCTTTGCAGGAGCCCATAATCCGGCTTCCAGCTAAAGATTTTTCTCCTGTTATGCCGTCTCCTCAGAATTTTTCCGGAAATCCTCGGCGACCTTCATGATCTCGCGGGCCACCGACAGGTCATTTCCAAAAAGCGCCGTAATGCTCCCTGCGCTTCGAAACGGATCCTTCATCAGAACCTGATTGTCCTCGATATTTCCGTTAACCGCTATATAATCTATCATCAGCCGCACGAAACGCATCTGGTTCAGGTTTAATTTTTCTTCGCTCAGAAAATCACTGAACGCGGCATTGACCACCTCCCGGTCCACGCCCACGATCTTCCTCACGAGCCGTCCGACCGGAGTGTCGCCGTATTCCTTCTGGTACTCTTCTTTCGTTCCCAGCTCTTCCCACAGGATCCGTTCCAGCTCCGCAAATTCCTCGGGCGTAAGACGTTTATTCCGGCGGAGCTTGTACACAGCCAGATGATCCTGATGCTCTTTCAGATAATATTCCACTTTCTTTTTGTAATTTTTCAGGTCATGGGAAATGTAGATTGCTTCCCCTTCTTTTTCTTCTATAACGTTGTCTTCAAAATCTGTATAGTAAATATGTGTTTTCCTTTTTTCAATAAATTTCAGCAGATCCCGAAACGCTTCCCGGACGCGTTCCATATCCAGAATCGTGGCGTTATCCCAAAACTCCTCTGACAGCGCGCGTTCGATCGAAGACTGCTGCGTTCTGACCTGCGGAATCGTATAGAGCCTGGAAAGCTGGTCTGCCGTCTGCATGACGATCCCCACATTCTGCGCCATGCTTTTACTTTGCAGCAGGGACAGCTCCATGCTCAGCATCAGATAGTCAAACCGCCTTGCAAGCTCATCCTCGCGCTTGGGCACCATCAACGGCGCAATATGTTCTTTTAACTCCGATACGGAGCCTGTTTCCAGGTTCTGCCATGCCGATTTTTCCCGGTAGGTTTCCACATAGCGCAGATGCTGACGGACACGCCAGCTTGTATCATTGAGCTCCACCACCTGGCCGTTTAACCCGTCCACCAGATCCACCCGGTACTGCGCATATTTCTCATCACGCTGGAATTGCGGTGCCTGCAGCTCACGGGCAATATGAACCTTACAGTTGAATATCTTTTCTGCCGGAGCCTCCTGGATTTTGGCTTCCTTTCCCTTTTTATTGGCGCGGAAATACTCAAAATTATTGCAGAAGTCAAAGATCAAAAATGCTTCCTTGTCCATTCCCGGTCCGAACAGATCCTTGCAGAGCCGTGTGCCCCTGCCGATCATCTGCCAGAATTTCGAATAGCTCCGAACTTTTTTGAAAAAGACCAGGTTCAGAATCTCCGGAATGTCGATCCCGGTATCCAGCATATCCACGGAAACCGCGATCTGCGGCAGTTTATCCTTTGTGCTGAAATCGTCGATCAGCGTGTCTGCATAGGAAATGCTGTAGTCGATCTGGCAGATAAAATCCGAACCGTACTCCGGATAATATTTTTGAAAGCAGTCTACGATTGCTCTTGCGTGAGGGCTGTTTTTCGCAAATATAATCGTTTTTCCCAGCTTGTCGCCGCCCTCCACTTTCAGCCCCTTTTCCATCAGGGCACTCAACACCTTGCAGATGGTGTCCTCATTGAACAGCCACTCATTGACCGCATTTTCGGAAATGTCCTTGTCGAACGTCTCGTCATCGCTGAAGGTTTCCTCAAATTCCTCTTTTTCCTCTTCGGAAAGCTGGTCATAATGAATGCCGTCTTCCATGATCTTCGTCTTATATTCCCTGGTGCTGTAATCCACCAGATAGCCTTCCGCAACCGCCTGATCCAGCTCGTAGGCAAAGGTCGGCACACCCCGCTCCAGGTCGAAGATGCTGTATGTATTCCGGTCAATCTCCTCCTTCGGCGTGGCCGTCATGCCCAGCAGCATTCCGTCAAAATACTCGAAAATATCCTGGTATTTTTTGTAAATGCTCCTGTGACTCTCATCTACGATGATCAGGTCAAAATGTCCGGGGGTGAACAGCTTATTGCCTTCTTTTCCCTTTGTCTCGTCAATGGCATTCATCATGGTGGGATAGGTGGAAAAGATCATCCGGCTCTGTTCCGGATCGTCTTTACTGTCCAGCAGATTGCACAGCGTCAGATCCGGCAGCAGATTGCCGTAGCTCTTCTTGGCCTGCCGTACCAGGGCTTTCCGATCCGCAAGGAACAGAATATTTTTCACATAGTTATGCCGGCACAGGACATCCACCAGGCTGATGCTGACTCTGGTCTTTCCCGATCCGGTGGCCTGTACGATCAGCATCCTCCTGTGCTTTTTCATGATTGCATCACAGACAGCTGCGACCGCCTCCTTCTGATAGGGGCGGTTCGTGATCTTGTCATTGATCTCAATAGCGTCCAGAGGTTTCCGGCTTTTACGGCGGTCCATGCCAAGCTGCAGTTCCTTTTTTGTAAAAAATCCAGATACCCGTCTTCTGGGGTATTGATCGTAATCGTCCGTAAACTCGATCTCGAATCCATTTGTAGTAAAAATAAAAGGACGCTGGCGGTACTGATTTTCCAGACAGTCCGCATATAATTTTGCCTGCCGGCTGCCGACGATCGGATCCATACCGGTCTTTTTCGCCTCGATCACAGCCAAAGGCAGGCCGTTATCTCCAAGCAGGACATAATCCGCATAGCCTTTCCCTGTGGGATTCGGCATTCCTGTGACCTCCACCTCTTCCCGGCAGTCGCTTCCGATCTTCCATCCGGCGTCCATCAGCTCGATGTCAATATATTTTCTGCGTGTCTGCGCTTCGGTAAATTCATCCACATGAAATGCAGTTGCCGTCGTATTTTTCTCCCGAAGCTTCGTCATCTCCGCCCGCAGGGATTCATTTTCCAGACGGATCTCTTCCAGCTTTTTGTCCTTGCTGCCGAGTTTTTTGTACAACTCCTGCAGTTCCTCCGGGTGAGGTTTCGGCTTCCTGGCAGATTCCTCAATGGATTCTCCGGCGTGTGTAGATTCCAGGATGGACTCGTCATATACCGTGTCTTCATAGTCCTGGTATTGGGTGGAATAGCAGTATTCGATCCATTTGCAAAATTCGAACAGATTGCGCAGGGATAGCACGGCATCGTCACGCTTGATATTGTGGTTCGTGTGGACGGCAGTATTGCCAAGCTTGACCGTGTATTTCAGCATGGGGAACAGACGTGGCTCCAGAATGTCCCGGAAGGTTTCCTCGTGGATCAACGCGGACAGGTTATCCCGATAGGGGAGCTTTAGGCCGTCGTCGTTGATATAGACCCAGCGCACCGCAAGCTCCAGGGCGCGCCGGGAAAGGATGGCAGAAGTGGCCGGAGAGATCACCAGGCTCTTTTCCGCTTCGATGGCCTGGGCGGAGAAGGAGGAAAATGCGGGGTTTGCGGTTAGGAAATCAAAGTTGGTGGACATAGGGTTGCCTCCTGTTCTTTTATAAATATGGCTTTATCTGAAATTCTATTGTTTCGCCGTTCTTTATGCTTTCCAATTCAAATAAATTCTCCTTCGTGGCAAAAAGATTTTGGGGATTGCGGCCGATGATCAGGTACTGATTCTTTCCGTCTAAAGAAATATATTTTCTTGTCTCATCGTTCAGCAGGATATCCGCATTATCTATTACGATCAGCTTACCCTCCGTCCGCGCGAGCAGTGCTTTTATGTCCTTTTGGTAATCCAGGTAATTTAGGCATACGATATCCGGATTTAGAGCCATGCTTTCCCTGATAAAAGAAAAGGACGCAGTTTTTCCCGATCCGGAAAGACCGGTAAGGATCGTAATATTGTTGGAAAACTCAAAATTCACTGTAAATGAAGTATGGATTGTTGAGAAACGATCCATTATGACTGGTTTAATTTTCATTTTCCCACCACTCCTTCAATTCTTCATAGTCATCTATAATTCGTCCTTCCGAACCGACAGCTACTTTGAATGTGTCCATTTCAAACGGAATCAAAGCATAATCGCTGTAGACAAAGCCTTCTTCCAGACTGTATAGGATTTCCAAAGCATTCTCACCGCATTCTTTCAGGCAAAAAACTGTCTTCGGAAAGTACATTACATTTAGAACCGTTTTGCATCCCGTAGATAAACAGTCAACATCCACAGTTGCGCCATTAAATCCGGATACGATCTTATATTTGCTGATCAGCTCGGAATCATCTATTTGCTTAATCAACTTTTTTGCATGGTCATCTAATCGGGAGGCTGTGTTTTGGTTGAAAAATAAGTCGTTTAATTCTACATATTCCATATTGTGGGGAATATCATTTTTGTTTTTATATATTGTGATCACTGCGTTGCCTCCAAACCCAATTTTTTAAATTCTTTCATTAACGAAGTTCCCATATAAATTCTTCTCATTTTTTCTTCAACGCATAATCGGCTTTCATCCAGGCCACAGACATCGTTTTCCTGGCGTTTCATCCATTCACAACATGATTTTATCCAGCATTCGCCAATGGTTCCTTTTGACACCTCAAATCCTGTATTTCTTGTCAGATCATATAATAATTTAGCCGATAGCTTTTCAATATTGTGGTCATGAATGTTGCTGTCATATAACACAATTTCTTGTATTGACTTATACCCTGAATTTTCTGATTGAATTGCATCAATCAACATTTTTCTTGCTTGAATTGCACTTGCTCGTTTTTCTAAGAACTCATCATTCGGCGCATAAATCCAATCAATAAGTTTATTAAATTCTAACAGGATATATTCAAAGCATATAATCTCCATCAACAAAACATTACTTTTCGTTTCGGCATATTTTTTCAAGCTCTTTTGTTCCTGATATACCTGCGGATTGTCAAAGGCATTATCAAATACGATTATATATTTGTTTTCCTGGTCCTTTAGTGTTTTAACAGACTTTACAAGTTCGCTGTTATTCTTTTTGCTTTCAACGATCACAACCGGAAAAATATGCTGCATCATCGTTTTCCAAAAAGTATGGCTTGATTTTCCCGTCCGATCTTCTATCCATAGGTATGTGTTTAGGGACATTTTCCTACCCGCTTTCTAAATTAATTTTTCAGCATTTCTATATTTACATTTTTATTTATGCAAAAATATTCAATCTTCCGCCATCAAATTCCATTGTACTACATATAGGGATAATACGCTTTTATTTATATCCTTATATTTGTCTGGCATTAGAGACAATCGCCTGAAATTGATTTAAGAGATTTTGAGTTGCAAATCTCAATTTGTCCACTTGGTGGACGAAGGCAGCAAATTGGTTTTGAAGTTCCATCGGCGGTACTGGAACAATCAAATTCATTATATCCCTATTTGATATATTAGCTTGTCTTACTCCTCTACTAATACCCGTAAGTTTTTTCTTTATTTGCTCAAACTTGAGAAGGTGTAATAAATAATATTTATCAATTCCCTCTTTAATCTCCAACTTAGCATTTCGCTGATTTAGGTAGTACATATCATAGTCATTACCAAGTATACAAACATTACCATAATCATCCTTGCCTACAGTTCCAGTTAATGACATGACCAAATCACCTGGATACATTGCATATCGCTCAAGTCTTGAATCTCTCTTCCAGAAAACCATATTAACTGGCTTGAAATACCCAGCATTGATATTTCCTATTCGTAATACCGGAACACCATCTTCTTCGTCAAACATATCACTCTTAAATGCATATCCCCCTAACACATTGAGTTTTTCAGACAATTCACATTCAGCCCACCCTTTGGAATTAGTTTCTGGATTCCCAAACATCTCTACAAATCGGGATTTGAGTTGCTTAAACCCTATCATTTATGCCATATATTTTCTATGGGATGATTTTACATTGTTCTGATTCACCATGGCATACTGCATCGTTGTATCTATTTGTTGATGTCCAAGCAATTTTTGAACCTGCTCAATAGGCATGCCTTTATCTATAGCCCTTGTTGCCATTGTCCGGCGAAATTTATGCGGATGAATATTGTTTATCTGCAGTTGCCGTCCTAATTCCCGTATTCTTGTTTCCACCCCGCTGATCTGCAGCCTTTGATATGGCGCATTCAACGAAACAAACAGCGCCGGATCCTGATCTGACCTTTCTTCAAGATAACTCTGAATATGCAGCTTCGTTCTTGCGTCGAAATATACTTTACGTTCCTTATCGCCTTTGCCATAAACAACACATTCTCTCTCTTCAAAATCCAAATCAGCAATATTCAAATTGACTAACTCTCCAACTCTCATGCCTGTAGAAACGAGTATATCTATAATCGCAAGATCACGCTTTTCACAGCACCCATCCCGCAGTTGTTCCAGATTTTCATCTGAAATCACTTCTTTAACCACTTTCTTTGTCTTTACCTTATGTATTCTGCGTATAGGGCTTTTTAAAATATAATCCTCTTCTTCGAGCCATGAAAAAAAGCTGGATAAATTTCTGCGAATATTATCTATCGTCACTTTTCCGCAATTGTTTATTCCTTGATACTCTACCAAATATTCTCTCAATACTTCTGTTGTCATCCTCCGTATCGGCATATCTATTTTTTCCAGCATCGTCTTAATCGTACTTTTATAGTATTCTATCGTTCTCTCAGAACATCCCTCTATCCGTTTTGCTGTCAGAAACATATCCATATATGAAGTATTATCATTTCCCTCCGGTTCGGAATGGGCTGCGGTCAGCCTTGCTATAAGAACCTCCTGTAACTTTTTCATCTGAGCGATATCAAGTACCTCGGACATATCATTCATAATATTATAAATCTGATTCTCCATTTGAACATGCTCCTTTTTCATAAGAGTATATCAAATAGTAATCGATATTGACATTTATTTTCAATAATTTATTCTTAAATCTTTACTTCATCCCTATTCTGCTGATATATATCGTTTAAAGTTACGCAGTAAGTATCTGCCCCTCTTTATAGCAAGCGGCAATATAGTTCCGGGATTGATAATATAAATCCGAATTAAAATTCATAATATAGTCTGTAATCCAGGAATGATATACTTTAAAAATACCTTCTATAACATCATTCTCTCCAAAAGTATCTTCTATAAGCCGTTCGAATACTTCACCGATATCCCAATAATCGGGAACCGTATATTTACAAGAAATAATATTGTCAAAGCTACCGGTTGGAATATGCTTTCTCTGAATAAAATCATCTGCTACTTTTTCAATCGGTTCGCAATGGAAAACATCCGCATAGCGATAGATTCTGGTAACGCCTTCCGTGCCGAGGCAGTCAACAATATCCTGCCTTTTATTTTTTGTTGTCCTGCCTATAAATTCTATTAAACTGCATGTAAAAAACAATGCACTGTTATTCTTATCCATATACTTTTTCCTCGCCGATAAATCGAATTGTCTGTAAAGCTGCGATTGTGTGGAAACTAATCTGGTGAGTAGGACATTTAAACTTTGCCAGTTCCCAGAAAGCACTTCGGGATATTTTCCCATCTACAAATCCCTGCACATAATTAAAAATCGTATCATTTGCCATCGGGTCCTCTACAATGTCGTAGGTATGGGGATGGCCTGTGCGACAGCTTGCAATAAAATCCAGCCATTCCTCCGTCATTGTTTCGAAGCGTAGTATTTTTAAATCCGGATTCTCGGTGTATTCATATACGCTGATATAACCTGCCTCACCAAATCTTGTTGCCCAACGTACTGCCTGATTTCGAATCATTGTGCAGTAAAAGCCGTAGTAAAAATCTTTATGATATTTTGCAATTCTGATTTCCGGCTCCGAAACAATCTGTGAGCTTCCATGGTATATCTCTATTCTTTTCATAGCCATTCCTCTATCCAAAATATTTTTGCATGAGACTGTCGAAAAGCTGCTGGGTTTCGTTGAGGGATGTTTGGGTTGCAAATCTCAATTTGTCCACTTGGTGGACGAAGATGGCAAATTTGTTCTGAAGTCTCAATGGAGGCATAATTAATTTTAGTGCCTTATATCCCCCCACATTAAAATGTTGTTGTGCAGCTCCGCTGATCCGTTCTCTGATTTGATTCATACCATGTGGCATATTCGTAAACATAGCAAGAAATACAGAATTAACTTTTTTTTCGTCCGGATGAGCAATAATAATATCTACAGCATTACACCCCGCAAATTTGGAACTTGCTACACAAGCTGTACCAGGCGTACCAGACCTCACAACTAACACATCATTTTCACGAATTATAGATTTTTGATTCTTTGTATGCCCTTCTTCTGTAAAATAGACCCAATCGTTATCCTTAACATTCATATAACCAATATTTAATGAACGAAAAGCAGGAATACCTTTCTCTTTTTCTGTATAATATTGAGTAGGCTTTATAACAACACCTACGCAAACCTCTGCAACATCTTCAACCGTACAACAGGGCCACAGTTCAAAGCTCTTTTCATCCCCAAACATCTCCACAAATCGGGATTTGATTAAATCATCAAATTTACTAATTTGCAGTTTTTCTTCTTCAATAATCAGATCCATTTGGGACAAAATTTTAATAATTTCATCTTGTCTGGAAAATTCTGGGCAATCTATAACTAATTTCATCAGGTCTTCTTTATTAAATCCTGCTTGAGCTGCTCTACATCCAACATTTGATATTCTATTTTGAAAATAAGGAGATTTCAAATAGTAATATAAATACTTCTTCCTGATTTTGCTTGTATCAGGAATTGTTTTCATAATTGCCACATTATAAGCGCCCGCTAATCCAGTAAGAATTTTCCCTAATGAGGCACCGTAACGTGCAATTAAAACATCATCTTCCCTACATTGCTTGATCGAACCAGATATTTTTATGTATTCTGGTGTCACTCTCTCGCTTTGGGTAAAGTCTCTAATTTGAAGCATTCTAATATAACCATCCTGTGCCACTAATGACCATTCTTCTTTGGGTGGTTGTGAACCGCCTTGAAAATCACATATATCACACAATTTATATTCCATACATCATCCCCACAAATCATAATATTACATTATCTTTTACCGCATCCAGCATATACAACATATCCGGATCAATATCAATATATCTCGAACTATCCCTATTCCCAGATATATCCCATGCTAAAGTATCATTCATTATGGTACAGTTTTTTATAAAATTGCCGTTTTCTTTTAAAAGGGCAAACACTTCTTTTTCTAATAATGGTTTTGCATCATACATAGTTACGTTTTTTCGGCATTCTCTTTCTTCTTTTTCACACTCATGCCCGCAAATCTGAATCCAACAGTTCCTTCTCCGTTTCAAGCACTATCTGGGCTAACACTTTATAATCTAAATACTGTATTCCATTTTTACCAAGATGAATTTTATCAGCCAATTTGCTGTTATAGTATAAATCCATTGCCTTTTCATATGAGAAATTACATTTCTTTGCCAAATGTGCTATAATCCGTTCTTCGAGATTTTCCTGATATACACGTTCTAACGTCTCTTCATTCATATCGCTGTTACCTCATAAAATGTTTCATAATATAATAGTTGATTTATAGCCCTTTGACTTATAAATGCAATCTGATCATAATTAGGATAAACTTTTATTTCTTTTAATGCCCTTTCTTTATCCCAGATACCGGATTGATACATATCCACAACTCTAAACACCTTATCATTTGCCACTTTCCCTTTGATTAAGTCATACTGCAAATACTCTTTTTCTTCATTACGACATCTGCATACAAAATCGATCCATTCCGTTAAGTCCTCTTCAAAATATTTGCAGGACAGCCCATCTAAATCTTCCGCCATATTATAAACTGTGACGACTGCTCTGCCTGCGCCGCAAATGTCAGCCTTTCTTCTTGCCCACCTCTCAGCCTGTTCTTTTACCGTTGTTACATAAAAGCCTTTTCCAAAATCCAGAGGCCGAAAGGAATGTTCTATATCCGGATGAGTTACAACCACATTTGAGCCATGATAAACAATCATACAGATACCCCCCTGACATTAAAATACTCCCTGATGTCTTCAATAATATATTTCGTGCCTTGTGTATGAAGGATCTCATAGTTAGGCACTAAAAAACCCATAATACAATTTGTACTTTTCATATTTTTATATACTTCGGAAGGATTCTGATTCCAATGATTTGCGCATGCATGAATCATATATATAGCAAATGAAAACGTATCTTTGTTCATAGTTCCATGCCCCTTTCATTCAATAATCACCTTTTTTTAGTATATACTGCCGCAAATCCAGAAAGCTTACTCCGCACTCAGCAGCTCCCTCAGCTCCGCCATCCCTTTCTGTATCTCCTCTTCCATCTTCTCAATCCTGTCCAGTATCACCAGCGGCGGGTCATAATGCACCGCTTCATACTCAATTTCCTTATATTTATTGATCGAAAGATCATAGTCATTCCCCTGAATTTCTGAAAGCTCTACAAAAAAGCTCTGCTCGGTCCGCTTCCGCTCCGCCTCTTCCTCCCGGTTATGGTATCTGCGGACAATATCCGGGATATCATTTTCCTGTACAGGCTGGCGTTTATCATCGAGAGAAAATCCGTCCGCTTTCATATCATAGAACCAGACCTTCTCCGTTCCGCCCGCACCGGTCTTGGTAAACACCAGCACGGCCGTGGACACACCGGCATAGGGCTTGAATACGCCTGACGGCATGGAGATCACTGCCTCTAACTTATGGTTTTCTACCAGTTCCTTCCGGATCTGCTTATGCGCCTTGCTGCTGCCGAACAGCACGCCGTCAGGTACAATGACTGCTGCCCTTCCTCCGTTTTTCAGGATCCGCAGGAATAAAGCCAGGAACAGCAATTCTGTCTTTTTGGTTTTGGTGACTTTCAGCAGGTCGGCGGACACGCCTTCATAATCCAGGCTTCCTTTGAAGGGCGGATTTGCCAGCACCAGAGTGTATTTTTCAAAATCCGTATTATTTTCCGACAGGCTGTCGCGGTACTCAATGCCGGGATTGTCCACACCGTGGAGGAGCATGTTCATCGCCCCAATCCGCAGCATCGTTCGATCCATGTCGAATCCGAAAAACATGTCCTGATGAAAATGCCGGTTCAATTCCGCATCAAGAAACAACTCTTCCTCGTGCTCCCGCAGATAGGTCTGCGCCTCCACCAAAAATCCGGCAGAGCCCATGGCCGGGTCGCAGATCCAGTCTTTTGGATTCGGTCTGACCAGCTCCACCATCATTTTAATAATATGCCGCGGGGTTCGGAACTGGCCGTTGGTGCCTGCCGTGGCCACCTTGGACAGAAGGTATTCGTACAGATCCCCTTTGCTGTCCGAGTCTCCCAGCTCCAGGGAATCAATCCCATCGATCAGCTTTGTCAGCATAGCCGGAGTGGGCACCTTGAAAATGGCGTCGCCCATGTATTTGCTGTATGCGGAATCCCCGTCCTGGTGCAAATTTTTGATAAACGGAAACACACCGTTTAAAACGATATCGTAAATCTCCTGCGCATCCCCCAGGTTCTTGAACCTGCTCCATCGGTACTCCTGACATTCCGGCTGGAACATCCCCTGATATTCCAGACCGAGAAATCCGGCCTCACTTTCCTTCGTCGTTTCCACGTCATCTAACTGCTTGATAAAAAGCAGATAGGTAAACTGCTCGATCACTTCCAGCGGATTCGTGATCCCGCCTGTCCAGAAAACCTCCCAGATTTTATCGACTTTGTTCTTTAATTCACCTGTGATCATCTTTTCTTCCGTTCCTTTGTGTTTTTTTCAATGGCAGTGCTGCATTCCAATACCGTAACATGTTCCGTGCGGATATCGTCCATCAGTTCCCAATGCATGTCTTTATTGGTATGATGATAAACAAACCCGCATTTTTCCTGTGCGCGCCTGGACTTTTCATTTCCCTCAAAATACCCGCACCACAGCCTTTTCAGTTTTAGATCCTCAAAACCATGGCGGATAAGTTCTGTACATGCTTCCGGGATCAGCCCCTGCCCCCAGAACGGTTCCCCGATCCAATAGCCGATCTCGCCTTCATCGTCTGGAAGCTTCATATTGCTTCGCGCGCCGATCGTAATGGCGACACATCCGATCGCCTGATGGTCTGTCCTCAGGCATACGGCGTATGTTTCTTCCTCGGCAAACACAGTTTGTATGATTTCCCGGCTGTTTTCAACGCTTGTATGTATCGGCCATCCTGCCACCGGGCCGACATTGGGGTTCTTCGCATATTGATACAGATTTTCCGCGTCATCTAATTGCCAGGGCCGAAGGATCAGCCGTTGCGTATATAACTCCATGAATCATTCCTCCTGTTTTACATATGTTATTCTTCTTTCTAAAATATCCTTATAATATCTCGTTCCGATATTATCAATTTCATTCGTTCTTTCTTTTTGCTTCTTCTCTTGGCGGATCAAAACAGAATTTTCATAACCCGATCCCTTTTTATATTTTACCAGAACCGGCGAATATTTCAACAATTGCATTTCGAATTGTGATAATTCCCTTCAAATTTCAAGAAATACAGTGCATTTTCCCCTGTATAATGTTAAAATAATATACAGAAGCTATGGAGCGGAAACACAATATTCAACAGATTGGAGGGATGAATATGGAACAAAGACTGGAACCTTTATTTACGCCGTGGAAGATTGGAAACTGCGAGATCAAGAACCGGATCGTGCTGACGTCCATGGGCGGGACTGACCTGTTCGGGTGGATGGAGAAGCATCATTTTGACAAGGCCGGAGCGCATTTTATCATGGAGGTGGCGAAGAACAACGCAGGGCTTGTGCTGCCGGGATGCCAGCCGGTCTACAACCCGATGTTCGGGCAGTGGCTGTACAAGAACGAGAAAATGTATCAGGATCTGAAAAAATGGCTGCCGGAATTTCACAAGACCGGAGCCAAGCTGTTTATCCAGCTCACCGCCGGTTTCGGACGATCCTTCACCATCAGCGGGATGATGGAAATGCTGTACAGCAACAAGGCTCTGCGGGTGGTTTCCAAGCCGTTTATGGATCTGGACAAGATCACCGCATCCGCCAGCCCGTCCCCGAACCGGTGGTCGGACAAGGTGCCGTCCCGGGAGCTGACCGTCCGAGAAATCCACGAATATGTGGATGCATTTGCAAAATGCGCGAAGCTGCTTCAAGAGGCCGGGGTGGATGGAGTGGAGATCCATGCGGTGCATGAGGGGTATCTACTGGATCAGTTCACGCTGAAATATGTAAACCACCGGAAGGATGAGTATGGCGGTTCCTTCGAAAACAGATACCGCTTCCCGGTGGAAATCGTACAGGCCATCAAGGGCGCCTGCGGCACAGACTTCCCGGTGTCCCTCCGGTACAGCGTCATTTCCAAGACAAAGGGCTTCCGCAGGGGAGCGCTTCCGGGTGAGAATTATGTGGAAGCCGGACGGGACATGGAGGAATCGAAGAAGGCGGCGAAGTATCTGCAGGATGCCGGATACGACATGCTCAACTGTGACAACGGAACCTATGACGCCTGGTATTGGGCGCATCCGCCGATCTATATGCCGGAGAACTGCAATCTGGAGGACGTGGAGGAACTGAAAAAATACGTGGATATCCCCGTCGTCTGCGCCGGACGCCTGGATGTCCGTGCGGCGGCGGACGCTGTATCGGAAGGAAGGCTGGACGGAGCCGGATTTGCAAGGGCCTTCCTGGCGGATCAGCAGTGGGTGACCAAGCTGATGCAGGGGAGGGAGGAAGATATCCGCCCCTGTATCCTCTGCCATAACGGCTGCTTCAACATGTGCCATTACAAGGGCGTGGCAAATGACCAGGCCTTAAGCGACAGCCTGAACCTGGCCCGGTGCGCGGTGAACGCGGAAACCATGCAGTGGACGAAGCATTTCATTAAGAAGACGGCAAAGCCGAAGACCGTACATATCGTCGGCGGCGGCATTGGCGGAATGGAAACTGCCAGGGTACTCAGGCTCCGGGGACACAACCCGGTCATTTATGAGAAAAATGACTGCCTGGGAGGAACCTTTATCCCGGCCAGCGCAGAGTCCTATAAGGGAAAGCTGCGGGATCTGCTGGCGTGGTACAGACGGCAGATGGAGGTTCTCGGGATTGAAGTCCATCTCCATTCGGAGATCAGGGAGATCGAGCAGTTCGGCGGTAACGAGGTGATCATTGCGACCGGCGCGGTTCCCCGCACCCTGCGGAAAGTTCCTGGACATGAAAAAATGATCGAAGCCTGCGATTATCTGAACGGCGCCCCGGTGGGCGAAAAAGTAGCCGTGGTCGGCGGCGGTCTGACCGGCAGTGAGATTGCTTATGAGCTGGCGCTGCAGGGCAAAAAGCCGGTCATCGTGGAGATGAAGGACGACCTGGTGTCGCAGTCCGGCGTGTGTCTGGCAAACAGCTCTTACCTGCGGGAATGGTTTGCGCTCCATAAGGTCCCGGTTTATCTGGAAACAACTCTGGAAAAGGTGAAGGACAACGCGATCATCTGTCAGTCGAAAAAGAAGGGCAAGATCGAGATTGAATGCGATTCGGTCATCAGCTCCGCAGGATATGTCCCCATGCCCTTGGTACAGAAAGGGAAGCATGTGCATCTAGTAGGCGACTGCGTGAAGGTGGGGAATCTCCGGTCCGTCATCTGGCGGGCTTATGAAGTGGCGATGAAGATCTGATCTACAGATTCCGGGCAGCAGAACAGCAGATGTTTCGGAAATGCTGCGCCAATGCGGATATTTTTCTGCTGTCCCGGATCTCTATGAATAACCGCAGAACACCTATACTGGGCGTCAGATGCGTCTGCCGCTCAGTATAACAACGGAAAGGATTTTTATATGGAAACAAACATGAAATTAACAGAAGAACAGGAAGCCATCCTAAATGGCAGCCAGGGCGAAACCATGGCAAAAGTCATGAAAACCCTGGTGCGTTACGGCGAGCTTTTCGGAGCAGAGACCATGGTTCCTGTGACCAGCAGATACAACCATCTGGTAACGTCCTTCGGTCTGAAAGCGCTGACCCCGGTGTATGAACTGATGGAGCAGCTCATCGCGGCAGGGGCAGTCTCTTCCCAGGAATTTTCCGCAGATCCCAGGCCATTAGATCCGCATGTGCCAAGCTCCCCGCTGCAGGATATCGTATTCAAGCATTTTATGTACAGCAAACAGGATTTTTATGAGGATCAGCTAAAAAAGCTGGGCCTCATGGAGGAGGACGCATTTACCTGTACCTGTTATATGGACGAGGTAGGCAATATCCCGGAGCCAGGCGATGTCCTTTCCTGGTCGGAATCCTCAGCGGTGGTCTACGCCAATTCCGTACTAGGCGCAAGGTGCAACCGGAACTCCGGCATCATCGACCTGATGGGATCCATTGTCGGCTATGTGCCGTATTTCGGCCTGCTCACCGATGAGGGGCGGAAGGCGCAGTGGATCGTGGAGATCCGGACGGAAAGGAAGCCGGAAGCCCAGCTCCTGGGTTCGGCCATCGGCATGAAGGTGATGGAAGACGTCCCCTATATCAAAGGGCTGGACAAATGGCTGGGAAGCACGCTGGACGACAATGCCAAAACCTATCTGAAGGATTTCGGCGCAGCCACGGCTTCCAACGGTGCGGTGGGGTTGTACCATGTGGAACATCTAACCCCGGAGGCACGGGAGCAGGGTGAAAGACTGCTGGTTGAAAACCCGAAGCGGTATATCATTGACGATGCGGAGCTGAAACGTGTCTATGACAGCTATCCGGTCATCTGGAAAAAGAAGGACGCCAAGCCAAAGCTCTGCTTTATGGGCTGTCCTCATATGAGCCTGAACCAGCTTATGGTCTGGACCCGAAGGGTGGAAAAGGGGCTGAAACAGGCGGGCCGGAAAAAAGTCCGGATCCCCACTGTATTTACGGCGGCTCCGGCGGTGATCAAACGCTTCCAGGAAACACCCTATGCGGACCGTCTGAAACGGAGCGGGGTCATTTTGTCTTATATCTGCCCGCTGATGTATATGAACAATCCGCTCAGCACCAGTATGCCGGTAATCACTTCCAGCAACAAGCTGCGGACTTATACGAGCGCAAAATATTACACCGATGCAGAGATCCTGGAACAGATTACGGGATGCAAATTGAATTATCATGGAAAAGGAGGCGTTCTTCAATGAAAACATTTCAGGGACGAGTCGTTTCACCGGGAGAGATCCAGGCTCAGACCGTGGTATCCCACGGTGGATTGAATACATTGGCTTCCTTTCAGAAAGCCCTTCAGTTCGGGGACAGGCAGGCCACCTGCGGGGACCAGAACAACCCGGACCTATACGGAAAGCAGATGGCAGGAAAGGCTCTGTGCCTTCCCAGAACCATCGGCTCTACCACCGGCGGCCTGGTGCTGTACTGCGCCTGTGCCATGAAGCGCCAGCCGGCATGCATGCTCTTTTCCGAGCCCATCGATTCCCTGGCCGGAGCCGGGGCGATCCTGGCAGATGTCTGGCTGGACGATGTGACTATGCCGGTGGTGGATTCCCTGGGGGAGGAATTTCTGGAATATGTGAAGGATGATATGACGGTTTCTGTACGGGAAGGCGGGATGGTGGAAGTTCTGGCGTGAAGTGCGGATGCCTTCAGTATGATTTGCCCGTCAAGAGATCTCATTTTCCTTGCCGGGCGAATCATATATACATTTCATCCGATCAGGACTGTCCTGCGAATAGCCAAGACGCTACTCAAAACATGTTCCCTTTAAAACATCCCAAACTGCTCTCGAAGCCTCCTGACCTGCTCAGCCGTCACCACAATATTCCCCTTTTTCACGGAAATCAACCCTTCATTCCTCCATGCATTTTGAATCCGGTACAATGACCTCTGGCTGATCCCAGCCTCCTCTGCCAGATCCGCGTTTTTCATCTCGATCCGGCAGATCCCGGCGGCATCATGGTGGTCGTTCCAGTATTTCAGAATAAACCAGGCAAAATGTTCATTCGTATCATGGAACAGCAGACGGTCGGATTTTTCTGAGATGTCTGTCATTTTATCCAGGATATTTCTGATCATATATAATCCAAAACGTCCGTCATGCTCCACGGCCTCTATAAAATATTTTGCATTGATTTCCAAAACAACACATTCTTCCAGCGTTTTATTTTCTGTAAAATTGATATTGGATGCATTGACCGCCCGGTCTACGCCGCTCCATACCGGCGCTTTTTCGCGCCCCAGGATGTTCATTTTTCCATTCAAAGAGACACGGTAATTGATGTAGCTTCCACGAAGTACAAGATATACCAGATCTTTTCCGTCCTCAATGTAGAATATCGGTTCTTCCCTGGGCACGGTTCGAAGGCGCATCCGATCGTTTAGGAAAAGGCGCACTGCATCCAGATCCGCCCGGTCTTTCTCACGTTCTACAATATTTACGATTTCATAAAGATTTTTGTATACATTTTCTTCCATGATTTCTCCCATAAAGCGCTTTCATAATTTTTCAAAGCGACAGCACACAAACTTGTCTGCCGTCCTGAATATCAATGTATGCGGAAAGGCTGCCAGTGACAGCCTTTCTGTATTGTTCAGAACAGTTTCCCTGCTTTCTTATATTTTTACAGGCATCCCTGATTTTTGTCAAGAGTGATCAACAATAAGTCAATCATTTTTTATTTCACGGCTTTTGCCTAGAAAACAACTTTCTTTCATCCAGCGTCCCCCGCTCCGCAAAGTACGAAATATCCAGTTCTTCCAGCTTCACAACCGTTTCCCGCTCCACCGCCCTTAAAACCTCTTCTTCCCGACTCAGGTATTCCGAATCCTGCTTCCCCGGAAAGATCGGAGGATTGTTCTCACGATAGAAGAAAGGCGCGATCTCCTCAAGCACAGCAAGATTCTCCCCCCGGACGTATCCTTCCAGCCCATACCGCTCCTCATATCCGGTCAGCATAGCCCGCAGTTCTTCCTTCACTGCAAAAATAGCGTCCCCTGGATTTTCATAAAGCAGGTTGGTCGTCTCATCCGGATCCTGTTCCAGATCAAACAGTTCCTCCCGGCCGCCCCCATAATAATAGTTGTATTTATACCGCCGGTTCCTCAGACTGATCCACCGCTTGCCTCCATGTCCATATTCCACATACTGCATCGAACGATCCTTTTTTCCATCTTTTGTAAAAATGGATTCCCCCGGCAGGATTTCAGGTTCCGGATAGGAAGCTCCTGCCAGATCCAGAAATGTGGGAAGTAAGTCGTTCAGATCCACAAACCTCTCATCTGTACTTCCTGCATCCAGCTTTTCCGGATATCTGGCGATAAATGGGATCCGTACGGAGCTGTCATAAGGAAGCATCTTCTGAAAAGTCCCGTAGTCTCCCAGCATTTCTCCGTGGTCGCTGGTAAAAAGGATCAGCGTATTGTCATACTCGCCGGATTCTTTTAGCTGCCAAATGATCTTCCCGATGTTGTAATCCACGAAGGAAATAGATGCATAATATAGTTCTCTGGCCCTGCGCAGATAGGTTTCGTCCGGATAATCCGCAATGCATTTTTTACCTTCCGCCGCTGCGGAAATCGGTGTCTTTGATTCCTTTAACGGCGGCAGCTCCTTTCCCCTATAGAGATCCGCCCAGCCCTCCGGAACATCAAATGGGGGATGGGGCGCAATAAAACTGGACCACAGGAAGAAGAGCCGCTTTCCGGCATTTTCTTTCAGATAGTGGATGCTCCGTTCAGCTACCCAGGAGCTTCCATGGTGCACTTCATCAATCAGGGAGCGCTGGGGCAGCATATACAGCAAATGGCGGACTCCATGGATGCTCTGCACATTTCCAAATCCATGCTCCTTGAGATATTTTGCGTATTCATCGTCCTCCAGATTCCTCGGAATTTCTTCCATCAGCTCCATCTTCGTAAATCCGTTGTACCGTCTGCACGGCTGAAAATGCATTTTCCCAACTGCGATCGTATCATATCCGTGATCAGACAGAATCTGTGGAAATGTAGGAAGCTGGTAGGGGATGACTTTTGGGTCATCCTCAAAATAATTGTCGTCAAAACCGTGGTATCTTGCCGGAAGCCCGGTAATGATATTATGTCTTGCGGCCATACAGACCGGATTGCAGGAATAAGCATTCGGGAAGCAGCACCCCTCCTCCGCCAGCCTGTCCAGGTTTGGAGTCACCATAAAATCATGTCCCATTGCCGCAATGGTATCGTATCTCTGCTGATCTGTAGTAATCAATAAAATATTCGGTTTTTGCATTGGTCAGTTCTC
Source organism: uncultured Clostridium sp. (assembly GCA_964415625.1). Lineage (GTDB taxonomy): Bacteria > Bacillota > Clostridia > Lachnospirales > Lachnospiraceae > Schaedlerella. Next base: position 23,037 of record CAYQBE010000062.1, read on the forward strand.
CTTTCCTGTCATGTTGTGAGTCAGAGGGCTGAAAAGTCCGATGTTCCATTCCTTCAAACGCTTTCCCACTCTCCTGATCACATCCGCATCTTCCGGCAGAATACGGCCGTCAGGCATCACAAGCGGATTGATCACAAAGTTCGCGGAATGTGCAAATGCATCCTGTATTCTCTGGAACAATTCCTCTTCTGTCAGATGCTTGCCGCGTTTTGTATAAGCCCAGTCAATTGGGTCATACACCATCGTTGCATTGACTTCGATCAGCTTTTCCGGATGGGAATTAATTTTTCCCATTCTGTCTGTACCTTTTTGGTAATCCATTGAATATTTGCTGTCCTTTGCTCTCGGGATCTCTTGTTCCGGAGAAAAGAAGTCTTCTGTCCCCAGTACGCCCTGCTTATACGAAACCAACATGTGCGGAGATTTTTCATGTATAAATTGATACAATTCGTCAAGCTTGAATTTTTTTGTATCTCCGTTTATCAGAACTGCCTGTCCATCTAACCATATTCCTATTGCTTCCGGAAAACGCTCTATTAATTCTCCTATCTGATTTTTCATAAATTGCAGATAGATATTCAGATCATGTTCTTCTCCATATGCATAGCTTGGCTCCGGCGGATCGTATTGCGGTCTTGCAGAGCCTCCCCATTCATCATTGTTCGGTGCGTGAGGATGCCGCCAGTCACGGCCGTGTGAATAATACAGCATAATACCGATTTCTCTCTTCTTGCATGCCTCATACAATTCCTGGAGCAAATCCCGCCCTGCGGCACTATTTACACTGTTAAAATCACTAAACCTGCTATTCCAAAGGCAAAACGAATCATGATGTCTTGTTGTAATATTTATATATTTCATCCCGCATTCTTTTGCATATTCGGCAATAGCATCCGCGTCAAAATTTTCAGCGGTAAACTTATCTTTTAACTTCTCATACTCTGAAACATATATTTTTTGGTCAAACTGACTCCAGGCCATTGACCCCTTGTATTCCTCCGGCTCCTCACACACAGAATATAGTCCATAGTGCAGGAATAAACCAAACCTTGCATCTGCAAGCCACTTCTTTTTTGCTGCTCTGGGGTCTGCCGCAAATTCTTCTTCATATCCTTTCATGTAATATGGTATTGCTGTCATTTTTCTCTACCTCCTGCATAATTACTGCTGCAAATCCGTCTTGCGTTTTTGTTGCTTTGATTATATAAAATTAAATATACTATCTGCTATGCCACATGGCAGGGCAGGTTGATTTTTGTCATCCTGCACATTAGAATTGAATGTTTTTTGTGAATTTTGCACAAAAGCTCACCATACTATAGCCATCGCATATTTCTGAAAATTGATCATGCTCCTGGTCAGAAACTTGCTTTTATGATACACCAGATAATACTGCCGCTTTTCCGGAATTTCCTCAATTTCTATCTCTGCCAGTCTCCCGGATTCTATATAGGGTTCCAGCATGGTTCCCGGGAGAAATACGATCCCCGCGCCGCACAGCGCAGATTCGATCAGGCACTGGGAACTGATGCTTTCCATGGCGATCTGCGGTCTGACTCCTGCTTTCGCAAAAAGCTGATCCAGCACGGATCGGGAGCCGCTTCCTGATTCGCGCACCAGCATCGGGACAGCTTCCAGATCCCGAACCGATAGCTTCCTTTTTTCTTCACGCAATTCCTGAACGGATGCCTTCTTTTTCTCATCACGCAGCTTTCGAGGCACTGCCCGGGTGCTGCCGTCCCCGCGCCACAACATTTCATGGGGTGAATACGCGGCCTTCATGATGTCCTGTCCGATCAGCCGACTGTAAAACATGGTATGCTCTGCCGGGAAATCCATGATACCGAAATCCAGCTGGTTCCGAAGAAGCTGTTCTTCTATCTGGCTGGAATTTTGCACCATGGTGAATACCGGAATGTCCGGATGTTCTTTTCGAAAGCCGGACAGCAGCTTTGGCAGCATATGGGTGCCGTAAGAAACATTCACCCCCAGTCTCACTCTGGTAAATGTATGGATATCGCGGAGCACATCCTTCGCCTCGTCAAACTGGTTCAAAATAATATCCGCATACCGCATGAGCCGCTCTCCTGCTTCTGTGATGTATAACCGCCGGTTCATCCGCTCAAACAGGCGGACTTCATAGTAGCTTTCCAGTTCTTTTATGGCGTAGCTGACCGCCGGCTGCGCCATATTCAGTTCTTCCGCGGCAAGGGTGATGCTCCCCTGCCTGCACACTTCCATAAATAGCTTCAGATGTCTCAGTGTCATGGTTTATCCCTCCTTACAGACTCCCCGGGCAGTCATTACGCTGATCGGGCAGGCAAATACACATATACTCACGAGCGCAAAACTTTGCCAGGATGTCTCCGTGCATCGTGAAATATGCTTTTACGGGTTAGCATATCTTACCGCTCGTAAGGATAAAAGCTTCTCAATACATAATATTTTTATTATATATAATATATTAACATAATAATTGTTTTATGTACAATCCTGATTTACACTATTTATACAGAATTTACAGGCTTTCCGTTCCGAATCATATTCTTGGAAATGCCGGATCAGGAGGTTATCATGTTCATCACATTTCTTTCATGCTGTATCTGTTTTTTTGCGTCCGTGATCGGCGCCATATGCGGGATCGGAGGCGGGGTGATCATCAAACCGGTGCTTGATGCATTTCACATTATGGACATAGCGGCCATCAATTTTTTATCTGGATGCACCGTATTTTCCATGACCTCTTATTCGGTCATCCGCAGCAGGCAGAGCGGCGAATCCCATATCGAAACCCGGACGGGATTTCCCCTCGCCCTTGGTGCGGCGCTGGGCGGTCTTTTGGGAAAGCATCTATTTTCCCTGGTTTCTTCTTTCTTTGCAAATAAGGATCAGGCGGGCGCTGTGCAGGCATCCATCCTGCTGCTGGTCACAGCCGGCACCCTGCTTTACACGATTTATAAAGAACGGATCCGCACGCTCCGGATTTCGGATGCGGTTTCCTGCATTCTGATCGGAGCAGCCCTGGGAACCATGTCCGCTTTTCTGGGAATCGGCGGAGGTCCGATCAATTTGGTGGTGCTGTTCTATTTCTTTTCCATGGACACCAAAACGGCTGCGGAAAATTCCCTGTATGTCATCTTTTTCTCCCAGGCCGCAAGCCTGATCGCATCGGCCGTTACGAAAAGCATACCGGCTTTTCCCGTTCCCATGCTGATCCTTATGGTTCTGTGCGGGATCGGCGGAGGGATGCTGGGACGCTCCGTGAATAAAAGGATTCCTGCAAAAATTGTAGACAGGCTTTTTATCGGACTGATGATTGTAATTATACTGATCTGTATTTATAATGTTTATAAGAGATTGTAGGAAGATAACCTAAATAGATCTCGCTGGATATTTACCAGATATACTCACGGTCGATGAAATCTGCCGTGAGTATCGCGCCAGCCGCAGCCGCGAAGCGGCATAATTC
>CAYQBE010000063.1:0-26023 GCA_964415625.1 uncultured Clostridium sp.
GGGAGGAGACTACCTCCGCCGAGAGGCAGACCACCTTCCACACCATGATGGAGATCGCGCTGGAAATCGCATAAAAATGCGTCAGCACGGTTTGCGGATGATCAGGATAAATCGATAAAGGAGACAAAGACAGATGCTTATAAAAAATGTAAGGATTGAGAATGCGGAAACCGCATCGGATGTACGGATTACAGACGGAATGATTTGTGAAATAGGCGGTCATCTGAACGCTGCGGACAAGGAAGAGGTCATAGAAGGGAACGGCGGCCTGATGCTGCCTCCCTTCATAGACTGCCACGTACACCTGGATACCTGTTTAAGCCTTGATGATACCGGGCCGAATCTGACAGGCACTCTTTTTGAAGGGATCCGGTTATGGAGCGAATATCGGAAGAATCTCACGAAAGATGAGGTGCAGAAACGGGCTCTCCGGACGCTGAAATTATACCGGAAAAAGGGGGTTCAGTTCGTCCGCTCCCATGTGGATATTTCCCATGACCTTACCGCGTTCCGGGCGCTGCTTGAATTGAAGGAGCAGGTTGCGGATGAGATCGAGATCCAGCTGGCAGCGTTCCCCCAGGATGGGATATTTACATCGGAAACAGTCTGGAAGAATCTGGAGGAAGCGGTAAGTATGGGGGCAGATGTGGTCGGAGGGATCCCGCATTTTGAACTTACCAGAGAGCATGGCAGCAGAAGCATCCGCTATATCATGGAGCTGGCACAGAAATATGATAAGCTGGTGGATATCCATTGCGATGAGATTGACGATGAGCAGTCGCGCTTTCTGGAGGTTCTGGCGGCAGAGGCCTATGAAACGGGAATGGGAAAGAAGGTTTCGGCCAGCCATACGACAGCCATGCATTCCTATAACGATGCGTACTGCAGCAAGCTGTTCCGGGTGCTCCATATGAGCGGCATCAACATCATCGCCAATCCATTGGTAAATGTGAATCTTCAAGGAAGATTTGATACCTACCCGAAAAGAAGAGGGATCACAAGGATCAAGGAGCTGCTGGAAAACGGAATCAATGTCTCTATGGGGCATGACGATATCTATGATCCCTTCTATCCTCTTGGGAACGGAGATATGACAGAAGTATTGTCCATGGGGCTGCATCTGTGCCATATGATGGGATACCAGGAGCTGAACCAGTCCTACCGGATCATTACCTATCATGGCGCAGATACTTTGAATCTGGAACCGGAACGCTACGGCATCGCTGTCGGTAAGCCGGCTAATTTTAATCTATTTTACGGCAGGAGCTTTTTTGAGGTGCTGCAGAGACAAAGTAAAATCCGCTGTTCCGTAAGGAACGGAAACGTAATAAATGTTGAAGAATAAGGCAGGGATAGATGATGAAGCTGATACTGAATATTTTAGGAATTATTGTGATCTTGTTTCTGATGTGGCTGCTGTCTTACCATAGAAAGCAGGTACAGTATAAGATCATTATCAAAGGAATCATTGTAGAGTTGATCGTGGCGTTTATACTTGTAAAAATACCGATTGGCAGAGCGATACTTTCCGTATTTTCCGATGGCGTGACAAAGGTATTGTCTTATGCGAATGACGGGATTGAATTTGTATTCGGAAGCTTAAGCGACCCGTCGGCGCCTACAGGATATATTGCGGCGATCCAGACATTTGGAGTGATCATATTTGTTTCCGCATTGTTTAACGTGCTCTACTATCTGGGCATCTTAAGTGTCGTGATCAAATATGTGGGAAAATTTGTCGGGAAGATCATGGGGACCTCCCAGGTGGAAACCTTCGTGGCCGCGGCAAATATGTTTCTTGGACAGTCGGACAGCCCGATCCTGATCAGTAAATATCTGAACCGGATGACCGACAGCGAGATCATGGTGGTGCTTGTGTCCGGTATGGGCAGTATGTCGGCCAATGTGCTGGGCGGATATATGGGAATGGGGATCCCCATGGAATATCTTCTTGTGGCGAGCGTTATGGTTCCCTTCGGAAGCATCCTGATCTCGAAGATCATCCTGCCCCAGACCGAGGAGGTTACGGAGATCGGGGATATCCAGATCGACAATAAAGGGGATAATGACAATGTTCTGGCTGCCCTGACCGAAGGCGGCGCTACCGGCCTCCAGGTCGCCATGTCCATCGGCGCTACCATGATGGTCATGATATCCGCGGTGGCTCTGATCAACGGGGCTCTGGGGATCTTCGGCCTGTCCCTTCAGAAGATACTCGGGATCCTGTTTGCCCCGCTTGGCGCAATGATGGGGCTGGAAGGGGAATACATTCTGGAAGCAGGACGGCTGTTGGGAAGCAAGCTGGTCTTAAATGAGTTTGTAGCATTTGCCGATCTTGGCCAGTTTATCAAGACCCTGGATTATCGTACAGGTCTGATCATGACCGTTTCGCTGAGCGGCTTTGCCAACGTGGGAAGTATGGGAATCTGTGTTTCCGCGATCGGCGCGCTTTGCCCGGAAAAAAGATCCGTGCTGGCAAGGCTTGCCCCAAAAGCAATGCTTGGGGGCTTTGGAGTCAGTGTCTTAAGCGCAATGATGGTGGGGATCATCACGTTATTCTGATGCAATCGCTCCGAATGGGAGGCCGCAGACGGTATGCGGCCTCCCGTTCCGTACAGACACTTACATTTTAAGAAGGAGATCATATGGGAAGAAAAGAAACGTACCCTTACAGTAAAGAACTGGTGCAGCCGGCAGGAAGTATTGACTGCGACAGGAGGAATCCCTGGATTGCATGGAAAGAGCTGCAAAGTATACGGCGGGCAAAAAATGAAGTAAAAAATTATTTGGTTCCGGACGGAATACACATGGATAAGATTACATACCGTTCCTTTGACGCTTCGGAAATCGTCTGTTATATCCTGAGAAAAGAATCCGTAAAAAATCAGAAAGCACCGTGTATGGTCTACTATCATGGCGGCGGCTTTATGCTGCCGCTGCAGAGAATGATGCTTCAAAATGCGGCTTACTATGCAGAGCATACGGGCTGCAGCATCTTTTTGCCGGAATACCGCTATGTGCCGAAGGTTCCCTGCAGAACCGTAATGGAGGATTGCTTCTCTCTGGTGAAACAAATGAAAGAGCACGAAGAAGAATACCAGATTGATATGGATCGGCTCGTTATTTATGGAGACAGCGCCGGGGCGGCCCTGGCTGCCGGGGTCACACATCAGATGAGAGATTACAAGATGCCGAAAGCGGCAGGGCAAATGCTGATCTATCCGGCTGCCGATCATCATTATGAGCGGTATGCGTCTATGGAAACCTGGCAATATGCTGTCTGGCCAAAGAAATCAAATATCTATATGTGGAAGTTATATCTAAAAGGAGCGGATCCTGAGACCATAAAGCTCGCGGCGCCTCTGAATATGGAGAATTTCTCAGGACTTCCGGCTGCTTATGTGGAGCCTCAGGAAATAGACGTTCTGCGTGACGAAGGCATTGCTTATGCAAAAAAACTGGACGAACAGGGCAGCCTTGCGGAATTAAATGTTATAAAAGGTTCTTATCATGGCTTTGACTTTGACCACAGCAGTCCCCTTGTCCGGAGAGTATTGGCGCACAGATGTGAAATGATTCGTAGGTTTATTTCTATGGATGAAGATCCGAATCCAGTTAGCAACGGAATGAAATAAAATCAGGGAGGACATTTATGAATCTTCAAACAGATCATATTCGTAGAATTTATTTTAAATACTTAATCCCAAGCCTCTTCAGCGGCCTGGTTATGAGTATCTATTCGCTTTTGGACATGATCGTTGTGGGGCAATATGAGGGAGCGGCGGGAACGGCGACGCTGGCCTGTATTTCTCCTTTATGGGCGTTCTTTTGCTGTCTCAGCACATTGTTTGGGAACGGCGGCGCGGTGCTGTTCAGTAATGCAAAGGGGGAAGGAAGGGAAGAAGAAAGCAGAGCTGTCTTTACGGTTTCATTCCTGATGCTCTGCGGTGCTGCGGCGGTCGTATGGTTTGTGATCGCCATGTTCGACGAGTCTCTGCTGCGTCTGTTTGGGGCAGACGATACACTGCTGCCCCTCGCTCTCCGTTACATGAAATGGCTGAAATTGGGGATTCCGCTGTGGCCGGTCGGCTATTTTCTCGGAATGTTCGTCCGCAATGACGGTTCCCCTGCATTGGTTGGGGCGGCAACGATTTGCGGCGGAGTTTTTAACATATTCGGAGATTATTTTCTTACTTTCACCTGCGACATGGGAATCGAAGGAGCGGCGATCGCGACTGTGGCCGGGCAGACTATGGTATTTGTGATCCAGCTTCTGCATTTGTTCTCCAAAAAGAATACCATAGGATTTATAAAGGTCTCTTCTTTTCTGAAACGCGGTATGGGAATCGCGTCTGTTGGGATGTCTTCGTTTTTGTGTTCCGTGGGACATGAAGGCATCCTCTGAAATACTGGCGGCAGCTCCGGGCATTTTGCGGAGGTATTTTACCTGTCTGCTGTTTGTTCCCTTTAATGTTTATGCGACCTATTATCTACAGGCAGTACAAAGGGTCAAAGAGTCCTTGATCGTATCCCTACTTCACAGCTTCCTTCTGGGAGCGGTATTCGTATACATGTTACCTATGATCTGGGGCGGAACGGCTATCTGGTATGTTATGCTTCTGGCAGAGTTGATCACTGCAGCCACGGTGATCGTTATGCTGAGAAAAGAGCAGTAAATGATCGGTCTTCGCTATTATGCCGGAAATGCTTTTGCACACAGAGATACGCAAATATTAATTCTAGAAAAGCAGTGCAGCTCTATATGAAAAAGCTGCACTGCTTTGTTTAAAAGATCAGGTTTGCATATCCGTAGAAAGCTGTCACTGTTACAAGGATCAAAAATACGATCGTTTTTGCGCCCTGGATCATCAACTTTTTCGGATCAATCACCTCTTTCTCCGTATACAGTATCGCAATTGCGGCATTTGCCGCTGGAGTAGCCACTGACATAAAGGCGGCAAGGGAGATCAAAACGACACAGACTGCCGGTTTCACTGTCAGCGCGTCTCCCAGTACATTTATCATGGAAATAAAAACGATCGCGACAATGGCATTATTCAAAAACTGTGTCACCAGAGCAGAGATCACGACAAACGCCAGCACTGTAACAAAAGGCGATAAGCTGGAAAAGAACGGCCGGAACAGTGTGGAGATGGTTGCTTTAATTCCGGTCACATCCGATGTCAGCAACGCCCCCATGGGCATAAAATAAGCGCAGTTAAAGAAGATATCCCAATTTACGTCTTTGCCGACTTTGCGAAGGTCAAGCAGCGGCTCTCCATCCAGGGGGATCAGCATCATCACCGCGAGCAGCGCCAGTACGATCCCGCCGCTTCCCAGTTTGTTGAGGATAAACTCCTGGGGTGTAAAGCTTGGCAGCAATAAGGCCACCAGGAGAATCGCGATAAAGCTCAAGCCGATCTTCTGCTTTTTGGTCGCTTCTACCTTAAATTCATTCAGCTGGCTTTCTGTCAGGGAGCAGGCCGAAGCGTCAATCCTTAATATAAACTTGCAGAACAGAACGTAAAGTATGATGACAGTAACCGAGACCGGCAAAAGAAACGCGGTCATATGGCCCACGTCTATCCCCAAATCTGTGATCAGTCCCATGATCAGAAGAATAAAGGATTTAAAAGGCATTGACAATTCCCCCATGCAGGCTGACAGGGCAATCCCGCAGAAATACATATGGCATATTTCTGAATACTTTTCCAGCTTAAGCTGTTCCATAATTTTCTTGAACAGCGGTATGACCAGTAATATTGCTACTAACGCCATGGAAACGATGGACAGCAGATAGGTCGCGAAGCAAAGCATAAGCAGCAGCATATATGGCTTTCCGACCGATATTTTCCTGGACATTGCCCAGTTCATGGTTACACCGGACAGATCATTATCAATGATATAAGCCGATAAAAACAGGATGCCGAGCACGACCATCATGTTCTGGCTGCCGATGCCGTTGATAAAAAATTCTGTCAGGGAGATGGCTTCTGTCGTACCGACCGCGATCAGACAGACGATACTTGGCATCAGCAGATCGACAAAGATCCAGCCATATAATCCGGCTAAAAAGATACCGATGACCTGGACGCCGGCCTTCGTCAGTTCTCCCACGGGCGGGAGAAAATGGAAAATAATAATCACCGCCAGTACAACGCACATATGTTTTAATTTTGTACTGTTTGTTTTCACCTTAGGCATAATTTTAGTACCTTTCCTTCTTAAAATATCGCTATTTTTTCTTACCACTCTAACACAGCTTTGATCACATCTCCGGATTCCAGATCCTCAAAGGCCTGTTCTACCTCCGTAAACTTATAGCGTCTGATCAGCTTATCCATCTGGTAATTGCCTTTTTTGTATTCCCCGAGTAAATACGGGAAAAATTCATATTTATTTGCGCAGCCCATTCCGCAGCTTGAAATCTTTAAGTTGTTAGCCTGCATGAAGATCGTGGGCACTTCCGTAACGGAAAGGCTTGCGGTAATGCAGCACTCGCCGAATTTGGCAAGGGAAAAGATTGCAGGTGAAATGACTTCCTGATTGGGAGCCGTTACGATTGCATAATCGACGCCTTTGCCATCCGTCAGCCTTTTGATCTCATCCGCCAGCGGATAGGAAACCGGCCAGTATACGGACGCGGGACCGGAGAGCGGAACGCTGTGTCCTTTTTCCTTTTCCAGATCACTGACATTGATCGTGTGGGTCGCGCCCAGTTCTTTTGCCAGCTCCAGCTTTTCCGCCTGTACGTCCACCGCAATGATCGTTTTGCAGCCTGCCAGCTTTGCCCCCATGACCGACGGCATGCCGGTTCCGCCGCAGCCAAATACAGCAACGCTGTCCTCCGCTTTGGGCTTTAAATAGTTCAATACCGTGCCGGAGCCGGTTGTGAAGCCGCAGCCTACCGGGCCTGCCAGATAGAAGGGAATATCCTCTTCGATTTTTACGCAGCTGCTCTTGTGGCACAGTACGTATTCGCCGAAGCTTCCCTGCCCCATCTGGTGTCCGCAGGGCAGTCCGTCCTTATTTGTAACACGGGGCGTTCCGTCCTCTCTTCCAAAATACATTTTCATCGTGTTTTTGCAGCTGATATACTCCCCGCGTCTGCATGCTTCGCATTCTCCGCAGTGGGGAATGGTCATGACCACATGATCGCCCGGCTGAAAATCCGTAACGCCGCTTCCCGTTTTTTCCACCACGCCGGCGCCCTCATGACCAAGGATCGCCGGGAGCTTGACCGTGGTGCAATACTGCCGCTGTCTGGCGTCCGTATGGCAGATCCCGCAGGCTTCTACTTTGACCAGGACCTCATCCTCTCTTGGTTCATCATATTCGACCTCTTCGATCACGAATTTTCCCTTGGGTTCATATAATAATACTGCTTTTGCTTTTGTCTTCATTTCATCTGATCCTTTCTTTATCTGATCACAGCCGATAAAATCTGCCGTGAATATTCTTTAAAGCTGTCTTGCAATTTCATATGCGTCTCGGACGGAAACAAGGATCGGCCCCACTCCCGTCGCGATCGAATAGATGTCCTTTCCGCAGCCGTATAATTCGGCGGCCATGGAAGGTCTGGCGCGGAAACCAATATTCATAATGACCTGATCCGCCTCGATCGTCTTTCGCTCTCCGTTCTGATCAGAGACCACCGCGCCGGTCTCGTTGATCTCTTCGATCCTGTGTCCGGTCACAACCTCTATGCCATATTTCTTGAACAGTTCAAACATCATCAGCTTGTTCGGCACAGCCGTCGCAGTCATCATCAGGTGATCCAGCGCATCGACCACCGTTACCTTTTTGCCCTTCATGGCAAGGTCATATGCGATCTCACATCCTGTCATGCCGCCGCCCACCAGTACGACCTTCTCACCGAGGCTGCATCTGTCCGCCGCGGCGCTGACACAATCGATGGTCTTCTCACTGTCGATGCCGGGGATCGGGGGCATGATCGGAACCGCGCCTACCGTAAGGACAATGGTATCCGCGTCCAAAGCTCTGATATCCTCCGCGCGCATCTCCCGGTTCAGATATACAGGAATCCCCAGCTCCTCCAATTCGTTCTGATACCAGAGGTTCAGATCCTGGATCTCTGATTTAAAAGCGTGGTGTCCGGCCGCCAGGAGAAGTCCGCCCAGAGACGCTTCTTTTTCATAGAGCGAAACCTGATGCCCCCGCAGGGCTGCGGTACGCGCACATTCCATTCCGGCGATGCCGCCTCCGATCACAGCGATCCGCTTTCTTTTGAGGGCCGGGCTCACTCCATAATATCCTTCTTTTAATGCCAGAGGATTTACCGCACAGCAGTTGTTCTTCCCAAGGGTCGTTTCGCCGTTGCAGCCCACATTGCAGCCGATACAGGGCCGGATCTTCTCCGGTTTTCCCATGGCGATCTTCCGGGGATACATCGGATCCGCCAAAGACTGCCTTCCCAATGCGATGCCGTCCAGCATGCCTTCTGCGACAGCCTTCTCACAGAGATATGGATCGTTGAGCCGCCCGCCTGCCGCGATGACGGGAATGCTGACAGCCTGCTTTATTTTTTCAACATAGGGAAGTATATATCCCTTTTCCATGTAGGACGGTGGAAGCAGGTAATAAAAGGAATCATAGACGCCCATATCAGTATTCAGGGCATCATATCCGTACTGCTCGAGCAGCTTTGCGATCTCAATGCTTTCTTCCAGAGTACGTCCGGCTTCGTTCTCTCCCGATAAGGTGGACCGGTTAAAGCCTTCCATAAAGCTCTTCAATCCAAGCCGCATAATCACCGGGTAGCCTTTCCCGCACAAAGCCTTGATCCCTTCCGCGATCTCTCGGACTGCACGAAGCCGGTTTTCCAGGGAGCCGCCGTACTTGTCCGTTCTGTGGTTCGTAATCTCCATGGCAAGCTCGTCCAGAAGATAGCCCCAGTGCATGGCATGGATCTCTACGCCGTCAAATCCGGTATCCTGCATGAATTTTGCCGTTTCCACGACTTTTTTGATCTTGGCTTCGATTTCTTCTGTGGTTAATCCGGGGGTCTTCACGGAAGGATTGCCGTAATAGGGAAGTTCCTCCGGGCCCTTGCATCCGGGGATGCCGTTCCGACCCAGCCCCATACTGATCTGGATGAATACCTTCGCCCCGTATGCATGGCACTGGTCAAGCAGCAGCTTGGCTCTTTTGATGAAACCGGGCTTGTCCCTCAGTATATTGGGCATGACTGCCGGATCGATCTCATCGTCAGGATGAACGCTGTATACCGTGATAAAGCCGAAGTCTCCTCTGGCCCGTTCGGTAAAATAAGCGATTCCGTTATCCGTAATATGACCGTTCGCGTCTTTCGTGCCGGGCATACCCATGGCAGCCATACCAAACCGGTTCTTCACGACCAGATTCCCTATTTTGAAAGGGCTGGTCAGATTGTGAAATTGATTTGTCTCGCTCTTCATACTCTCTCTCCTTCTTTTATTTTTGGTTCGACAAAATGTCCGTTTGTTTTCATTCTATACTCAGGCCCTTTTAGCAGCTATTCACAAAAATAAAAAAAATAGCAAAATGATACTCTTTTCCAAAAGTGTCACCCTGCTATTACAGCCGACCATTATTTCCTTATATTCACGGCAGATTTATCGGGCATCCAGCATCATCTTGTACTTCTTACCCAGTGCGATCCAGGCTTCCAGATTCGCACTTACCGCATCGATCAGCAGTTTTACTTCGGAATCCGGAAGGTCATTCAACGCATATTGATCCCATTTTGTAGTGAACTGGCAGGTCAAATAAAACAAAGAAGATGCTGCAATGTCGATAACAGCCTCGTCCAGACATCCATTTTCCTCCTCAAGTCTCTTTTTTAAAATATTCTTTTTCCCGTTGATGTCCTTTATGCGTCGGATTTCCAACGGAGAATTTGAATCTTTCGGAATCCTGAGAAGATTTTTGCTAAACACAAAAAACTCCGAGTCCTGTCTCCAGAATCTGTAGCATGTCTTTCCGACGGAGACAGAACTTTCGGTTAAGTAATGCAGCGCCGGGTTTCCCATTTCCAGATCCTGCAGATAGTGTTTCACCCCAAAATCTTTCAGGTTTTCCGTAAAAATGTCGTTATACAGGTACAACGCCAGGTCATATTTATCGCGAAAATGATAATAAAAGCTTTTTTTGCTTAAGTGGCATGCTTCGCAGATGTCCCCGACGCGTATATTGTCCAGGTTCTTTTTATGCAACAATTGCTGCAGCGTATCTGCAAATGCTTTTTTCGTATATAAAGAACTCATAACAGGACTCCTCCCTCATCACTGTGTCTTTTTTATCATGTGTCACCAGTGGCCGGCATCCGGCACTGTCATCTAAAAACTAATTTTGTTGTTTTCGTCAGTATTACCGCAATGATCAGTGTAAGCATTTCAGCGGCAAGGGGCGCAAGCCAGATCGCGGAAGCACCGAATAAAACCGGCATGCAGAAAATAGCGGCCGCTTTGATGGCGATTCCCCTGCATACTGCGATGACGTTTGCCTGCATGGTACGCTTTGTGGAAAACAAAAACGCAGTATAAATGAGGTTGAATGCCATGGGGATAAATGACAGGCCAAAAAGCGGCAATGCCGCTGACGCATTCTGTACAAGCACTGTATCCCGGTTAAAAATTCGGATCACTGTTTCATCAAAGAAGTACAGCAAGGCATAGATCCCTATGGATAATAAAAAATTGATGATGACCCCGCAGCGGAAAAAGTATTTCATTTCTTCCGGATCACGCTTTCCGTAGCAATGTCCCCAGAGGGGCTGCAGACCTTGCGCGACACCGGATAAAACAGCATTTGCAAGCGAATATATGAAGCTTAAAATGCTGAACGTTGAGATTCCGATATCCCCTATCAGACCCGCCAGCACGAGGTTATAACAAAGAGCCGTAACAGGCGTAGTGAGCTGCGAAACGGCTTCCGGCAATCCTCTGCCGCATATTTTTTTCATAAGCGAAAAGCGAAGGGAAAAACGCCGGATGCGTAAGCTTCCCTTTTTTCTTACAAAATGAGAAAGCAGCACAATCACGGAAAGCACCTGTCCCAGACCGGAAGCGACTGCCGCTCCGATAATCCCCATTCCCAACGGAAAAATGAAAAGCCAGTCTAAAAAAATATTTGCCGCTGCCCCTGTACACATTCCGACAAAAGACAGAGCCGGAGCGCCGTCATTTCTTACAAAAACAGACAGGCAGGTGCTCATCAGCATGGGAATGGAAAAGGCGGAATAGTAGAACAGGTACTCTGCCGCCATGATCCGCATTTCATGGCTCAGCTGGTCCGCGCCGCTGATATCGACTATATTTTGCGGAAAGACCATGCCCACGATCATGAATACCACCGATAACAAAAGTGTCAATGAAAAAGCGGTCATAAAGGCATGGTTTGCGCCGCCCTTGTCTCCCCTTCCCATCCGTATCGCGACAACCGTGGCCCCGCCCATTGGAAACATTGCGGCAGCCGCAACAACAAAGGTGATAAACGGCACGCCGATATTTACGGCTCCCAATGCCGCCGAACCGGCGCCCCGTCCTACGAAGATGCCGTCAACCACATTGTAAAGATAGGTTACAAATAAACCGCCTACAGCCGGAAAAATGTAATCAAATAAAGATTTTGTTCTTGTACTCATAAAAAACCTCCTTAAAAAATGAAAGTGGGACAAAACCTTAAATGGCTTTATCCCACTTCAACAATCTTTTTTTGATTGCAAGTCCTCTGACAAGCATTGTCATTCTAGCACGAACATTTTTCAAAGTCAACCAATTTCAATACAATGACAAAACATTTTCCACCTGTGCGGTTGGATGCTCTAAAGAGCCTCCAGCCATTTTTCCCGGAACAGCCGTATCAGAAACAAGATTCCCCGTATGCACAGCTCTGCGCACATGGCGATCCATACCCCGGCCAGCCCGATGCGGGGTGCCAGAAATGCCGCCATGGTGATCCGGATCCCCCACATGCTCAGCAGGTTCATGATACTCGGCACCAGCGTATCCCCGGCGCCTCTCAAGGCTCCGGCCGCCACGATGGAGCATGCAAACAGCGGCTCCGCGAACGCCTCGATCCGCAGCACCTTCACCCCCAGGCTCCGGACCGCCTCATCCGGCGTGAGCATGGCGAACATCTCCGGCGCGATCCAAAACATCAGAAATGCGGTCACGGTCATGATGGCGGCCCCCAGCAAGACGGACAGCCTTGCGAAGCCCCTGGCCTGGTCCTTTCTCTTTGCCCCGATGCTCTGCCCCACCAGCGTGGTGGCCGCTGCCGCAATCCCATAGCCCGGCATATAGCACAGGCTTTCCGCCGTCACTGCCAGGGAATTGGCGGCCACGGACACGGTTCCAAGGGGCGAGACGATCCTGGTGGAAATGATCTGCGCCCCGCTGAGCACCCCATGCTCAAATGCCATGGGAAGCGAAATGCGGACCGCCTTTTTCATGCAGCCGCCGGTCAGGGCCCAACTGCCCTTCTTCGTCACTCTCATGGTCTCGGAGCGGAAGCACAGCATGTACAGCATGGCTGCCGCCGTTACCAGCTCCGAAAGCGCGGTGCCCAGAGCCGCCCCCGCCACTCCCAATCCCGCTCCGTATAACGGAAACTGTACTCCTCCGAGGCGGATCGTCCTGGCAGGAAAGATCAGAAAAAAGTTGAATATCACATCCAGAATACACATGGTTCCGTTGAGCAGGCTGGGGGTTTTCATATCACCGCTGCACTGCAGCATACTTCCTCCCAGCTGGCGGAACTGTACCGCAGGCAATGCGCAGGCGTAGATCAAAAAGTATCTGGATGCGCCTTTACACACCTCCGGTGTCCCCCCGAGCCACCGGGGCAGGGCGCCGCTGATTGAAATACATACTGCCGAGAGCAGCAGGACAAATGCCCCGGAGACGATCAAGGACTGCCGCAGCACATCCCTGGCCGCAGCTTCTTCCTTTGCCCCGATATATTGGGCCACCTGTACAGAAAAACCCATAGCCACGCTGGTGCATAATCCCCCTACAAACCATGTGGTGCTGGTGACAAGCCCGATGGAAGCGGTTGCATCTTTTCCCAGGCTTCCTACCATTGCCGCATCAATATACTGCATCACGATGGAGCTGATCTCCGCCAGGATCGCCGGAATGCTCAGACGGATCACCAGCCGAACCTGCTGCCGGTAGGACAATGCCTCTCCTCTGATTGATTGTAGATTTTCTTCCTGTGTGTTCAAAAAAACATCCCCTAATCTGATAAAAATCAATTTCAGTATATACTCACGGCCGATGAAATCTGACACGCAGTATAACCATATTCTACCAGATGATATCCGAAAAAGAAAGCGTCCGGATACGGTCCTTTTGCAAAATGATTGAAAAACTGATAGATATTTACATGGAACAGTGGTATGATAGGAAATGGATTACACAGCTTTCTTAAGGCACTGTAATTTTATTAATGCCACAAGATTGCGCAGGATGGATTTTTATGCGCAAGGCGAAGGAAGGAGCCGTACCGGGGTACGGTGACTGACGACAACGCAGTGCATGGAAATCCAGACAAGCAAGATGTGGCAATTAATAAATTACAGTGCCTAACATGTAAAGATTTAGAGCAAAGGAGTATACATGGGAAAAAGATCCGTATTGATCACCGGCGCCTCCCGCGGTATCGGCCGGGCCTGTGCATTTCGTTTTGCCCGGGCCGGATATCTTGTATTTATCAATTGTAAACAGTCCGTCGCAGCATTATATGACCTCAAAAAGCAGTTACTTGCCGACGGATATTTTTGCGATGCCCTACCTGGAGATGCCGGCAATTCTGCCGATGTAGCGCAGATGTTTTCCAGAATACACAAGATCTGCGACGGGCCGGATGTCCTGGTGAACAATGCCGGGATTTCCTATGTCGGGCTTCTCACAGATATGACAGACCAGGATTGGGAAGAGATCCTACATTCGAACCTCTCTTCCGCCTTCTACTGTTCCCGTGCCGCCCTCCCCTACATGGTCTCCCAAAAAAGCGGGAAGATCATCAACATTTCTTCCATGTGGGGAAGAGTCGGCGCCTCCTGTGAGGCTGCCTACTCCGCCTCCAAGGCCGGGCTGAACGGGCTGACCATGGCTCTGGCAAAGGAGCTGGCGCCGAGCAATATCCAGGTCAATGCCATTGCCTGCGGAGTCATTGACACCGACATGAACTCCGGCTTCTCCGATGAAGAGCGCAGATCTTTGATGGATGAGGTTCCGGCCGGAAGGTTCGGAACGCCGGAGGAAACGGCAGATCTGGTCTTTGACCTGGCGGAAAATCACCCTTATCTGACCGGACAGATCATCGGGCTGGACGGAGGGATGATCTGACACACATCATTTTATAAAGAAAGGCTTGGTACAGAATATGAAAAAACGAGCAGTCATCGCACTTGGACACCGTGCTCTGGGCACTACGCTCCCGGAACAGATGGTGGCCGTAAAGAAAACCGCAAAGTCCATCGCTGATCTTCTGGAGGAAGGCTATCAGATCGCGATCACACACAGCAACGCCCCGCAGGTCGGCATGATCCATACTGCCATGAATGAATTTGGGAAGGCGCATCCGGATTACACGGCTGCCCCCATGTCCGTTTGCTCTGCCATGAGCCAGGGCTATATCGGATATGACCTGCAGAACGGGATCCGGGAAGAGCTGCTGAACCGGGGGATCTACCGCACGGTCAGCACCATTCTGACCCAGGTCATCGTGGATCCTTATGACGAGGCATTCTACACCCCCACCAAGGTTCTGGGACGGTATATGTCTGTCCAGGAGGCCAATGAGGAGCGCAAAAAAGGAAACTATATCATTGAAGAACCCGGCAAAGGCTTCCGCAGGGTCGTATCCGCCCCCAATCCGGTAGAGATCGTAGAACTGGATGCCGTCAAAGCCCTGCTGGATGCAGACCAGCTTGTCATTGCCTGCGGCGGCGGCGGGATTCCGGTCATGAAGCAGGACAACCATTTAAGAGGGGCCAGCGCGGTCATTGAAAAGGATCTTGCGGCCGGAAAGCTTGCGGAGGGCGTGGGCGCCGATATCCTGATCATTTTGACAAGTGTGGAGCAGGTATGCATCAATTTCGGGCAGGAAAATGAGATCAAGCTGGGAGAGATCACGGTCAGTGAGGCAAAGGAATATATGGAACAGGGTCACTTCGGTATCTATAATATGTATCCGAAGTTCCGGGCCTCCGTTGAATTTATTGAAAAAGGAGAAGGCCGGAGCGCGTTGATCACATCCTTTGACAAAGTAAAAGAAGGCGTCCGCGGCAAGGCCGGGACCCTGATCCGATAGATATACTGTGCTGAATATTTACAACAAAAGGAGCTTAAGACTATGAAACAGATAACAGGACACACCGGATTGACCGGTCTTTTGGGAAGCCCGGTCGCACACAGCATCTCCCCGATGATGCACAATGAAGCGTTTGAACAGCTCGGGCTGGATTATGTCTATCTTGCCTTTGACGTAGGCACGGATAAGCTGGAAACTGCGGTAGAAGGGCTGCGCGCCCTGAATGTCCGTGGTTTCAACCTGACCATGCCGGATAAGAACCTGATGTGTACGCTCTGCGACAAGCTTTCCCCTGCCGCTGAGATCTCCGGCGCGGTGAACACTGTGGTCAATGAGGACGGTGTACTCACCGGTCATACCACAGACGGGATCGGATATATGCAGGCGGCCAGAGATGCCGGGCACGACCTGACCGGGAAAAAAATGACCTTGATGGGAGCAGGCGGCGCCGCCACTGCCATCCTGGTACAGGCAGCGCTGGACGGGCTTTCCGAGATTTCCGTATTCAGCATCCACGACGCATTTTATCCCAGAGCTGAAAAAATCGTGGATCAGTTAAATGAACGCACGGATTGCAAGGTCCGTCTCTATGATTTTGACGACGAGTCCATTTTGCGCCGTGAGATCGGCGACAGCTACATCCTGACCAACGGAACCTCCGTCGGCATGGCTCCGGCCGCAGACCGGTCCATTATCACAGATCCGACCATGTTCCGCAAGGATCTGGTGGTGTCCGACGTCATCTACAATCCCAGGGAGACCCTGCTGCTTCGAACCGCCCGGGAAGCCGGATGCCAGACCTTCAACGGGCTGTACATGCTGATGTACCAGGGCGCGGAAGCCTTCCGCCTGTGGACCGGACAGGAGATGCCCATCCCCCTCATCAAAGAAAAATACTTTTCGTAAGTATTGAGAACGGCAGTATAAGAAAAAGACAGACTGTGCAAGTTTACTTGCTAAAGGCTGTCTTTTTCTTATACTATCGGGCGAATGCCCGTAAACCTCAGATAGGAGCTGCCTATGGCAGCGGATAGGCTGCGCAGCAGACGGGTCTGAGGTCTGCCGTTCTCTCCCCCCTGCACACATACTTTCCCCAGCCCGAGAATAGAATAGAGTAAAAAATGAATACAGGAATCATTTATGAATGTCAGAAATGAGGATGCCCTTGATCCGAAAACCAAAGCATTGATCCTCTACATCGGGAAGCTGTTCCTGCTCTTTGCCGCAGCATTCCTTGCCGGACATTTTACCGCCCGGCTGCAGGAGCATTTCACACAGAAAACCGCATTGGAGACCATAGCTCAGAGCCATGTAGCCGAGGCTTCCGAGGGAAACTGGGGCTTAAGCTTCCAGCAGGACGGACAGCCGCCTGTAGCCAATGCCAGCGCGGAAGAATTGAAAAAATACAATGCCTATTATGCGGACATTACCCAGGATAAGGTCCTCTATCTCACCTTCGACGCCGGATTTGAAAACGGGAATACCCCGGCCATACTGGACGCCCTGAAAAAACACAGCGCCCCGGCCACTTTTTTTGTGGTGGGGACCTATATCACCTCCAACCAGGACCTGATCAAGCGGATGGTCCAGGAGGGACACACCGTCGGAAACCATACATATCATCATCCCGATATGTCGCAGATCGCGTCCAGAGAAGCTTTTGAAAAGGAATTGAAGGATGTGGAGGATGCGTACCAGGAGGTCACAGGGAAACCGATGGTAAAATTCTACCGCCCGCCCCAGGGGAAATACAGCGAGAGCAACCTGCAGATGGCAAAGGATCTCGGATATCAGACCTTTTTCTGGAGCCTGGCCTATGTAGACTGGTATCAGGATCAGCAGCCGTCTAAGGAAGAAGCCTTCGAAAAGCTGCTCGGCCGGATCCATCCGGGCGCCGTCGTGCTGCTCCACAGCACCTCTTCGACCAACGCCCAGATCCTGGATGAACTTCTCACCAAATGGGAAGAGATGGGATATACCTTCCGTTCCCTGGATCAGATAGGATCATAACTGCAACCGCCGCAGTGCGGAGAAGTTTCCTATAGAGCAAAGTTTCCTATAGAACAAAAAAGCTGCCGCGCCAGAGAGCCATATCTCCCTGCCGCGGCAGCCTTTTATCTGCTATATCCTATTTACCATTCATGCTGCCGCAAGGTATCCGGCGTGCAAAGCAACGGTTTCAGACATTTTAATAGCATACGGGCAGCTTCCTGCCCCTTTTCTGTTTCCTGTGCTTTTTCACTTCCATCTGCTCTTCTTCCTGCTGGGGATGCAATGCCATGAACTTCTTCATATCATGCTTCATGATATACCAGTACATCCCGATCAGCAGCAGGCCTGCACTCACCCAGGCTGCCGGGCCTGCAAAGCAGACTCCCGCATAGCTCCTCTGCCCGGAAGCGATCCAGGCGGTGATCCCCCTTGCGGCAAGCTCCACGACCCCTGCTGTCATGGGCAGCAGACCATATCCCATACCCTGGATTCCGTTCCGGTAAATATTGACGACCGCCAGCGGAATGAAAAAGATTCCAACACATCTCAGATAGATTTCCACCAGTCCCAGCACCTCCGTCACATTTTCCGACAGGAACAGGTAGGTCATATATTTTCCTCCGGTCAGGATCCATGCCCCGACCACCACCGAATACACTGCGGAAATCAGTGTCGCAGCCCGGAATCCCCGGCGGATCCGGAGCACCTTGCCTGCGCCTATGTTCTGCGCGCAGTAGGTTGCCATTGTCGTTCCCAGAGCCACATAAGCCTGGGTCACCACCTGCTCGATCTTGTTCGCTGCTGTAAATGCCGCTACCGCGGTGGAACCCAGCATATTCAGCGAAGTCTGTACCATCATGGTTCCCACTGCCGTAATGGAATACTGCAGCGCCATGGGAAATCCCACACCTAACTGCATTTTCAGCAGGGAGTACCTGGGTCTCCAATCCTCCCTCTCCAGACGCAGAAGCGGAACCTTCTTTACAATATAGATCAGGCAGAGCAGCCCGGATACACCCTGAGCCGCCACTGTCGCATAGGCCGCCCCGGCCGCTCCCAGCCCGAAGCCCACGATCAGCAGCAGATCCAGCCCGATATTCAGGATCGCCGACAGGATCAGGAAATACAGCGGGATCCGGCTGTTTCCAAGGGCACGCAGGACACATGCCAGAAGGTTATACAGCATCTGCGCAAAAATCCCCCCGCAGATGATCATAATATAGGCATATGCGTCCGCAAAAATATCGGAGGGTGTCTGCATGAACCTGAGCAGCGGCTTCATAAATGCCATACTCAGCACCGTCAGCACGACCGACACCAGCACGGAAAGAACCGCCGCGCCGCCTACCGTCTGGCGCATGGCCTTCATATCCCCGGCACCGAACTTCTGAGCCGTCAGCACCGTAAACCCTGCCGTCATCCCCAGCACAAACCCGATGATCAGAAACATAATCGTACCTGTGCTGCCCACCGCCGCCAGAGCCTTCGTCCCTACGAACTTTCCTACGATGATCGTATCCGCCATATTGTAAAACTGCTGAAATACATTTCCAATAAAAATAGGAAATGTAAAGTTTAAAATGGTTTTTGCCGGATTTCCCGTTGTCATATCCTGCTGTAATGTTTTCATAGCCATCCTCCTTTTCATATAATGCGCGGAATGCTGCTGTTTTTTCAATCAGAGAACCCGCGCACCTTTTTCATTCCAGCTGTACGGCTGGATGCTCCAAGGAGCATCCAGCCTGCTCATGCATTCGCAAAAACCGTGCTGACGCACTCTTACGTCTGCTAACGCAGCCGTTTTTTGCTCATTTATGAGCTGGTGGATTGCAACCGTACAGCCCGAAAAAATTGCACGGGTTCTATTATATGAAAGAAGAAACGGATATTCAATAAGGAAAACTCACAAAATTACAGAACATTTCGGATAAAAATCTGAAAAAATCACCATAGTCAGAACCGCGTCAATTCCCCCTGAAAAAAAGCTGACAGCGCCAGTCCCTCCATATGCCTGGTACATGGAAGTGACTGCCGCTGAAAGCCTTTTTCAAAAATAATAATGCCTGTTGTTATTTCCTGTATGCCAACGCGTTCCAACGCAGTTCATTCTTAAACTGGCGGATGGTCGTATCCTTGTCGATATAAACTGCTTCGATTCCCATGGCATCCGCCCAGTCACCCATCTGCTCCGCCGTCAGGTCGAAGGAGAATGCGGTGTGGTGCGCACCTCCCGCCAGGATCCACGCCTCCGCCCCGGTCTTAAGGTTCGGCTGGGGTGTCCAGAACGCAGTCGCCACCGGAAGCTTGGGCATCGGCTTTTCTACCTTTTTGCAGTCCACGTCATTGATAATGAGGCGGAACCGGTCTCCCAAGTCGATCAGTGAGGTTGCCACCGCCGGGCCTGTCTTTGCGGTAAATACCAGACGCGCCGGGTCTTCCCTGTCGCCCATAGACAGCGGCTGTTCCTTGATGCTGATGGGTCCCTCCGCGATGCTCGGGCAGACCTCCAGCATATGAGCCTGCAGGATGCCTTCCTTTCCCGGAACCAGGTTGTAGGTATAATCCTCCATGAAGGAGGTTCCCTTGGCGTCCTTCATGCCCTGGGTCATGATCTTCATAATGCGCACCATGGCAGCCGTCTTCCAGTCTCCCTCTCCGCCGAAGCCATAGCCCTTTTCCATCAGCCGCTGGATGGCCAGGCCGGGGAGCTGCCTGAGTCCGCCCAGATCCCCGAAATGAGTCACAATGGCCTGGTAATTCTTTTCTCTCAGAAAGCGTTCAAAACCGATCTCAATCCCTGCCTGGACTGCCACATGCTCACGGAATTCCTTTTCATCCCTGCCCTCCAGAAGGATCTCGTATCTGCTGTAATATTCCTCTACAAGCGCATTGATGTCCGCCTGGGAAACCGCATTCACTGCTTCCACGATCTCATTGACCGGATAAGCGTCCACTTCCCAGCCGAATTTGATCTGCGCCTCTACCTTGTCTCCCTCGGTCACTGCCACATTGCGCATATTGTCCGCGATCCGCATGACACGTACATGGCTGCTCTCGATCACGCCCACTGCCGTGCGCATCCAGGAACCGATCTTCTTCTGGACCTCTTCCTCATCCCAGAATCCGACCACCACCTTCCGCTCCATACCCAGGCGGCTGAAAATGTGGCCGTACTCCCGGTCTCCGTGGGCGGACTGGTTCTCGTTCATGAAATCCATATCAATGGTGTCATAGGGAATCTCCCGGTTAAACTGGGTATGCAGGTGCAGCAGCGGCTTCCGGTATTCCTGGAGCCCCAGGATCCAGGACTTTGCCGGCGAAAAGGTGTGCATCCAGGTAATGACCCCGGCGCAGTTTTCATCCGTATTGGCCTCGTTGAAGGTCTTACGGATCAGCTCATTTGTGATCAGGGTCGGCTTCCAGACCACCTCATACGGCAATCTGCCGGATGCATTGAGTGCATCTACGATGATGCGGGAATGCTCCGCCACATTGGCAAGGCATTCATCCCCGTAAAGATCCTGTGAACCGGTACAAAACCAAAATTGATACGCTTTCTGTTCCATGATAAAATCTCCTCCTGAATGATCATGATCTGTTATGCATTTTCCTGTGAGTTCTATGTTTTATAATGAACGGCAAAATAATCGGTCGTTCACTTTACTGTGCGCTCTGTCCGTAATACGCGTTCGCGCCATGTTTCCGGTAATAATGCTTGTCCTGCAGCTCCTGGGGCGCCGGAGCGATATCCGGGTTGAGCTGCTCGCAGCGGAACGCCATCTTCGCCACTTCCTCCAGCACCACCGCATTGTGAACCGCCTCATGGGCATCCTTCCCCCAGGCAAAGGGCCCGTGGTTCTTGCAGAGCACCGCCGGAACCGCCAGATAATCCTTGTTCCTGCGTTCAAATTCATCGGCGATCAGAATCCCGGTATTCAGCTCGTAAGCCTCCTCGATCTCTTCCTTTGTCAGGTTGCGGACACAGGGAACCTCCCCGTAAATGTAGTCCGCATGGGTCGTCCCGTAGCAGGGAATGTCCCGCCCCGCCTGCGCCCAGCTCGTCGCCCAGGACGAATGGGTATGTACAATCCCGCCCACATTTGGAAAACGGTTATACAGGATCCGGTGCGTCGGGGTATCGGAGGACGGATTATATTTTCCTTCCACTTTATTTCCCTCCAGATCCACCACCACCATATCCTCCGGGGTGAGCCGGTCATAGTCCACACCGCTGGGCTTGATGACAAACAGCCCGGATTCCCGGTCAATGGCACTGACATTTCCCCATGTAAACGTGACAAGCCCATATTTCGGCAGAAGCATATTCGCCTCATAGACCTGTTCTTTTAACTGCTCCAACATCTTATTTTGTCTCCTTCCTTTTAACTGCCCCAACATCTTATTTTGCCCCCTTCCTTTTTTGTCTGCCGGCACTCAGAGCCCTTCCGCCGGGCCCTGAAATGCATATCCTCTCCGCACAGACAGCACGGCACTGTACCGTATATCCTCTCCGCACAGGCAGCACGGCACTGTACCGTTCTTCACCGAACGCCGCGGCTATGCGTTTCCTCTCAACGCAGGCTCTCTACCGCCGCCCGTTCAATGGGAAGCCCTGCTTTATAGCGCACCATGAACTCCTCGAATCCGGCCGCGTCTCCCGCATCCGGGGAAATGCTTTCGCCCTCTTCTCCGTGGAACACCTTCTGTGCCAGGTAATCCGCAAGGGTCTCGCCCTCTTCCTTATTCTTCATATAGGACGCCAGAAGCGCCATTCCCCATGCGCCGCCTTCTCCGGCCGTCTCCATCACAAATACCGGGGTGTTGATGGCCGCTGCCATGATGCTCTGTCCCACGCCTCTGGTCTTGAACAGTCCGCCGTGCCCAAGCATTTTATCCAGCTGCACATGCTCCTCCTTGGTCAGGATGTCCATGCCCGTCTTCAAAGCGCCCAATGAAGTAAAGAGGTGTACCCGCATAAAATTCGCCAGATTGAACTTGCTGTCCGGCCTGCGCACAAAGAGCGGACGCCCCTCCTCGAATCCGGTGATGTGCTCCCCGGAAAAATAATTGTACGCCAGCAGTCCGCCGCAGTCCGGGTCTCCTTCCAGAGCCTGATTATAAAGTGTTCCGAACAGGGTATTCATATCCACCCCCGCGCCGAAGGCTTCCAGGCATTCCTGAAACAGGTTCACCCAGGCATTCAGATCCGAAGTACAGTTGTTGCAATGGACCATGGCCACCGGTTCGCCGGTCGGCGTGGTCACCATGTCGATCTCCTCATAAGGTCTGGACAGTGCCTTTTCCAGAACCGCCATTGCAAATACGCTGGTTCCTGCGGAGACATTTCCGGTGCGGACCGCCACGCTGTTGGTGGCTGCCATCCCGGTTCCCGCGTCTCCCTCCGGCGGGCACAAAAGGATCCCTGCCTCCAGCTCTCCGCTGGGATCCAGGAGGCGCGCCCCCTCCTCTGTCAATGTCCCCGCGTGCTCTCCAGCCACCAGCACCTTGGGAAGGATTTCCCCCACCTTCCATGGAAATGCCTTGTCATGAACCAGCTCGTCAAACTGTTTCAGCATCCCTGCGTGAAAATCCTTTGCGTCGGAATCAATGGGGAACATGCCGGCCGCCTCCCCAATGCCGATCACCTTTTCCCCGGTCAGCTTCCAGTGGATATAGCCTGCCAGCGTCGTCAGGAAGCGGATATCCTTCACGTGCTCCTCCCCGTTCAGGATCGCCTGATACAGATGGGCGATGCTCCAGCGCTGGGGGATATGGAAGCGGAACACTTCGGAAAGCTTGTCCGAAGCCTCTCCGGTAATGGTATTTCTCCAGGTCCTAAACGGCGCCAAAAGCCTCCCCTCCCCGTCAAACGGGAGATAGCCGTGCATCATACCGCTGAATCCGATGCTTCCCACCTTCGTCAGTGACACGCCGTACTGGCTTTTCACATCCTCCTTCAGCTTTCCGTAGCAGTCCTTCAGTCCTGCCCAGATGTCCTCCATGGAATAGGTCCAGATGTTGTTCTCAAACCGGTTCTCCCAGTCATGCCCTCCGGATGCGATAGGGGCATTGTCCGTATCCACCAGAACGGCCTTGATCCGTGTGGAACCAAATTCAATTCCCAATACCGTCTGACCCGCACGGATGATCTCTGCTGTTTTCATTTTGTCCATAATCTGATTGCTCCTTTCCTGTAACACAAATCATTACTGTTTACATCTTTGTTAAATATAGTATACTGTAAATCTGGAATTATTGAAAGAAAATAGTTATCCAATTATAGACATTTATTAATCTTTGATATAAAATGAAAGAAAAGTTCAAAAAAAGGATCTCTTATGTTAGCAAATTTTGAAAAAAGAAATTATGAAGGCAGGGAACGCGTGTGGACCGGCCGTTACCGGAACCTCCACAACCTCCCCCACTGGCACCTGGAAAGTGAATTGATCTACATAGAACAAGGAGCCGTTACGGTTTCCAACAACCACCAGAAGTACCGCCTGGTTTCCGGAGACGCGGTTTTTCTGGGCAGCGGGGAGGTCCATTATATCAAAAGTGAAGAAGACAGCATTGTGGAAATGGCACTGTTTGATTCCGCCATCATACAGGATCTGCTGGGCAGCTATCAGCTCCGCCAGGCAAAGCTTGCACATCCGTATGACATTTTGGAATGTCTGGAGGGAATCCGCCGGGAATTGGAAGAGCGCCGGCCCTTTTTTGAGCTCCAATGCTGTGAATCCATTGCTTCCCTGATGATCCGGATCTTCCGGGGAGAAGAGCTGGCAGAAAAGACAGGGGCAGGCGAAGGTTCTTCCATTTCCCACTATAAACGCCTGCTGGATGAGATTGAAAATAAATACAGCTACATCACCTTTTCTGATGCAGCTGCGTTTATGGGGCTCTCGGAACCCTATTTTTCCAAATTTTTCCGGAAGATATCCGGCATGACCTTTTCCCAGTATCTAAATTCCGTCAAATTAAAGCATGCGGTGGAACTGCTCCAGGATCAGAAGTCAGACCTCTCTATCACGGAGATTTCCGCGCGGTGCGGATTCGACACCATACGGCATTTTAACCGGGTATTTAAAAATATGACAGGAATGTCGCCCCGGCAGCTCCCTCCGGATTATGTCCTGGATGACAGGCCCATCCGCACCATCCAGGATGCCTTCAATCCCACCCTGCAGAATTCGGAATTATTGTAACCGGGTAAATAGAGCCTACTGTTCACTTCGTAATGAATGCAGCGATGTTACCGGCCGGCTTAAAAGTCGATCCGGATCTCCTGCTTCTCAATCTTATGCCGCTCCACATATCCGGTCAGGAGCATGGTCAGCGCCCCGTCTCCGGTCACGTTGCAGGCAGTACCGAAGCTGTCCTGCAGCGCGAAGATGGTCAGCATCAGCGCGGTGCCCGTCTCATCGAATCCAAGTACGCCTGTGATCAGCCCCAGGGATGCCATGACCGTTCCGCCCGGCACGCCAGGCGCCCCGATGGCAAATACACCCAGAAGCAGGCAGAACAAAAGCATGGTACCTACCGGCGGGATCGTGCCGTACAGAATCTTGGATACGGTCATCACAAAGAATACCTCGGTCAATACAGAGCCGCAGAGATGGATATTGGCAAACAACGGAATCCCAAAGTCCACCATGTCGTCCCGAAGGGTGGGCTCTGATTTTTTCGCGCAGTTCAATGCAACCGCCAGTGTGGCCGCAGAGGACATGGTTCCTACCGCCGTGATATAGGCCGGGCCGTAATTCCGGATCACATGGAAGGGATTTTTTCCGGAATAAATCCCGCCCACCGTATAGAGCACTGCCATCCAGATAAAATGTCCCGCCATTACGATCAGTACGACTTTGATGAAGACCGGAAGCTGCTTCGTAATCGTCCCTTCATAGGACAGGGAGCAGAAGGTAAATGCGATAAATACAGGCAGCAGCGGGATCACGACCCGCTTTACGATCTCCAGCACGATCTTCTGAAATTCATCCAGAAGCCGGGTCGTCGCGGAAGCCTTCGTCCAGGTCGCGGCCAGCCCCACCAGAACAGAGAATACCAGCGCGCTCATGACCGGCATGATCTGCGGAATGTCAAGCTGGAATACCACCTCCGGCAATTCTTTCAATCCTTCCACATCGGACGCGATGGAAAGATATGGGATCAGGCCGTACCCGGCCGCCATGGACAGAAATGCCGCCAATATGGATGAAACATACGCACATACCACCGCCACCCCCAAGATCCGTGACGCGTTATTTCCCAGTTTTGTGATGGACGGGGCAATAAAACCGATCACGATCAGCGGAACACAGAATGTGATCAGCTGTCCTAAAATATACTTGATGGTCACAACCACGTTCATTGCGGTCTCATTGGCAAACTGCCCGATGATGATCCCTGCCGCAACTCCCAGCAGAAGCCGAAACGGCAGACTTTTGAAAATATTCTTCATGTGATAACCTCCCTTTTCCCTCAAAAGCATTCTCGGAAACACGCTGTACCCGGCCCCCGAAGGCCATTCGCGTTCCCGGATGATATCCTGCACAGCCTTCCTTTATATTATGCAGGGAAACTTTAAAATGTGATATTCCTAAATGCATCCCATTATGGCCATTCAGCCATTTCACAAGGGCAGCCATTTTCCTTATGAGTGCGCATCCCCCGGAGGGTTTTTGTTCTATAGGAAAATTCGGAGAAGTTTCCT
>CAYQBE010000064.1:0-25904 GCA_964415625.1 uncultured Clostridium sp.
TCAAAAAACGCAGGCGTAGTGGGCTACGTCGAGGCTTTTTGACCTGTGCAGCCGGAGAAATAGACAAGCAAGATGTTTAGGTTATTTCCATACAGTTCCTTATTACCTCAAAGCACATCCTGCCATTATGGTACGGACATTTCCATGGTTCCACGATCGGCTTTTCCTCCGGCTTTCCGTCCGGATCAAGAGCCGCGTACCATTCGGATCCCTCTCTCTGATCGACCAGATGTTCCCGGATATACTTCCAGATATCCTTCGATGCCTCCAGATATTTCTTTTCTTCCGGAAAACGCTGAAAGCCGTTCAAAAACCCCACGACTGCCTCGGCCTGCACCCACCAGACCCTGGTCTCATCCACAACGCCGTTTTCCGCTTCATTGACAAGCGAATGATCTATATAGGCGCGGTTATATATGTTTTCCGTAATCTCCGCCGTAATAGGCGACAGCTTTTCCGTATATTTGGGGTCTCCCAGAACCGCAAGCCCCCGGTCGATCAGCCAGGCCGCTTCAATATCGTGTCCATAAGAATACAGATCGATCAGCGTATTCCATGTCCTGTCAAAAAACACCTCCTGGCGTCCCATGTTCCTGTTATATACTTTGTCTGACACCAGGTTCAGTATGAACCTGAGTTGGTCAGCCACACGCGCATCCTTCGATACGCGGTACAATTCCGTATAGGCTTCGAATACATGCAGCAGCGTATTCATCGTCTTTTCCGCCATGACCCCATTCTCCGACAGCTTATCATTCTCGGCCGGTTCAAATCTGCGGTCAAACGCTTCCAGATAGCCGTACTTGTCTTTACATTTTTTCTCGATCAGCGCAAAAAGTCCTTTCGCCATCTCCAGCGCTTCCCCATCTCCCGACGCGTCATAATAGGATGACAGTGCGTACACCGCAAATGCCTGGTTATAAGTATGCTTCGTCGTATCTTCCGGTTTCCCGTCATAAGTAAGCGACCAGTAGACTCCTCCGAACTCCGGATCCATGCCATAGTCCCTGAGGAACCGGAACGCCTGCTCTGCAAACGTAAGCAGCTCTTCTTCCCCCAGCAGCAGATATGCATTGGAGAAAAACCAGAGGATCCGGCTGTTCAGGATACAGCCCTTGACCGCTTTTTTATCCAGCGTAAGGTCATATCCCAGATATCCATAAAACCCTCCGAAATCATCATCTTTCATGCCTTTCCAAAAGGGGATCAGCTTTCCGGTCAGATGTTCTTTTATTTCTGCAGCAAACATGAGTTCCCTACCTTCTTCCAATTTCCGTATCTTCCTGCGTAAGCACACTATGGGACTTGATGTAATCCACGATCTCATCCGCCTTTGTAAACGCAAGCCCTACATAAGTATCCGCCGCTCCGTAATAGATGGCGATCCTTCCGCTCTTGGCATCCTGGATGGTCGCGCAGGGAAATGTAACATTCGGAACAAGCCCCCGTTCCTCATACCATTCCTCCGGTGTAAGGAGAAATGTCTCACAGCGGTATTTTACGATGGAAGGTTCGTCAATATCCAGGATCGCCCCTCCGATGCTGTATACAAACCCATTGCAGGTTCCGGTGACTCCATGGTAGAATAAAAGCCATCCCTCACTGGTTTCAATCGGGGCCGCTCCGCCGCCGATCTTCACATTTTGCCACCACTCGGTTCCTTTGCCCATCACGTGGCGGTGCTTTCCCCAGTATTCCATATCCGGGCTCTCGGAAATAAAGATATCCCCAAACGGCGTATGTCCGCTGTCGCTGGGTCTCGACAGCATGAGGAATTTACCGTTTACTTTTCTTGGAAATAATACCGCATTTCTGTTAAACGGCAGAAATGGATTTTCAATCCGTGTGAAATTTTCAAAGTCCTGTGTCTTTGCGATTCCGATGGAAGCCCCATAAAAATCCTGGCACCAGATCAGATAATACGTGTCCTCCACCTTCACCAGTCTTGGATCGTAGGCGTATTTCGGCATGAAATCATTGCCTTCTTCATCTTTAAAAGGAATCTTATTCTTCTCAAATTCCCAGTGTATGGCGTCTTTGCTTCTTCCCAGATAAATGTACGGGATTCCGTTGGTCTGTTCACCGCGGAACACGCCGATAAATTCTCCCTTGTATGGCATGACCGCACTGTTGAAGATCCTCGCCACCCCTTCCGCCGGGTTCCGGCCGATGATCGGATTCTCTTTATATCTCCATACAGGCATCCATGCCTTTGCCGTACCGGGCCGTTCCTGCCACGGCATATTGGGCACGTCCGCCCCAATAATCTTAACTTCGCTCATGATAACTCCTCTTTCTATGTTTCCTCTTTTTTTATAATGCTTCCTGGTAACCGCTCCGCACAGAACAGCGCATTTGCCGCGCTGTTCACGCGAAAACGTATTTTATACAAATGCCGAATCTGCCTTGCGGCCGCCCTTTTTTCTGGGCGCACTTATCCTTTGACAGCGCCCTGCGTCAGGCCGCTGTAGATCTGTTTCTGGCACAGAATAAAGACGATCAGGGCAGGAATCATGGTAATGATCACACCTGCGCAGATATAGTTATACTGATTGCCCAGAGGCCCTGTAAACTTGAATAATGACGTTGCGACTGTAACCAGATGGTTCTTATCCTGCAGGTACAGATTGGCCGTATAATATTCGTTGTATACACTGACGCCCTTTAAGATCATGACGGTTACGATCGCCGGTTTCAAAAGCGGCAGCAGAATCCGGAAAAACACTCCAAAATATGTACATCCGTCCATAATGGCTGATTCATCCAGAGAATCCGATATATTCTCAAAGAACTGGATGAATATATAGATGGATATGATATCTGTACCGCACATCATGATAATGTATCCTGGAAGGAAGTTGATCCATCCAAGGGTGTACATGATCTTATACACCGATACCTGCATCGCGATCCCGGGGAGCAGCGACGCAAACAAAAACATGTTCCGGATCAGCCCGTTTCCTTTGAATTTGAAGCGGCTGAGCACATAAGCAAGCATGGAGCCGGTCAGAATCGAACCGATCAGTACGAATACCAGAATGATCACTGAATTTCTAAATGCGACTCCCATGTTGGCCTGCTGCCATGCCTGCAGGAAGTTGTCAAAATTCGTCCAGCTCTCCGGCATCGTCATTACATTCGTAGAGGCATATTCTTCCGGTGTTTTAAATGCTGTGATCACACATACCACAAGCGGAAGCAGCGATACAAACCCGCCTAAGATCAGAGTGAAATACTTTAAAACCGTCCACAATATTTTCTTTGCTTTTGCTGCTGACATTACCGCGCGCCCCCTTTCCCCTCTGCTTTCATCTGTTCTGCACGTAATCTCATTTGTTTCTCACGTTTTTTGACGGCGTGGATCGGCTCCTGGTCCCCGACCCCGAAGTAATAGCGCTCTACCCACTTCTGGATCATGGTCACGATCATGATCAGTACCAGCAGGACGATCGCCATCGCCGAAGCAAGCCCGACTTTCTGGCTCTCATGCGCCAGCTTATGCATGATCACGAAGTAGGTCCCTGTTCCAAAATCACCGCCGGTGATAACATAAGGCGGCTCGAATACACTCAGTGAACCGGAGATGGACAGAATCATATTCAGGACAATAATGGTCTTGATATTTGGCAGCGTAATATAGATCAGCTTCTGAAAACTGTTTGCTCCGTCGATTGCTCCTGCTTCATAAAGAGAGCCATCGACAGACATGATCGCGCCGATATACATCACCATGCTCTGTCCCATATACCTCCATATGGAGGTCGCCGCAAGCGAGACGTTATTGATACTCGTATCCTTCAGCCAATACGGCAGCTTATCCAGGTTCATCCCGCACCATTGGAGAACCGTATCCAGCACAAAACCTCTGGTGTAGAAGAACCGGAATACGAAACCGACCGCAATACCGCATACCAGATAAGGGAAGAACATCAGTCCCTTAAACAGACCTCCGCATGTCGTCTTAAAACTCAGGACAGAGGCAAAATACAGTGCGATGGCAAGCTGTATGAAGGATGCCACAATATAATACAGGCTCAGCTTCAACGCCTGAAAACAGTCCTGCCTTGTAAATACTTCTATATAATTTTTCAAGCCCACAAATTCCCTGGAACCAATATACTTCATATCATAAAAGCTGTAACCGACCATTGTTGCGAACGGTATATAGGTAAACACGATCAGCAGCGCGACCGGCACCAGCATAAATGTAAAAATACAGAGCCTCCGGTTGATCTTTCCCGAAGCAATCCACTCTCTAAAACTCTTCTGTGTCTTCGTGTTCATATATCCCACACTCTCCTTTCCCTGTAAGGCACGTTCCCGGGCCGCCTGATAAGATTTACCGCTTCTTTCCCGGGATATGGTCAAAAAAAGGGGCAGATTGCCTGCCCCTTTTCCTCTGAAATGTACCGACACTTTATCAATGTGTCACACCGTTTGACTCCTGGGCAGCCGTCCATTTTTCATTCCATTCATCGACCATCTCTTCGAAGGTCTTCGTTTCTGATACTGCCTCTTCTACAACCTGTGTCGGAACTGCACCAGATACATTAATTCCTAATTCAGAATCATTATTGATATCATTATATAAATTTTCTTCGCCGCTTGCCGCCGGTTTATTGACCACAACATCCATCTCTTTTAAGGAAGAGAGCGCTTCCGGATAAGCATCGCCTTTCACAATGGAGAGCCCGCCCTGGCTCTGGGCAAATCCGGATTTTTCTACCAGGTACTTTACATAACACATCGCTGCAGTCTTTTCGTCCGCCGAACTGTTGCAGTTGATCCCATAGCAGAAGTCAGGGCCTGCGCCTACATACTGCTTTCCGTCAACGGTGATTGGAAATGCCATATACTGGACATCCCCGCTGTTCGGTCCCGCAGCCTGTGCCTGCGAAACAACCCAGGAACCAAGCGCCATACAGCCGATCTTGCCTTCATTGAGCATACTCTTGCTTCCTTCCCAGTCAGTCGTTGTCGGATCGTCTTCGGTCAGGCCTCTATGTACCGCTTCATAGAGTGTGTAATAGACTGCGTACGGACCGGTTCCGTCCCCTCTGTCCGCGAATGGGTTCTCCCCCTTTGTAAGCCCTGTGTTAACCCAGTCTGCATCTCCTGTAGCAGTGCCGTCAATATAGGCATCCCATGCTGTCATCGTCCAGCCGGCCGCAAAGTTAGTGTACATGGGAATAGCATCTGTCTTGTCCTTCACTTTCTGCAGAGCGTCCAGAAATTCATCCGGCGTTTTTGGGGTCTCTTTTACGCCCGCTTTTTCAAACACCGCTTTGTTATAAACAATACCAAACGCATTTGCCATAGAGGGAAGTCCATATACCTGGTTCTGATAGGTCTTATCATTCAACATGTCTGCCTCATAGATGTCTGAAAGGGCATCCTTATCGCCAAAGCTTACAAAATAGTTTTCAAATTCATCCTTATCCACCGTTGTCGGCACCATGCAGATATCCCCCCAGTCGCCGGTAGAGATACGTGTCGTAATATCGTTATTATAATCTGTGATCCCTTCATACTCGATATTGACATTCGGATACATTTTCTGGAAATCCTCTACATAACCTTTCAGATCCGTATCAATGATATCCGTCTTATGTGTGAGAAACTTTAAGTCCGCTTTGATGTCCGTATAATCTTCCCCAAGCTTGATCTGGTCAATGGTTACATCAAATGTTTCATCTCCTCCTGATGCGCCTCCCTTGTCTTCTCCCTTGTTACCGCAGGCTGCCATAGACATCGCCATAGATGTGGCAAGTACTACTGATAACGCTTTTTTCATTGTCGCCTTTTTCATCTTTCTTCTCCTCTTTTCTTTCTTTATTGTTTTAGGGCCGTAAAGCCTTAGAACCTTAATCCATACATGTCACACATTTCTTTGTTCCGGCCTCCCGGACGATTTCTTTATAAATCTCCATCTGTGCTGGCGAAACTTCTTTCATACCGTTTTCCGCAGCGATAACCCCTATATAATGCAGCCCTTGTTCTTTTTTTACCGGATTCTGCGGGGGACGGTATCCCAATTCTGCTGCCCTGTCCAGTATTTTTCTGCGCAGCTCTTCTCCCACCCCTTTTTTGCCATTTAAAGCATTCGATACAGTAACGGTACTTGTGTTAAGCTCCCTGGCAATGTTTTCCAATTTTATTTTCTTTTTCTGCCGCATTCTCATCAACTCCATCCGTAAATATCGAAGTTTTTTGAATTAACCTTTTTAAGTTAATAAAACTATATCACGGTTAATCAAATAAATCAATGCTTTTATATCATTCTAATCACATTCGTGATAATAAACAAAATTATTTATTGATTTTTGTATATTATCACTATAAAACCTCTAATTTTCGTCATTTTTATAAATCAATGAAATATTTTATAAATCATGTTCCATTGATTTATTTTCTTCTAACCCTATAGAACAAAAAAAGGCTGTTGTGCCCGAAACCTTAATCCGGTTCAGCACAACAGCCCTACTTTCCTTTTTTATTTTCAATTCCGTTTTTTTACCGTTTTTTTCTCAATTATCTTTCCCGTCACAATCTGGATGCCTTCTTCATATTTTTTTTGCTTTATTTTTCGGATTAAAGAGCGTACACATACTTCCGCCATCCGATTCATATCAACATGGTAGGTTGTAATCCTGTCCTCCTTCATACCCATGCCAATCCCAATCGGCAGAAAATCATCAAAGCCTACTACCGATATATCTTCTGGGATGGAATACCCCATTCCCTCCAGATTCTGAATCAATATATGCGCAGTAAAATCACAATTGCACACATATGCGTCCAGCTCCGTCTTTCCTGTCACGATTTTGCCAAAGGTCTTCCCATTATCGTCACGGTCTGGTATCTCCCACTTCTCATCAAATTCTATATGCCCCTCGCGTAATGCTTTACGGTATCCCCAGAAACGATCCGAAATGCTGTAGGTCGCCTCAACACTCCCCACAAATCCTATCTTTCTGTGTCCCAGGCTGATCAGATAATTTGTAAGCAGATACGTTCCATAATATCCATCCGATATCACGGTATCAAACGTAATAGAAGGCATATAGGTATCCAGGAAGAATACGGGCAGGTCAGCCTGTCTGACCATCTGATCGATATAATGCTCATCCATCTGCCCCATAAGGATCAAGCCATCCACCTTCCAGTCCTCCATGACCTTCGGAATGTTGCCGCTCAGCTCATTCTCTTTAGAAAGCAGTTCCAATATACCGAAATATTTATAGTCATACAATGTCTTCACAACTGCCTCATACAATTTTCCATAAAAGGAAAGAGAATGTCCGTAATAATGTTCCGGAATGATCACTCCAATATTTCCCGTCTCCGTATTCGCTGGTTTTACGGATGGATTCGGTATGTATCCCATCCGTTCTGCAACACGCTTAATCTTAAGCCTCATTTCATCACTGACTCCCGGCTTTCCTGATAATGCTTTCGACACAGCGACACTGCTTACCCCCACTTTTTCCGCAATATCTGCCAAAGTTACTCCCTTTGCCATCAATGTCCTCCATTTCTGTTAACAATACTATGTTAATCTAAACATCATTTCCAATTAATGTTTAATATACTGAAATAAATTAACATTGTCAAGCAAATTCGTATTCTACCTGTCAGTACAGGGGGATAGCAATGACATTTTTATTGCGCAGAATTTATGTTAAACACTGATAACAAAAGATTCATTATAATATGGAATCAGGCTGTCATGTGTCATGAACTTCATCCCTTCTGCTTTCGCCTGCGCAAGCAGAATTCTGTCAAAGGGATCTTTATGTGGTGGAGCGCCCTGTGGACGTCTCAAAGTTTCTAACTGAGCTGAGTGTTTATTAAATATTGGCAATGATATAAAACCATTCGCTTCGCACCCTTTCTCAAGATGTTTCCCACTGTATAAAAATGACTCCGGGTGAGCCATGTGTTTAATTGTAATCTCCCATATAGAAGCGGCACTGTAGTAAATTTCATTATCCATGTCAAGTATCATTGCCTTTGCCGCATCCGACAATTCTTCTGAGTCCAATACCGCCCAAATTGCAATATGTGTGTCTAATAAAATTTTCATCAGTCATCCACCCCAAACAATCTTGCAATTTCGTCATTGCACTCATCAATATCATGACCGTCTGCAATAAATTTCTGTCCTTTCATGCTTCCAAGCCTGCGCTTTTTTCCTTGTACAACGTTATAATTTATACTCTTATTTTTTGATTCTGCAGGCATCACAAATCGTTGTATCATATCAAGAATAAAGCTCAAACTGTCGTCTGAAAGCCCTTCCAGAGATTGTGTAATCTGATTCTGTAATGTTGACATAACAGTCCCTCCCTTGATCGACCTTTTCACAATAATCATTGACAAAAATTCTTGGTTATATAATACACCATTTTTTTTAGTATTGCCATTAAATTCTGCAAATTGTATAAGAAGAAAAAATGACATTGCCAGTGAACTGTAACGGATGGCAATGTCATAAAATCATCAGCAAAACTCTATTTTTAATAAAGAGATTGTTTGCTCACCAACATATTTCAAGAATAATGCCTGCTTTCCTTCCAATCCGGTTATACCGACACTCTCTGAATCTGTCCAGTCCTCAGATGCTTTTACTGCTATCTCCGCAACCGGCTCCCCATCCATCTGTACGGATACAAAGATCTTTCCCTGCCCGGTTCCGCGGGTAGTGATCTTTAATTTTTCATTCCCGGCAAATTCAAAATATTTGAATCCGATATAGGTTCCTGTTTCTATCCCGCCAATAAATCTGTCTTTAGCATCATGCGTAATATTCTCCGCCTTCCGCATCGTGGCTTCCGTATACATAGACCCTGTCGCCGAACACATGCGGCTCTCCGTCAGGAATATAGGTATCCAGCGGTAAATATGGGTTAAATACCTGTCTTTTCATCACGCAATCCTCCTTCACTTATACCTGCTTCACATCGCCTTCTTCAATCCCACTCTCATTAAATGCATCCACCCGCACATACACCGGCTGGCCTTTGATCAGTGCCCCGATCTTCACTTCTGACTTCCCATAGACCATATAGCTGTGATATAACTTATCCGGCGCATAGTCACAGACCGGCATCTCCTGCAGAGCGACAATTATATCCAGGAGATGGAAAAACTCCGTAGGACAGACGATATCAATTCGCTGCAGTATACGATGCTGATTGATTTTACAGAGCGGGTAGCGGGCCAGAAAATTCCTGCCGGGATGTCCCGGGAGGTCTTTTCCTGCATACAGTATATTTCCCAGCATACGAATGAACCGATCCCGGTAAACGATGTGGCAAAGCACATCAATATGAGCCGCTCCACCATTACGCGAAGGTTCAAGAAAGAACTGGGATTTCCCATTTCCAGACGGCATTTAAGGCAAAATATGGGGTAACGCCGCTGCAATATCGGAATTCGAAAATGAAGCAATAAACTCACCCGCAAAATTTTAACAATATTTTCTCCGGATAAAACGCTTTGTTTTGTGATAAATCACATATTTTATAGGGACAGCATTTATATTTTTAATCATTTTTAGTTATTTTGTATATTTTCCTTTTACTTTTCTTTTTTACAATATAAATGTTGACCAAAACCTTTTTACATGATATACTTTTTATTAACTTCACAGATAAATGAAAAAAGGAGGATTTAAGTTATGAAGAAGTTTGTAGCACTGTTTCTGGCCCTTACCCTGACATGTGGACTGACTGCCTGCGGCGGTGGCGGCGGCAACAGCAGCAGCGACGCCGATGACAGCGGCAGTTCCACCGAAGAGAGCACCGAGGAGGAAGCAACGGACGACGGCGGTTCCGGGGAAAAGGTTTCCATCAATGTGATCGCTGCTCAGTATGGTCAGAACACCACAAAATGGTGGGCGGATTTTGTGAAGGATTTCACGGCAGAATATCCGGACATCGATCTGACGGTAGAAGTGGAATCCTGGAATGACATCTATACCGTAGTGAATACCCGGATCTCCAACAACGACGCGCCTGACATCCTGAACATCGACGTATTTGCCAATTATCAGGCAGACGACCTTCTGCTCCCGGCAGCGGACTTTGTTTCCCAGGAGACTTACGACAAGATGTATCCCGCATTCCTGGAGCAGTCCGATGTAGACGGCACCATCTGGGCGATTCCGGACCTTGCTTCCGCACGTGCCCTGTATGTGAACAAGGATATCTTAGAGGCTGCGAAGGTAGAGATCCCGACCACATGGGACGAACTGACCGCGGCATGCGAGGCCATCAA
Source organism: uncultured Clostridium sp. (assembly GCA_964415625.1). Lineage (GTDB taxonomy): Bacteria > Bacillota > Clostridia > Lachnospirales > Lachnospiraceae > Schaedlerella. The sequence continues at coordinate 10,282 of CAYQBE010000064.1, forward strand.
GGCTTACGATTCCAAGATCTATCCGTGGGGCATTGACATGACCACTGACGAAGGTCAGGCAGCATTCGCTTACTACACCTGGAACAACGGCGGCGGATTCGTGGACGACGACAATAACTGGGCGCTGAACAGCGCGGAGAACGTAGAGGCGGTTGAGTATGCCATCGGTCTGGTCAATGACGGCTATACCAACAGCGATCCTTCCAACGATACCCGTTATGACCTGCAGGATATGTTCGGTGCGGGACAGGTTGCCATGATGATCGGCCCGAACAGCATTCCTACATATATTTCGGACGGCGGATATACCGTGAACTACGAAGTAGCACCGATTCCGACAAACGGTGACAACGAATCTGTTTCCGCAGGTGTTATGGACCGTTTCATGTGCTTCGACAACGGCTACTCTGATGCGGAACTGGAAGCGATCAAGACCTTCTTCGATTACTTCTATGAGGATGCACGTTATTCCGAATGGGTTCTGATGGAAGGCTTCCTGCCTGCTACTTCCACCGGCGGAGAGATCCTGGCAAAGGAAGATGAAAGCATGGCAAGCTGGGTTGATATCGTAGGAAGCTGTAAGTTCTATCCGACCGCTAAGACGGAATGGGATGACGTAAAACAGGGCGTGATCAATGTAGAGCAGCAGGCATTGCTGGGAGGTAATGTTCAGGAGCTGTTAGACGAACTCCAGGCTGAAGTTGCGGAATAAGTGCTGTGCCGTGTCCTTTTCGGGACACGTACCGTAACAGTGGATTTTATGGCATATGTAGTGGGCCCGGCTGTAGCGGCCGGGTCCATTTTTCTATTTCTGCCGCTTTTGTGCATGGATGCGCGATAGAAAAAGCAGCGAATGAGAGTTTTTCGAGCAATATGTTTTTAACAGATTTGAGAAAATATAGGGAGGTGTCCCCGTGAAAAATAAATCTTTTCGCAAGGTAGAACCTTATATCTGGATTCTACCCAGTATTATCCTGATGGCGGTCTTTATTCTGGTTCCCATCATATTCGTCTTCAGGATGTCGCTCAGTGACGTCAGCAAGGCAGGAATCATCAAAGGATTTTCCGGCTTTGCCAACTTCACCAAGGTTCTGAACAGCTCCGCTTTCAAGCTTGTCCTGAAAAATACGATCGTTTGGACTGTGGCGGTCGTGGTACTGTCCACGATATTAGGTTTTATACTTGCCCTGATCCTGAACAATGAGTTCCGCGGCCGGAAGATTGCCCGAGCCATCATGGTTTTTCCATGGGCGACAACTCTGGTCATCCAGGCCAGCGCATGGAAGTTCATCATCGACACCGATTACGGTACGCTGAATACGCTTCTGCTCCGCCTCGGGATCATCGAACAGTCCATCAACTGGACCCCGACACCGGAAGCCTACTTTACCTGGGAGATCGCCTGCGGTATCTTTGTTACGATCCCCTTTGTCACGTTCTGCGTGCTGTCCGGCCTGCAAAGCATTGATTCCACTTATTATGAGGCGGCTACTGTGGACGGAGCCAACTACTGGCAGAAGCTGTTTAGCATCACCTTGCCTTTGGTCCGTTCTTCCCTGACGGTCAGTACGGTGCTGAATATCATTTACGTATTCAACTCCTTCCCGATCATCTGGACGATCACCAAAGGGGATCCTGCCAACCATACGGATACTCTGGTCACCTACCTTTACAAGCTGGCGTTCTATAACGGGAAGCAGGGACAGGCGGCTGCGGTTTCCGTCATCGGTTTCATGATCCTGCTGCTGTGCTCCAGCGTTTACATGGTCTATACCTTGAAGAAAGGGGATGAATGATATGGCAAAAAAACAGCTTACCTTCAAAGGGACCGTGCTCCGTGTCCTGCTTTACCTTGTTGTGATCATCGTCTGCATTATCACGCTGTATCCATACTTTGCCATGTTCTGCACTGCCCTCAAAAGCAGAGCCGAGATTTTCTCCATGAACGGCACGATCCTTCCGATCAATGCAATGTGGTCCAACTTCATTGATATCTGGAGCCGGGCGCCCATGGCAAATTATATGCTCAACTCCCTTATGATCGCCGGCGGCTCCACGATCATCGCCATGCTCTGCGGCATTCCGGCCGCTTACGCGCTGGCACGTATGAAGTTTAAAGGGCAGACCGCATTTCTGGGATTTGTCATTGTTTCCCAGATGTTTGCTCCGGTGGTCCTGCTGATCGGTATTTATAAGGTCATGTCGATCCTGACCCTGACTGACAGCATTCTCGGGCTGATCTTTATCAATGCCGCATTTAATCAGGCATTTACCATATGGCTGCTGCGGGGAACCTTTATGGGGATCTCCGCGGAGATGGAACAGGCGGCCACCATCGACGGCTGCAACCGTATCCAGGGCATGACCAAGGTTCTGCTCCCTGTGGCGGCTCCCGGGATCGTGACCACACTGATCTTTATCTTCATCAATGCATGGAACGAGTACACCGTTGCATTGTGCCTGATCTCCACCAGCGAGAAGGAACCTCTGACGGTCGGGATCAATGTATTCAACGGCTACAATATGATCGAGTGGCAGTATCTGTTCGCGGCGTCCCTGTTTGCCATCGTTCCTGTCGTGATCCTGTTCATGGGCATTGAAAAGAATCTGGTCAGCGGCCTTGCGTCCGGCGGTGTCAAAGGCTGATCGATCCATGACCTGCAGATTGGGCGGCCGACTCCCTTGCATGGCATCCGTTTTTGTAATAAAAAGAGCAGGTGGTATCGGAGATATCCATTTTTTACACACCTGCTCTTAAATACTCTATTTTGTTTCTTCTGATTTTTTCTCAGCCTGTAGAGGTATATCTAATGTCAACTGTCTTCCCTGCCCGCGATCCTCCCCGCCGTCCGGTAGGCTCCCCGGTACACTCCGTACATCACTCCGGCGATCGCGGCCATCAGCAAAATCTCCGCCATCAGCATTTTCACCTCAAAGGGCTGCAGGCTCAGATCGTTAAAATACGTCAAAAGCAGGGAAAAGCCTCCGGAGATCATGCACCCTGCCGCCACAGGATAAGCGAAGATCCGGCGCAGCTGCACCCGGAGGACCCGTTCCACATACGCCCTGTCCGCCCCCAGCTTTTTCAGATCCTCAAACAGCTGCCGGTTGTCTATGGCAATGGTGATGCTCCGGACATAGCTCATCATGCCTGCCGCCGTCAGCGAGATCACAGAGACATAGATACTGAGCAGGACAAATACCGCTACCATTTCCATGGCTTCCGCCTGCAGCAGGACTTTGGAAAAGGGGGCATACTTCCAATCTTGGAGCAGCCGGGGATTGTCCGGTAACAGATCGATCTCTCCGGCATAGCTGTAGTCCCTGCCTTCCGCCAGCGCCAGTTCCTCCTCCCGGACGTCATACAGCGTATAATGATTGGAAAGCGCTGTTGCCCGGGCGGTCATTTCCCGCTCCAGCGCGTCTGCGAAATCATAGGTTTCCATCACATGCTTCACGTTAAACAGGATATGTTTTTCCTTCTCTTCCTCCGAAATCTCTTCGGCAAACCGTCGGTAGTCCTCGTCCGACAGCACAAAGGCAAAAGGATCGCTGACCAGGGTCAGGTTGCCGCACTCCACGGTACCCATAAACCGCGGCTCCATCTCCTCTTCGGAGCCGGGAAAGCGGATTGCGTTCAGGCAGTCATAATCAGTCCAGAAGGACTCCGGGATCCCTTCTGCGGCAACGGTCAGGTACTCCCCCTTGCCCAGCGTAACCTGACTCCCGGAAATCCTCGCAAAATCAGAAGCCGATAGAAAGGAAGCCTGCCTTTCATATTCCACGTCAAAATACCGTCTCTGTTCATCCATATCCTTTCCTGTATAACGGATGGCCAGCTCCAGTGAGTCCAGCGCTTCATATGAAGAGCTGGAGCAAAATCAGACTGAGATCCGCAGATTCCGCCATGATATGAACAATCATCTGGGCGTGATCCAGTCCCTGTTCCGTTCAGGGAATACAGAGGATGCCGAGCACTATATGGAGGAAATCGGGATGCAGCTGGCGGCCCGCACCCGTGTCTTTTGCAAGAACAGCATCCTCAACGCTGTCCTCAATGCCAAATACAATCTGGCGCTGGAGCAGGGAATCGACGTTTTTTTCCATATTGACCTGGACAGACTGACCGGCATCGACCCGATCAGCCTCTGCTGCCTGTTTTCCAATACCCTGGACAATGCCGTCGAAGCCTCTGCGAAGATTCCCGACCATGAGAAACGCCGTATCTCCTTAAAGGCCAGAGTGACGGAAAACGGTTATTTCACCTTTGAAATTACAAACACAAAAGTAAATGCCGTCCAGGAGCATAGGGGCCGGCTTGTATCCGACAAGGAAGAGTCGGACGCTCACGGCCTGGGCCTGGCAAATGTACGGGAAGTGGTGGAAAAGTACAGCGGCACTCTGGATATCTCTTATACGGAAGATACCTTTACAGTGACGGTTCTGATCGGAAATGTATAACGTTCGGGGATTCCTTTCGCGGCCGTGCTCCTCTTTCCCGGCAGATTGATCCGACGCGCAGTATACGATTCCTTTGATCATTCATTTCCTGAAATGCCCATGAATATCCTTCTTGAGCAGACTGCGATCACCAGAGAGATACCGCCCGCAAACAGAACCACCGCAAACTCCGCTCCTGCGCAGATCTCAAACAGAAAGCCATAGAAGGCGTTTCCCAACGGCTGCGCGCACATGGACAGGGTGAGGATCACGGCGATCACCTTTCCGATCAGGTTCTGCGGGGTTTCTGTCTGCACAAATGCCATCATCTGTATGGTAAATATCGTGGAAACGATCATAATGGCAAAGCAGCATCCCGTCATTACCGCATAGTTCAGCATTGCCGAGGAAAACAGCCCCAGTGCCGCACCCATCGGAAGCGCTGCCGCGGTGCCGGCTATGATCAGATTGCCGGCCTTCCGGATTGACAGCCTGCCGCCGAACACGCCCGCGCAGATACCGCCCAGGAGCCCGCCTGCCGCCATTGTTCCTTCCGCAAAGCCGTAGAGCCGATTGGCCGTCCCTGTTTCAAACCTCAGCACCTCTGTAATGATATAGGGCATGCCTACCAGGATCATGGAGGATAAAAACAGATTGATCCCGCAGGCTAAAAGCACCACTTTTCCGATCTCCGGCTTCTCTCTCCTCACAAACCGCAGGCTCTCTGAAAAATCCGACGTTACCGTCTTCCACAAATCTCCCCTGGAATCCTGCCGGACAAATGGGATCCGGATGAACAGCTCCATCACTGCCGACAGAAAAAAACAGAGGATACAGATCCACAGCACCGGCCTTAATCCGTATGCCGCATAGAAAATCCCTCCCAGCACGGGCCCTGCCAGAGATGCAAGAGAGCTGATCATATTAATGATGGAGTTGGCCTGCATGATATGCTCCTGGCTCACCAGAGCCGGTATGCTGGCCTGTACGGAAGGCTGGTACGCGCCTGCAATGCCGTACAGGATCATCAGTGTGACCGTCAGCAGAAAAATAAGATTCACGGCGTTCAGGAGCAGCGAAAAGGCCAGGATCACCGCTGCCGTAAAAAAATCCAGGATCACCATCACATTTCTTTTATTGACCCGGTCCGCGGCGATCCCGCCTATGGGGGACAGCAGGATCGCAGGAATCAGCGCGCAGGCGGTCACGGTTCCGTAAAGCGCCGAGGAGCCTGTCTGATTCAGCAGATACAGCGGCAGCGCAAACCGGACGGCTGCATTTCCGAACAGGGAAATGATCTGCCCGATGACAACGAGTGTAAAATCTTTTGTAAATAATTTTTGGTTCATGTTATGTACCTCCAAAACCGACCATTAGTATGTATCGGTTTGAATTTTATCATACCGTCGGTCGGTTTGTCAACACTCAAAAAAATGCAATGCCTTTCTCACTTCCTTTAAAGGCATTGCATCTGATGTTTTCGCTATTGTAAAGCTTCTGATCCTCTTCCGGCATGGACAGAAAGATGTCCTTCCATGTTTTGAGGCTTTCATTATCCGGTGAAAAATCTCATTTTTTCTGCATGGACAGCAGCTTATCCAGATAGACGGACTTAAACTGCCTGCTTGCCAGAGCCTGCTTCAGGGGCGGGAGCTTTAAGATGGCCCCGAATACGGCTGCCATGGCCCGGTGGTTCGCAAATGCCTGATTGTCGAATACCAGGTTCTGCAGCGTCCCTTTTTCAATGGCCTGCAGGACAAACCGATGGGTACTGTTTACCGGCGTGATCACCTGCACCGGCCGCCGGTCCAGCTCAATAGCCCCGGTGGGGCAGTTCCGGGCGCAGACACCGCAGCCCAGGCAGATCTCTGTGTCGATCACCGGATGCTTCCTGCTGTGCTCCTCTCCCTCCTGCTCCTTCTCTTCCATGGCAATGGCCAGGATCGGGCAGACCTTCGCGCATTTTCCGCAGCCGACGCATTTTTCCAGGGATACCCTGGGAATGTAATTGGTCGTAGCCACAGGCTGCATGGGGCTGAACTTCCTTGCCGCCTGCAGCGCTTCACAGCAGCAGCCGCAGCAGTTGCAGATAAATGCCGGATGCTCCCGGACATTTTCTCCGATCTGCACCAGGTTACTGGCATAGGAACGCTCCAGCGCATCCATGGCCTCTTCCTTGGAGATCAGCCGCGCATACTCCCCATGTTCGGCCAGGGAACGGGCCACATTGTCAAAGGTCAGGCATACATCCCAGGGTGCGTCGATCTCACAGGGGTGTCCGGCATGATACATCTTATGCCTGCAGTAGCAGGTGCCCAGCCCGATATACTTTGCTTCCTCCACAATATGCGTGGCACGCTCATAGTCCAGGATGTGGTTCGTCTTGTCATTGGTCAGCACCGGCTCCTGCACAAACACCCGGCCCAGCCTGGTCTCGGTCACAAAGAACAGGTCTTTGACAAAATCCTCCTCCACATTCATATACTGGTAATACAACTCGCTCAGATACTTCTGGTCAATGTCGCCTCTTGTACGCATCAGGGCAAACTCAATAAAGCCTGCCATCGGCGGCGGCATCACAAACTGCCGCTGTCCATGGTAATCGGAATCTACCAGCAGCGCTTTTTCGCAGAGGTGATCCAGAAGCTTCTCTGCCTTTGCCTCCGTCGTCCCCCAGATCCTGGCCGCCTTTTTCAGTGTAAACGGGCGGACCGGGAGCAGCGCCACCCACTTGGCCTCTTTCTCCGTGTACAATACCTGCAGGATCTTATATAATGTATCTGACGGGGGAGCTCCCTGGGTAAACCAGTTGATCCGCTCCTCCAGATTCTTATAGGCATCTCTTGTTGTCAAATGTCCCATCGTTTCTTCTCCTCCTATCTGTGGAGCCTTGCTGCTCCGTGCAGTTCTGATTGGATGTTAATGATTTCATCCGCCGGGATCTCCGTTCCGTCCTCCAGAAGGATCACCCGCTCGTATTCCTTGATCTTCTTCACGCAGCCGGTCACAGTGACATAGGCTCCACCCGATTTCTTCGGATCCGGCACAAAGTAAGTAAAGGACACGGCGTCCCCGCTGCCGATCTGCTCCTGTATCCTGCACAGCTCCCGGTTCAGCTCTTCCCTGATGCCCTCGTCCAGCTCTGTCCGCTCTTCCGTCAGCCGGGCGGTCTCCCTGACCGCCTCGTAATGGCCGGAAAGCGCTGCAAACGGCGCAAACTGTGCCGCCCGATCCAAAATCGGCATGGGAGGATGGGTTCTGGATACAGGATGGGGAAGGTCGATCATATCCTGGTATTTGTACATCTCCTTGCGGTTCATCATGCTTTGTACTGCCTGACTCATGCCCTGTGCCCTCCGATCTGCCGATTCCGGTCGATGACCGTAGATCCCTCGACCAGATTTGCCCCTTTTAAAATCGCATTTTTTCCATATTTCTTTTTGATATCCAGCATGGCCTCCTGCAGCTTCCTCTCACGCTTCCGCTCCGCCTCTTCCTCCTTGCGCTCCTGCTCCAGCCGGGCGTAGTCCGTGAATAAGTCAAGCTGCTCAAACGCGGGCGTATCGGCTGCAGTGCTCTCGTCCGCCACTCGGTTTGCACTGATATAGATCCTCCGGATCACAAAGTTCGGGTTGATGATCCTGTCATATAAATCCAGAACCGCATTCACGATATGCTTCGTGGACGAGGTCTGTCTTTCCAGATTGGCGGTCCCGTGGGCATGCTTGGGCATCTTCCGCCCATAACGGTCTGTCGTGACCTCCGTCTGCCCCGGCCGGTGTACTGCCGGATCAGACAGATTCCCAATGTCATAGCCGACTGTCAGAACGATCTGATCCGTAACCATCCCTTTTTCAACCAGATCCAGTACAAGCTGCTCCGTCATCTCCCGGACGACCATTCTCGCCTCCCCGGCGGAATAGGGATGGTGCAGAACCTGGCCGGAGCCCACGCTGCTGGCGCTGGGCCTGTAGTTCTTGATATCCGCCATGGTACAGGGCTCCCACCCCCACGCATGGTCGATCAGCAGTTCCGCATTGACTCCGAATAACCGGTAAAGCAGATCTTCATTGTAATATTCATCCGGCTTTCCGATGGAGCATCTGGCGATATCTCCCATCGTGAACATGCCGTGCTCCTCCAGCTTCTTCGCATAGCCCCTGCCAATCCGCCAGAAATCGGTCAGCGGCCGGTGAGCCCACAGGATCCGGCGGTAGCTTTTTTCATTGAGCGAGGCGATCCGCACTCCGTTCTGATCCGGAGGAATGTGCTTTGCCACGATATCCATAGCCACCTTGCACAGGTACAGGTTCGTCCCGATCCCCGCCGTAGCCGTGATTCCCGTAATCGTATGAATATCCCGGATGATCCTTCCGGCAAGCTCACGGGCCGACACGCCGTACTTTGCCGGATGAGTGTCGGCCTCCGCATGATGAGTATCCAGGTAATGCGTCACATCCATCATGATCTCGTCGATGGAATATACATGGCAGTCCTCCGGCGCCACATATTTCAGATAAATCTCATAAATCCTTGTGCTGTATTCGATATAGAGGGACATCCTGGGCGGCGCCACAATGTAGTCAATGGCCTTCTCCGGCGATGCCTTCAGCTCCGTGTCATCACAGGAGGCTCCCTCAAGCCGGCGGTTTGGCGCGCGCATCTGCCTCTCTGCATTGACCTCCCTGACCCTCTGCACCACCTCGAACAGCCTTGCTCTGCCTGAGATCCCATAGGCCTTGAGTGAAGGGGATACTGCCAGGCAGATGGTCTTCTCGGTACGGCTTAAGTCCGCCACCACCAGATTCGTCGTCATGGGATCCAGGCCTCTCTCCACACATTCCACGGAAGCATAAAAAGACTTCAGATCGATCGCAATATACACAGGATCCTTTTGAGCCATCATCATCACCTCACATCTGCCACAAACATTTGTTCTTTTATATTATAACAGAACCTACGTTTGTTTTCAATAACTTTATATTAACCTTTATACTTCTTATATATAGCTATCATATCTCGTTTCAAGTAAACCGGTATCTCTGTACAATAGAAACTGAATCACAGCGGCGCATATTTATGATCGGCATACCTGATAAAACGGCCGGATGGCCATCATAGGTACCCTTGGTATCCCTTGAAAACGGCCGGATGGCATAATGGGATCCCCTTGGATATACCTGAAAAACAGTGTACAAATGAAAGGCAGGCGGTGGATATTTATGAATGAAAACAGTATCAAAAATAATTTTGACTTCACTCCCATCGGGCTGGAGATAAAAAAAGCCCGGGAATCCAGAAAAATAACCAGAGAAAAGTTAGTAGAAAAGCTGGATATCTCTACACGGCATCTGCAGGCGATCGAAATCGAGGGAAGATATCCCAGCTTTGGCCTGCTGGTCCGTCTCGTCACGATGTTTGATATTCCCATCGACCAATACATATTTCCCGAGAATGCGGGTTCAAAAAGTGTGGGACGAAAACGGCTGGATCTGCTCCTGGACAAATTGGACGAAAGAGATCTGTCAATTATTGAAGCAACTGCCATGGGGCTGTTCCAGGCAAGAAAAAGGACGGAGGATTAAACCCTCTGTCCCTTTTTTTCAAACGGAAAGGCTGTCAACATCCGCCTTTTATCATACGCTGATCCCTAATCCCTGTGCCCCGGCTCTTCCCTCAGCCGGAGTATCCCGTCTACCAGGATCCGTACATCATCAAAGATATAGTCAAACGCTCCTGCCTGGTACATATTGATCACAACCATTCCAATGGGCACTGACAGGATCAGCCCCAGCACGCTGCTGACCCGATAGCCTACATACAGCAGGAGCAGCGTCACCAGCGGATTCATCCCCATACTGTCCGCCACCAGCTTTGGCTGCAGGATCTGTCTGACAAGCTGTGTAACGGCATAGATCACGAACAGCAGGATTGCCGTCTTATAGTCCCCTACCAGAAATTTGTACAGCGCCCACGGGATCATGGCGGTCCCGGTCCCAAAAAACGGCAGGAAATCCAGAAATGCGATCAGGAATGCGATCAATGCAAAATAATTGATCTTTAACAGGGCAAATCCCATCATCAGGATCAAAAATACAACACCCATGATCTTGAACTGTGCCTTAAAGTAACCTCCTACCGCATACCGCAGATTGTCCATCACCAATGTCATCCGTTTTACAACGGCCTGGGGCATCACTTTTTTGGCCCAGTTCAGAATCTCCTCCCGCTCCACCGTGAAAAAGTAAGCAGAGATCACCGATACGAGAACCGAAACCAGGAAGAACGGCAGACGCATCGCCAGGTTTCCCGCGGCAGTCACCGTAGGCTCCCCGATCTTCGAGATCAGATCTCCCATATATTCATTCAGATTCGACATCATGGTCTGGAAGCCGCTGCGCACCTCTTCCGGAAGCCGCGCAAACAGTCCGGACATGGAACGTCCGATCTGCGAAAGCCCGCTGGCAAGCTGGTCATACAGATCCGGTATATTTTTCAGCAAATCGCCCACCTCCGTCACAAGCCTGCTGACCGCAAGATAGATCAACAGGACGATCAGCCCGATGACCAGCACCACGATCAGGGCCGAGCCCAGCTTCTTCACGATCTTAAAATGCTTTTCCAACCAGTTGACCACCGGCGCCGCGATCGCCGAAATGCACCATCCGATCACAAACGGCATGAAGAATATAATTGCCTTCAATCCTATGATGATAAATGCGGCGGTCGCCAGAAGGCTGAATACCAGGCTTACCGCCACCTGCCAATATGGACGCCTATTTTCCATGAACTATACACCTCTGTCCTGCTTTTCGTCCGGATTGCTCTGCCCGGACCTTTCATTTACTACTCTGCCTCTTCCTGCTCCAGAAAGGATTCTATGACTTCCCAGATTTCCTCCCGCCCCTGCTTCGTAACAGAAGAGAACGGGATCACCGTTGTTCCCGGCACCAGCTTAAGCCCTTCCTTGACCACCTTGATCTGCTTCTGCACCTGGCTGCGTTTCAGCTTGTCCAGTTTGGTCAGGATCATGATCGGCTGAAATCCTTTATCCAGGATCCACTCGTACATCATCCTGTCATTGGCGGACGGCACATGCCGGATATCGATCAGCAGAAAGACGGCTTTCAGCATGGAAGAGCCGTGGAGATAACGCTCCACCAGCTTTCCCCACTGCGCCTTTTCCTTCTCGGAAACCTTGGCATAGCCGTATCCGGGAAGATCCACCAGATACATTTCCTCATTGATATTATAAAAATTGATGGTCTGTGTCTTCCCCGGCGTCGCCGAAATCCGGGCATAGGACTTCCGGTTCATCAGCGCATTGATCAGGGACGACTTCCCTACGTTGGATTTTCCCGCGAACGCCACCTCCGGCTTGTCGTTCTCCGGAAGCCGGCTGGTGATTCCGCATACGGTCTCCAGGTTTACATTTTTAATTACCATATATTTCTCCTGTCTGTTATACCTTCTGTAACGGCCGCATGGCCATAACGAAAATGCCCTCCGGGCATACTCCATGGCTGTTTAAGATACGAGCGCCCGCTCCAGCACTTCATCCATATGCTCCACCGGAACGATCTCCAGCCCCTTCGTGATCTCCGCGGACAGTTCCTCCACATCCACCTTATTCTTCTTCGGGATCAGAACCGTCTTGATCCCCGCGTTTTTCGCCGCCAGGAGCTTTTCCTTCAGGCCGCCGATGGGCAGCACCCGGCCCCGGAGCGTCACCTCCCCCGTCATCGCAAGGTCCGCGCGCACCTTCCGGCCTGTGACGGCGGAAAGCATGGCCGTGGCCATGGTTATCCCGGCAGACGGTCCGTCCTTCGGAACCGCGCCCTCCGGAATATGTACATGGATATCACGTTTTTCAAAAAAGTCCTCCGGAATCTCATAACGGCTGCTGATGGAACGGATATAGCTGATCCCGGTCCGGGCGGATTCCTTCATCACATCTCCCAGCTGTCCGGTCAGCATAAGCTCTCCCTTCCCCGGCATGATGTTCACCTCGATCTGGAGCGTATCTCCGCCCACACTCGTCCATGCCAGCCCCCGGACGATCCCTACCTCGTCCGAATCATTTGCCATCTGATAGGAATACTTTTCTTTTCCAAGGTACTTCTGAATATTCTTCTCCGTAACAGCGATCTTTTTCCGATCCTTTGTCAGGATTTCCTTTGCAGACTTCCGGCATACGTTTCCAATCTCCCGCTCCAGCTGCCGGACCCCTGCTTCCTTCGTATAATTCTTCGCCATTTTCCAGACTGCCTGCCTGCTGAAGGTCAGCATGTCCGGGGTGAGCCCGTGTTTCTCCAGCTGCTTCGGAATCAGGTGCTCCGCCGCGATATGGAGCTTTTCATTCTCCGTATAGCTGCTCACCTCCACCACCTCCATGCGGTCCAGAAGGGGCCGCGGAATGGTCTGCAGCGTATTGGCTGTAGCCACGAAGAGCACCTCCGACAGATCCAGCGGCACCTCCAGGTAATGATCCCGGAACTTGCTGTTCTGCTCGCTGTCCAGCACCTCCAGCAGTGCGGAGAAGGTGTCTCCCTTATAGTCTGTACTGATTTTGTCAATTTCATCCAAAAGAAGCAGCGGATTTTTCACTCCCGCCATGCGGATGCCGTTGGCGATCCTTCCCGGCATGGCTCCTACATAGGTCTTCCGGTGCCCCCGGATCTCCGCCTCGTCCCGCACCCCGCCCAGGGAAATGCGCACATAGGGCTTTTTCAGCGCCCGCGCCAGGGACTTCGCGATGGAAGTCTTGCCGGTTCCCGGAGGTCCTACCAGACAGAGGATCGGGCTTTCCCCCTTTTTCGTCAGAGTCCGCACCGCAAGAAATTCCAGCACCCGCTCTTTGACCTGATCCAGCCCGTAGTGGTCCTCCTCCAGCACCTGCTCGGCAAATGCAAGGTCCGAGCTGTCCTTTGCCGCCTTGTTCCAGGGCATCTCCAGGATTGTCTCAATATAGGTGCGGAGCACGCCGCTCTCTGCCGGACTGTTCAGGGAGCTCTTAAAGCGGCTGATCTCCTTTGCCAGCTTGTCCTTCACTTCCTTCGGCGCTTTCAGCTTTTTGGCCGCCTGCTCAAATTCTTCCGCATCGGACAGGGTGGTGTCATCGCCTAACTCCTCCCGGATCAGCTTTAACTGCTCCCGAAGGATATATTCCCGCTGGTGCTTGTCCACCCGCTCCTTGACCTTGGCCCGGATATCATCCTTGATATCCATGATCTGCACCTCATTGACCAGCTTAAATGCCAGCATCTCATACCGCTTCCAGAAATCTGTCTGATCCAGGATCTCCTGCTGGTCTGCATAATACAGCGGAATATTGGCGGAGATCTCATCCACCAGCTCCTTCAGGTCGCTGATCTCCAGGATCCGTCCGACCCCTTCCTTAGACATTTTTCCATTTTTCGCGGCATAATCCACGAAAATGTCTTTCAGGCCGCGTATCATGGCCTGACCGTTCAGATCCTCCGGAGACTGGAAATCCGACTCATCCAGGATCTCCACCTCCGCCCGCAGATACGGGGTCTCATATTCTATGCTTTTGAGTATCCCCCTCGTCTCTCCTGCCACCAGAACTCGAAGAATCTTCTTCGGCAGCTTGATGATCTGTCGGACCGAAGCCACCGTGCCGACCTTATGCATCTCCTTCGGACCCGGATTTTCCGCGTCCTGCTCCCTCTGCAGTACAAGGAAGATTTTCTGATCCTCCACCATGGCCTCCTGCACCGCGGCGATCGACCGCTCCCGGCTGATGTCAAAATGCACCACCATTTCCGGCATGATCGTCATCCCCCGCAGGGCAACCATCGGGAGGCTTTTGATTTCACTCTTCATGTATCGCTTCTCCTATTTGTAATTCTATTCATGGCCGATGAAATCTGCCGTACGCTATGATCATAATATGATACAAGCGTCAAAAGGTCATGCGTTTCATGCCTGCATGAAAAAACATGACTTTTTGACGTTTTCATCATAATACGTTTCTCTGTCATATTCAATATGGAAAAGGCAGGTACATGGCTAAACCACAATACCCGCCCCCTGTATTTTATTTTCCGGTCCCGGAAAAATCGAAATCTGCTATGCACTCTGGGATGTCAGAAATGACCTGCGTTCCTCTCCATCGCGTTCATATAATGGCTGCGCAGCCCCTTTCACCACATCCTTCGTGATCCTGCACTCCTTGATCGTCTCATCCGACGGCACACGGAACATGGTATCCATCATGATACCCTCCATGATCGCCCTCAGCCCTCTGGCACCGGTCTTTCTCGCAAGTGTAGTCTCTGCAATGGCAGTCAGCGCGTCCCTGTCAAATACAAGGCGCACGCCGTCAAGCTCCAAAAGCTTCTGATACTGCTTGACAATGGCGCTCTTTGGTTCTGTCAGAATCCGGATCAGTGCCTTTTTATCCAGCATTTCCAGAGATACCGTCACCGGAAGACGTCCCACCAGCTCCGGGATCAGGCCGAATTTGACCAGATCCTGGGGAAGCACTTCCTTAAGCAGCACATCCACATTGTACTCATGCTGGGTCGTGATCTCCGCGTTAAATCCGATAGACTTCCTGTCCAGACGGGTCTCGATGATCTTGTCGATCCCTTCAAAGGCTCCGCCGCAGATAAACAGGATATTGGTCGTGTCAATCTGGATCAGCTCCTGATGGGGATGCTTTCTTCCGCCCTGGGGAGGAACGGACGCGATCGTCCCCTCTATGATCTTCAAAAGCGCCTGCTGCACGCCCTCTCCGGATACATCTCGGGTGATTGACGGATTTTCCGACTTTCTTGTGATCTTGTCGATCTCATCAATATAAATGATGCCATGCTCTGCGCGCTCAATATCTCCGTCCGCAGCCTGGATCACCTTCAGAAGGATATTCTCCACATCCTCTCCCACATATCCCGCCTCTGTCAGAGCCGTCGCGTCGGCAATGGCAAAGGGAACATTCAGTATCTTCGCAAGCGTCTGCGCAAGAAGTGTCTTTCCGCAGCCTGTCGGTCCCAGCATCAGGATATTGCTCTTCTGCAGCTCCACGCCCAGATCCTGCTCTGCCAGAATCCTTTTGTAATGGTTATACACCGCAACCGAAAGCACTTTTTTTGCCTCTTCCTGTCCGATCACATAATCATCCAGAAATGCTTTCATCTCTTCCGGTGTGAGCAGATTGA
>CAYQBE010000065.1:0-25646 GCA_964415625.1 uncultured Clostridium sp.
GGAAGCTATTGGGATTCCCTGGCTTCTTAGTGGTACAAACTTTTTACTCTCAAGTTATAATCAATTTCTTTTTTATTTATGTTGATTCTTTGATCACTAATTTTACTATCTGTCCCTATTAATTCTTCTGCTGAATCTAACATATTACGGGCAGCATCATATTCATGGTTCTCAATACTTTTATTAGAATCCGATATTACATTACTTAAATAATCATTTTTAGCGTCTACATAGATTTCTGATACTTTTTTATCACTTCCAAAAATATCCGCACGATCATTAATAAAATTAATGATCGTCTCTGGTTTTTCCTTTACCGTTAATGAATGTAATTCCTCTCTTAATGATACATACGCCAACTTATTTGAAAGTTCTTCATTTTCATACACTTCTTTAAGAGCTTCTTTGATTAAATTTCTGGATTGATTAAAATCATCATTATCAAGTCTATTATCTACCTCTGATAAAGTATACGATATATATTTTTCTGTTGCCATGTCTACCAATTCCATTTTATTTGATACAACTGCAGAATCGTCTGAAATAGTAGAATAAAAATGTATTGCTTTTAAATAATCCCCATTATTCATGGCACTGTCGCCTTTATTTTTTGCGTCTAAATCTGCATTATCTTTCTTTTCCCCTTTAGCAATATTCGCATCATCCATTTTTTCCTCCTTTGTAGGAAGTCTTTGTGCTTCATAAGTTTCATTAAAATTTATTCCAAATATGGTAACTCCTCCAAATGTCAAACTGATTGCACCTATTGCTAATGCAGTACCTATTGTTGATTTATTATTCTCTTTCATCTTATCACCTCGAACACCTAATTCTGAATCTTTATAAGACATTTAATGCACTTTATTTTTATAAATTCATAATTCAGAGCATCAAAAAAGGCAACAAATACCTTTACAGGAATCTATCACCTGCACATAAGAATTTATCGCCACATCAAAATATTACCATATTCAACAGATTTCTACAATGTTATTTTCAAAACTCACTGAATATTTATTAAGAATCCGTTATCGTTCACCCTCTGGCCGGATACTCACAGTAACAGCATCCGGCTCATTGGGATCTACGCCATCTCTTTCACGCTATTTGCAATCCTACACTCATATCTCTCATATGTCCCCGCAGTCTGATCCAATACTCTCTCCAAGATACCAGCCCGGTTTGATACCTGATTCACATAGAATGTCATATAATTGAGCTGCATTTTCAGTGTATCTGCCATAATTCCTCTCATTGGAAGGGAACGCCCTACATGGTTTATTTCCAAAGCTGCCTGCTGCAGCCGCCTTTTCATATTGCAAGTCTCTTCCGCTGCATAATGCAGTGAATCCATATGAACGACAAAAGCCGCACTGTGAATCACTGGCCTCCCAGACACCTTATATCTGATCCAGTCATCAATCTGATTAAAAAATTCCCCAATCGCATCCATGCACTCCTGAATACAGTGCCCGATTTTCCCCAGAATCTCTCTCAATTTTTCCAGAGCAGCCAGTGTGTCAATTACAAATTCCATACCTTCCAAAAGTCCTACCGCACTCACACTCCCTATCCCTATTATAGGAAGAAGGATCGGAGAAAGTATCAGTATACCCACGAAATTTCCCATAATCTCCCACACATCGAACTCTTTAATCAGATTGGCCGTCATATCTTTCAGTATTTCACATAGTGCCTCCTGCCCCTCCTTTGTCCCAATAATACTGTAGGTGATAGCAGGAAGTCCATAATGCAGAAAAACAGACATATCTGACCATGATGCATGGTCGCCATTGTAACCAATCATCATCTCTTCTGGTAACTCGATGAGCTGCATGATTGCAACCGCACAGGATTCTCGCATATCTTCAGGCATATTCATCAATATCTTAGACAGGCGGCGGCCATACCGTCCCAGTTCTCTCTGGTCGGTCTCCTCATTCAGCGACCAGTCAAATTTTCCATCCCTTCTATAGTACAAATATTGCATTGCATGGGTCTGGGTTAGTTCAGCGGCATCGGTATTCGTCTCAATATAAATCATATGTTCATCTGGAATGGCTTGATTCCCCAATGTGTTAATCAGGTCATTCTTACCATTAATTCCATACATTTTATCCAGCTGCTCTTCAAATCCTGCCATACAGCTATAGCGCTTTATTGCCGCCTCTGACATTCCCTGTCCGTCAAAGGAAAAACATTTATCGATCAGAGCTCTGTATCTAGAGTTTAATGTAACGGCCTGCGCATTATTACCTCCCTTGGAATGTCCGGTTACAATCAGATTTGTATTTGCATCCAAACCACACTGCTCTACAACCCGGTCGTAAAATAAACTGGCCTGTTCCTGTGATTCCGTCAGTGCCTCGGTCATGCCTCTGCCGTTATCAATCCATTTCCCATCCCCTGTTCCCCTGTACGCTACATAGGCATCACCTCTGTCACTGACAAATGCGTCTGCCTCAATACCCTTGCCGTGATCTGACATAGTCAGCCTTAACTCCGCCAGCCCATCTATCTTTTCGAGTCCAGCCTTCAGGATATCCAGTATTGCATCCGTCTCCTTCTTTTTCAGAGCATTACTCCCATTCACATAAGTTTCCGCATTTTCGACCAATGTCTTAAAATCCATTCCCGGCACACCCATATGATAATCCAAATATTCAAACAGACTTAGCATACCGGCAATCTGCGCTTCATTAGATGCAGCTATTCCTGCCATAGTCACTGCCTCCACTTCATATACTTTAATTTTCCATTTTCCAGCACAAAATTCACCTGCGTTCTTACTCTCTCTGGATTTGCCAGATAATCTTCAATAGACTCTTCGGTAACGCCAGCTGCCTGTATCCAGTTCTCTGGAACTGCGGCTAACCCCTGTACGGAAATAGACGCGTCCTGAAATGCTGTCATCAGCCCCTGAACTTCTATCTCATCCACATCTTCGCGCACCAGTATATACACAGATTTAAAAGACAATGGATCTGCCAGATAATCTTCCAGCGTATAACCGTCTGGATTCTCAATAGCCAAAAGTACATCCGGAACTTTGAAAAACAGACCATATTCTGCAAACACTTGTCGGACTGCCCCGTCAATCTTCTGAAATGCTTTTTCATGAAATCTGTATGCCATATAGTTATCCGCATAGTACATTTTGCCATCTCGTTTCTGACCGGAAGCGAGGATGACTGCATCTGGAAATTCCTGACAGGAAAGCCGGGCCGTAAACGACTTTCCCCCAAGCATACCATTCGTCTCGCCCAGATAAGTAAATGTTGTCCCGTATCTTTCCTCCATATAGGAAACTATGTTTTTACTTTTACTCATACACCCTCCCAGGTATCCTGCCAACATGGTCAGCAGCGCCATGATAAAAATGTACCTGATAAAATAGTTTCTACGGGACAGCCGTAATCTCCTGACTGTCCCATATCTGCCTTTCATATTTCACGCAAGTTCCTTAGACAATTACGTCCGAAGAAAGACCCTGTGCCAGTTCCACTACCTGGTCCTCTGCAGTCTTATAGGCCGTCGCCATCTCGTTCAGATCATTGGAATGCTCCTGAATCATTCTTATCATTTTCTGAATGTCATCCTCCAAATCTTTGAACCTGGTAATGTAAGCGGCAGAGCCCTCCCCCTCCCAGGCACTGGATAATCCGGTTACCAGATTCATCATCTCTGTAGTCAAATTGCCCACAGTTCCCGCCTTATTTGAAAATTCATTAGAAGCCGTAACTAACTGCTCCGGTGTAACCCTCAATAATCCTTCCATAATTAACCTCCTCGTATAATTATCAATCCATATTCCTCTTTAAAGGAACTACTTATAGGTTCTCTCCGCCGCCAGCTGATAACTAGCGTTCTCAGCCTGGCTGTATTTTGCCGCATTCATTAGAAGTACCTGTACATATGACTTAATCGCATTATAGAAGTTATCCATCTGCACCTTATCACTGGTAAACGCATTATGAAACGCCTCCTTTGCCTCGCCTTCCCACATCGTCCCTAATTGTTGCTCAGTAGCCTCCAACTCATTGACCTGAGACTTGAACTGCTCATTCAGAGCCTCCAGCTGTTCTGCCTGTGTCTTTAACTGCGACATCGTCACTCGAATCTGTGCCATATTTTTTTACCTCCGCCTGATAATTTTCTATTTTTTGCTTTAATAAGTTCTCACCTTTACAATGTCCCGTGCATCAAGTTCTGCCTGATAAAGCAATCTTGCTGTCCTCCTCACTTCATCCGCCGCTTTTCTGATTTTGGATATGGAATTTTCAATCTGTTCCGTCAGCTTTGCGCCTTTCTTCTGGTAAAATAAGGCATTTTCACCGATCCAGTTTCTGGAAAGCTGAGCCATAGATGCCGCATATTCTTGTTTTAATGCCTTTTCCAATTCATCAGCGATTCCATCCAGCTCCCTTGCACTGGCCATGGCCGCCTGAAAGTCAACTTCAACAACTTCTCTGCTCATATAAGCCTCCTATACGATTACATCATCCGGAAGCGACAGATTCAACTCTTTTACTACCTGTTCCGCCTCCTCCCAGGTTCCCGCAATCTTAGCCAGATTGCGCACCTGCTCCTGAAGCCGCTTCAATATTTCTTCCTGATCAGGCACCATCTGATAGTAGGCCTCTCTGTGAGCTTCCCCTGCTTCACCCAGCCAATAGTTATTTGTCCTTTTTATAGCCTCCGTCATTTCATCGAAAACTATTTTAAGATCACTGGATTTTTTGTCGATATCATTGGACGCCTGTGCCAGCCTTTCAGTATTGATCCTTACATTTATTTCCTCCGGCATACTTTTCACCTCATATTCTCACAGCAGCAATAATATCCGCCACAGAATTTTCACATTTCACATACTCCTTAGCAGCGTAGCCAAGACACTCCAGAAGTTCTGCCACTTCCTTTATCATTCCTCCCAAAAATTCCATATCTTCCACAATTCTCTGATTAAATATACTGTTGGCGGTCCCCTCCCATTGCCCATCCAACGCCGCCACAATATCTGAGATATCCTTCAGGCATTGTCTGGATCGATCCACACAGGAGCTTATAGTATGCATGTCCTGCTCCAGCCTGTCAGTATTAATTTCAATATAGCTGACACTCATCTTTTCTCACCTCCTGTCCTTCCTTTGCTCATGCAGGTTTCCGGCTAAAATTTTAAAATTTCCGGCCAATCACCTGGCACTGTCGTCACTGTAGGGATTAGTAGTGGGTCAGCTTTCTCCACTGCTCCATCCTCCATGTGTTCCTGAATCCGTTCTTCACTACCACGGTAAATGCGAATGATAGACTCCAGTGCGATTCCCAATTCCTTTACCTGTCCGGTCTGTTCTTCCATCTGCTCCACTGTACGGATCAGCCAGCTCCAAATCTCGGAAAAGCTCTCCATAATTTCTATTACTCTAGCCTGTTCTTCCAGCCGGACTCTTAATCTGTTGAGTTTATGCTCAAATTCCAGAAGTTCCATTCTCCGATGATCCATCTGCTCCAGTGAAACTTGAAACATCCTGTTCTCCTCCTGTGACTACATATTAACACAAGCCGCCCCGCAGGAAATCTTATCCTGACAAACGACCTGTTTTATCAGACAAACAACATTTTTATGCCAGAATCAAAAGATGCCCATCTAACACACCACTTTGTGCAAGCGTTTTTTCATATGGCAGCATGCACTGCAGACTGGCATCAAAAAGAAGGCATTTATTCCGCCCATCTGAAAGTATCTGCTCCCTTTGTTCTACCATTTCACAAATCTCATCGATAATCATATCCGGGCAACAGTCCTCCTCCAGCCGGAAATCATACGTTTGCTCCACCGCCGGAACATACACATCCACCAGAATCATTTTCAAGCCCCTTCCTGGTTGTCTCACAATTCTTTTATATACCGCGCCTGTTCAAACAGAAGTATCTCTAACAGTTTCTCTGTAAGCCGTTCTGCCGCATACGGCTCCAAAGCTATACTGAAGCTGTTCTGATATTCTTCTGCAATTACTTCCTGAAGACCCTTTCGGATAATTCCCACAGTCCCAAGAATTTCCGCCGACTCACCATCCAGAATCTGGATTAACAAATGGATCCATGGGAAATCTGTCAGGTCACTGCGCCTGTAAATATGCTCTGGCAGGAATCTGGCTGTTTCTTCCATGAGCGGAGCAGGCTCCCATCTCTGATCCACACTCAAAAGCCCCTGTTCTTCTAAAAACAGTTGAAAATTCTCCCTGTCCAAATACAACAGCCTGAGCATATTTTTCCTTGTAAAGGACTCCTGTACTGCCAGTATCCTCACCCCCGGATATAGGTAAAGTAACTCTCGTTCCATATTCCCATGGCACAGGCACAGATACTTCTCCGCCTCCGTAATCTGCCTTACCATATCAACAAGCGGATAACCCACCTGAAACTTTTCCCCGGTATTGATAATCCACCCCTTTCGGAACAGACTTTCCAGAACCGCCTCCGGACATTCTTTTCCTTTTGGCACAAAAACCGAAGGGCAGTTTCTGCACCCATTGCAGGAAAGTAAAAAAGACAATTCCTGTTTTTCTACCATTATTCCCGTCTCCAAGTTGAAAACCTCTCTTTCATTTCACGTCGATAGCTTCTGGATACCGGAATCTCTGCCTCCGTACTCAACATACAGATGCCTGCTGTTGGCTGATAACGTTTCAGATGCCGAAGGTTCACCACATATCCACGATGGCATCGAATAAAATAGGATGGAAGCCGTTCTATAAGATGCTCCATGGAATCATAGAAACCATACTCCTCCGTAGACAAAGCTGCATATATCTTCTTAGCACGTGCTTCAAAATATAGGATATCCCTGCAAGGCAGCCGAATCTTCCCATCCCTGTCCGCAAGAATGAATACTTCTTCATCATTCTTCTCTGAGGGCAGAAAGGATATGGCTTCCCGGATGCTCTCCTCTGCCTGCTCCTTTTGAAAAGGCCTAAGAAGCACGGAAGCTGCCAGAATCGTAGGGCGCAGATACTTCAGAGGTGACAATTTCTCCGAAATAATGAGTACCATATATACACTTTTCCAATTCTTACGAACTTGTTCAGCCGCTGTCAGCCCTTGTTCCGAGGTCACGTCCAGATAGGCAATATCCAAAACTGCCGCTTCTTCCCTCTGCCATTCTGCCATCTGCCGGATCTCCCATCGTTCTTCCGTCAAAAGAGCTGCCTGCCGTCGTGCTTCTTTCCGCAAAAGTTCTGTCTCCGCCTTCATTTTGTCCACAATCAGCATATGTATCATAATTCACTCCTTCGTACCAATGGGAGGATCACGGACTCTGCAATGGAATTGTCCTCCTTGGAAGGCACAAGACCATTTCCCGGTTTCAGCGCCTTATTTTGCTGGAGGAAAGAAATATTCGTAAAGTTAAAAATGCGCTGGGATGCCAGATTGCCGCCTAAATGGATGCCCGCTCCATTGTCTGCAAAGCAGCGGAATACCTTTCTCCCCATTTGTCCGGCTTCATTTTCAGATCGGATGCATCCGAAGAAATAAATGTTGTGGTATCTTCCCTTTTCCGAAATATTTTCCACGAATCCCTGCATTCCGGTGCCGTCCGGTATTACCTGATAAACATCGTCCAGATATGTGGACAGATCAGCAATACAGATAAAGATTGGCTGTTCCTCCTGCATCTTTTCAAACAGCATGTCCTCATCCAATCCTTGAGCCAGATACTTTTGCTTCAGTTGATTCCTCCGTTTGAATTCCGGCAGCAGATCTTTGAAATATCCAAACAGTTCCTCATAGGTACTGATATAAATTCCCTCATACTTCTGTGTGATCTCATATAAATCTCGGCTGCCTTTTTCCACAGTCACAAGCTTCACGCCCTTTCTTGCACCCATAAGCATGATCAGCTTCAATACATTCTGTTTTCCTGTATCATTCTTTCCAGTAATCATATAACTATAGGTATAACGCAGGTCGATTCCATAGATGGACGCATCCTCCTGTCGATACCCGATGGGAATCGTACGGCATCCAGGAAGCAGCCTCCTGACACCGCTTTCCTCTATAAATCCGGCAAAATCTGGCTTTTCCGGAATTTCCGGAATCCGCTCCGCCCAAATTCCTTTCCATGTCTGCCCGAGATTCCGGCAGATACTTTCCAGCTTCCTTCCTCTCTCAAAGTCATCCTCAGCCTTCACTGACAACGCAGTCTGATATTCCAGAATTTCTCCGTTTACATATGCCAGGCCACGCCCTTTTACACCTGCCTCCGGAAGAATCTCAGTGCGGGATACCCGCAGAGGCTCTCCATATTTATATTTATCCCCCATCTCCAGCGCAAGCACCATCTGGATATTGTCTGCCATCCTGTCCGGGATCTCATTTCTCCCAAATCCAGCCGCGCTGATCAGCAGAAAAATTCCATATCCCACTCCTTCTTTTGCCAGACGCATCATGGATGCTTCATAGGCATCCTGTGATTTTTCCCGAAATCCGGCATAATTGTCGATGACCAATATTACAGCCGGAAGAACAGATCCATTGGCACGGATATACTGACTGAAGCTTCCCCCTTCTAGCATTGTCTTGCGTTCATCCATGAGACATTCCAGCATGGAAAACAATATCCGGAGCTTATCATTCTCGCTGTCGCATATCAGGCCGCCTACATGAGGAGCCTCCGAAAAGCAGGCGAGCTTTCTGCTTCCAAAATCCAGAAGATAAAACTGCAGCTGGCTGGGAGGATATCGCCTGAGCAGCGAATAGACTGCTGTCTGCAAAAAAGTGCTTTTTCCAGATACTACGCCTCCGCATACCGCATGATGGCCGTTCTGCGCAAAGTCCAGTTCCAGGATTCCCTGATCCTGGTTGGCCGGGTCATCATACATACCGACAGGTGCTTTCAACTCAAAGTTCTGACTGTTAGACTGATACTCCTCCGGTACTTCCAGATACAATTCTTCCGGTAGCACCGGCATCCATAGCTTCTGAGGTCTTGTATAATGATTTTCACCGGCAATCTTAGACATATGCTCGATAACCGCATCTAACTGGCTGATATCCTGAAATTCAGGCAGCTTAAGCCCAGCCTGTTCCGAAAGCAGCACTTCCATACCTGCCTGTATGTTCCGGGCAAATGTTTCCAAACGCTTCACATTCTGCGCATGATTTTCAAATATATATCCAGCCTGTGTAATCTTTCGAAATATTTCCGCCAATGCCTCTTCATCGTTCAGCATACTTGTCATGCAGTCACTTTCCACTCCATAGAGGGTCGCCGTCTCTTGAAAGATTCGTATCAAGGTCTGATACCATTCCCTCTTCCTGCACTTTTTTTGTTCCCTCTTTGCACGGTTGCCCGCCATCGCCTTCTTTCCCGTTATTGTCAGCATCTCTGCTATTGTCCCGCTGATCTCCTGCCCGCTCTCATAGACAGCCCCGCTGTAGCCTGACTGAAACTGTTCAAAAATCTCGTCATTTCCAACCTGCAGATATCCACGGCCGGCCTGGGTAATATACGCAGCCTCCGGTCGGTGCAGCATCCCTATACTGTCCTTTTTATCCTGCACACGCAGACAAAGACGGAACTTCGTATTGCTCCATATATTTTCATCCACAGTTCCATCCGGTTTCTGTGTAGCCAGAATCAGATGAACTCCCAGACTTCGACCCACCTGTGCAACACTGATCAGTTCTTTCATAAATTCCGGTTCTTCCCGCTTCAGTTCCGCAAATTCATCAATAACAATTACAAGATGAGGAATCGGAACTGCTGTTTCCCCGTTTTTGTACAGCCTTGTATAGCTGTTAATATTATTGACACTATTATCGTTAAAGAGCTTCTGGCGACGCCGATTCTCACTTTTTATTGAAACCATGGCCCGATGTATCTGATTACCGGACAGGTTGGAAATCTGCCCGGCAAGATGGGGCAGCCTGGCAAACAGATTCGCCATTCCGCCTCCTTTATAATCAATAATGAAAAAGCACACATCATCCGGACTGAAATTGATTGCAAGAGAAAGTATATACGTCTGCAGTGTCTCACTTTTTCCTGAACCTGTAGTCCCGGCGACCAGGCCATGAGGGCCATGGTATTTTTCATGAATATCCAGACAGCAATCCTGTCCGCCATTTTTCTGCCCCACAAGGACGCGCATGCTTTCATAAACCTTGTTTTTCTTCCAGCGCTGCAGCACATGCAGTTCTTCGAGTTCCGATACCCGATACATCTCAAGGAACCCCAGGCTGTTCGGAATATTCCCACCTTTTTCCTCATCGGGCACCCGGAGCGTACAGACCCGCCTGGACAGATTATTCAGATGAACACTGCTGACCGTATCAAAGTCTATCCGGACGAAATGATCACGGCCTTCATTCACATTAAACAAACCGTCGGTGAGTCCATCCTTCTGTATAATCTCCTCACAGCTGTTAGGCAGATCCTCATAACGCTCTCCCAGCCAGAACGTTGTAATTCCATATTCCGGTTTCGGATTCGTCACATATCGGCTGATCAGTTCCCCCTCCAACATTTCCGGTGAAATCAAAAACAGAACATACCAAGGCCTCCTGATTCCTTTTTTCTGTGAAAACACATCCCTTTCTTCCGTCCTGCTCCGAAGTACGCTTCCCAGTACATAACTGATGTCTCCCACATCCGCCTTGGTCTGAGCGATATACCGGGTTTTCTGATCTTCCGACCACACATGGGGCAGCCATTTTACAAACTCCCATCGCTCCCTTTCGGCTCCGGCATTTCCGTCATAGATGAAAATCATTTTTACATCTGTATATGAATTTCGGGCTGCCAGCTGAGCCACAATATTTCGGATTACCGCATAACCGTCATATTTCCTGATGCCGCCAATCACACCGACAATTGGGTATTGCAGGAGGTTCAAACAGATCGGCACCTGATACAGTGTGGTAAAATTATCCTTCACCATCCCCGGCTTCTTTATCAGTTCATCGTACAGAAGCTGAAAATGAAGTCTGGGAATCTCAATCTTACCCTGAAACGGGATATCCCCACAGCCCAGTCTGACCACCAGAAAATCTTCCTGCACCGGGTTACAGTTCCAGAGGCCGCCATCTACTTCAGATATGGCGCAGCATTCTTCACCTGACGGATGGTTGTAAAAAAGGGCTCTTCGGTTCTCTTCATAGATCTTCCGTATATGCTCTGTCCTTTCTATAATGTAGCTGCCGTACATATTATATCGCAGCTCCTCTTCGCTTCTGGCCTCCTCTTCTGCATAGCGCATATTAGCGAATGCCCACAACACGCCAAACACAGCTGATCCAGCAGCTGTGATCAGTCCGGTATACATAAAAGCACCGCCTCCTCCATGTATTCTGGAAGCAAAAATTGCCATCGAAGTTCCAAGAAGCATGGGAATCACCATAGTAAAGGAAGGGCCGATGGTCATAAACAACGGTTTCTTTTTTATCTGCTTTTTGGCCGGCGGTCCTTCCACCTCAATTATATCGTCAAACAGCGGCTCGACTGTTCTGGGCGCACTTTTATAATACTGCCTTCTGCTTTTCTTCCTCTCCCCATGCGCCGTCTCTATGTGCTCTGGCATCGAAAGCCTCTGCAGCGTTTCCCGGGTAATGTTCCCGCCTGCTACAGAACAGGCCAGGATATCTCCAAGGTATATGATCTTTAATCCGAACATGGATACTCTGTCTCCAAAATGAAGTTTCTGCTCTCCCCGTATCCGCCGTCCGTTGACAAAGGTTCCGTTCCCGCTCCGGTCACTGAGCATCCATTGTCCGCCTTGTCGGATAAATACCGCATGTGTCCTGGATATATAATTTTGAAAGGTATAACAGATATGGTTATCCTCACCACTCCCCACAGAAAATTGATTCAGCCGAGAAAGATCATACTTCCTGCATTCGATTCCATCCATCTTCCAGTACACCACCAACAAAGAAATCCTGACATCCCCATGTGCTGGAATCAGTGTATACAGGCTGTCCTCCCTCAGTTCATCACTCCCTGGATTCTTTTCATTTCGGAATGTATATGCTTCATTCTTCTGAAGCCGCCATAACTCATCCATAATCTCTAGCTTCAGTTCCAAATCCTCTATAAGTTGAAACCTCTCTTTTTCCAGGCAGATCTGGTAGTCCGTGTTATGGATTCCCGGCAAAAAAAATTCATGGAAACCATGCCTGGCCCACGCCAAAATGACTGTTTTCATACTTCTCTCCTTATTCGCGTAACTCCTGCTCGCCCACAAACAGCCGCAGTTTCATTTTTACCGTACCTGCGGTCAGACAATCCCCTGTCTTTAGGCAAAAGCGCTCTCCTGACCGCAGCCTTACGAACCACAGCCCTCTACGAATGACAACTGGATTGCCTGCATCCTTGTTGTCAGCATAATACACTCTGCCGTTTTCTGCCCAGATCCTGCCCTGATATCTGGATACCATCCGGTCACGGATACAGATCTGGTTTCCCGTCTCGTCCCGTCCTAAAAACACAGGGTTGGACAGATCATAAAGATATCGTATCCTGGGACTGGTATTCCTGATTTCCAGATACAGAAACAGCTTCTGATTCTGGCAATAACGCTCCGTGCTCTCTCCTTTTCCGCTAAGAACCAGGCTCATCACATTATCCTGCATCATCTCCCGGATGGATTTTCGAATTTCTTCCTCTTGTTCTCTTTTCATATCACTTATGCATACTCCATAGAAAAACGTACCTCATATGTCTTTTTTGCCAGTCTCAGCTTATCTCCATCCCGCAAAGGCACAGCAGATGTAACCGGCTTACCGTTGACCCATGTATGATTGGTAGATTGACAGTCTTCCACCAGATAGCCCTTCTGTTCTTGATAAATCCGGCAATGTATATGAGAAACCTTTGCATCCTTCATGCAGAGCATTCCTTC
Organism: uncultured Clostridium sp.; assembly: GCA_964415625.1. Classification (GTDB taxonomy): domain Bacteria; phylum Bacillota; class Clostridia; order Lachnospirales; family Lachnospiraceae; genus Schaedlerella. The sequence continues at coordinate 12,900 of CAYQBE010000065.1, forward strand.
TCTGGGATGTCTCGCAGGGTCTTCTATGCGGCCTATCAGAATCTGTCCCTCTACGAACTGCCCCCGATATACAATGTGCCTATTCTGCTCTATCAGGCAGAGCACTGGTACCTCAATCCGGCTTTTTCTGTTTTTTATAACTGTATGCTCCCTGCTCAGATTCTCTTCGATAATACCGTTTCCGTTGGCCGACGCGGTTGGATTCATATTTTTTCCGCCGCGGAGAATCACTTTCTTATTCATATCGATTATATTTTCCCTGTGCTCTGTGCGCAGCAGTGAACCCAAAATCCCGGCCGCAACCGCCAGTATCACTGCTACCAGAGCAAAAAACACCGAATCCACTCCTTTTACTCCCTTCTTATAACTCGGTCTGCGATTTATAGACATTCCCTATCGAATGTCATTGACAGATGTCACCTGCCCATTTTCAATGGTACACACATCCCACCAGACTCCTTCTCCGGAGGGCACTTCAAATAGAATCGGTTCCTCCTGCCCCGCAAGATAGATCCGAATCACTGCACTGGAATCCGCCAGACGGGCCGAATCATAGTTTGCAGAGTAATTATGGACACTAAAGGTATAGCTTCCACCAGTATCGTAAATCGTTGTTGTCTCAGGACCAAACCCAGAAGTATCATCAATATCCAGACCTGCTGCGTTTCCTGATTTCTTATGCTCAAAGCTGACATCCACAGATTCCCCATTGGAATCGATTCCCTCCAGATGAGAATCCAGATCTCTGGGTTCCTCTCCCCAAGTCAATACGATTCGAATCTCCCCAGACTCCAGCTCTGGCGACAGTGCAAAGTTCAGTCCCTTCATATCCAGATCCGCTGGCACACGGATCTCTTCATAAGAAGTAATAAAGCCTGTGGCACGAATCTCCGCAATATACTGCCCCGGCTTCAGCTTTACCGCAAAACTTCCGTCACTTTTGGCAGAGGTCTCACGCTCCGCCGTGCCATAGCGGCCTCCGCGCAAAAACCGGATTGCCGCTGTCACGCCGCCTCCGTTCACTGCATTAATAATATAACCCGAAACACTTCGCTGCCCTTCCATATTCTCATGTGTTTGTTCTTCTTCCTCCTGCGGTGCCGGTGACAGAACATTGGCTGAATTTCCATACACATTGCCGTTCTTATCACTGGCCAGTGTAATCCGGCATTCATGATAGATAAAAGATACATAATACTTTTCTGAACCATCCTCCGCCTCTGACTCAATCACAGACTTATCACTTCCAAACAACTCCTCCATCTTCTCCGCACTGACAGCTCCGGCATAATTTCCAAAAAACTCCGACAGGCTCTCAAAGCTGACAGCGTCGGCCTTGCTCGACTTATATGAAACAGTCCGAAAAGATACATTTCCTGAAAAGCCGTCAAACCGAAAGTCTCTGCCGCCATATGCATTGTCTGACGCAGATACGGGTTTACCGTACGCCCTTACATAATCCTCGTAAGTATAGTAAGCCACGATGTCATAGATCGTAGAATCAAGCGTAATATATTCCGAAACCCGCCGCAGTTCCTCTACGGACATCATTTCTGCCGACATTTCTCCATCCTTCAGATTTTTTAGTATATCCGACACTCTCTGATAGGTTTTTACCAGGATATCTGCATTGGTATACCTGATTCCTGTGGTCAGCAGTTCCCCTGCTTCTTCATATCGGTTCTGTGCCATATAAATATTGGCCAGCTTCTCATAGGCTCCTGCCTGATCGGGAACCTCTTCTATTGCCTTTTTGTAAGAAATTTCTGCCGCTTCATAATCTAGTTGAACAAGATAACGATTCCCGGCGTCCATGTACTCTTCATACCGTATCTGCGCCCGTTTTCCAGACAATACATACCATCCGACCGCGGATGCCAACGCGATCACCAGTACAAATAGAGCCCCGATCTCTATCCTGCGTCTCCGTTTTCTCCCTCTTTCCTGTTCCAGGTTTTTCTTGTACACATTCTGTAAATCTGTTCTCATTCGTATCTCTCCTGCCCTTATGAAAGACGGTCCATCAACTCACGCAGCTGAGCCATCTGTTCATCGTCCGTCCGTTCATCATAGTGTTTAAATGCAAGCTCTCCATAATAGAAAACCCGCTGGCTGCTCCTGTCCGTTGCTGATTTTTTCAGTTCTATCTGATATTGTAGAAAAGCTGCATCCCGATAAGCTCTGTATTCCTCCGGATATTCTTCCAACAATTTCTCTAGTACCTGCCAGGCACTTGCATATTGCCCGTTCATCTGACGGATGGCAGCCAGATTCAGACGATCCACATAACCGGCATGTATCTCATCGGCACACAGCTTCTCATAACACTTCTCTGCCCGCGCAATAACCATCTGGCGGATTTCTGCCCCCGGCTCCTCCTGCAAAATCTGAATATATCCTTCTCCAATCCTGCGATAAGTCAGCATAGTATCCAGATACTGTTCCGCTTTATCCAGATAATCAATCCGCCTTAGGTACTCCTCTGTTCCCCGCAGGCACTCGGCCCCATTCAGACAGCAGCGCAGCAATAAATCCCTGTCCTGTATGGCGGCCAGCAGTAGGTCAATTTTTTCCAGCGCTTCTGCTTTCTGTCCTTTTTGCAGTAAAATCTCTACTTCCAGATATTGAAGCACCGAGGAAGTTAATTTTGTCCTGTAAGCTGAAAGCATCTCTTCCGCCTCTGACAGATTTCCTGCCCGCACCAACGCAAGAATCAAATTTCTTGCATCGTTTGCCCTTTTTACAGAGTTTGGTTGAACAACAATCACTTCCTTATAATAGTCCACCGCAGCATGATAATTTTCTTCTTCATAGTAACCGTCCGCAATCCCCTCCAACAGCACTGCCTTCTGTTTTGGCCTTTTCTCCAATATAGACGTATATTCCGCTTCATTGAGCAGGACGAGCCCATCTTGTATCCACACCTCTGGATCACAGGATTCCAGTTTTTCCAAATATGACATATAAGCCGATGCGAATGCTTTTTCTCTCTGATCCCGGCGATAAATAACTCCTGCCATCATTCCCAGAATCAAACAGAGCAGGACCGCTCCTGAAACTATCTCCCGAATGATCCTTCTCCTTCGCCCAGAACTCCGTTCCACTGCCTTTCTCATCTGCGCCGCACTTGCATATCTTTTTGCAGGTTCCAACGCCATAGCTTTTCTTATAACCCGGAACAGATCATAAGAATAAGCAATTTTGATACGTCCATTTTTCAGTTCCTCCGCCGTTACCTCTTTCGGTCTGATTCCGGTCATCAGATAAAAAAAAGTAGCTCCCAGGCTATAAATATCCGTCCTTGCATCTGGGACACAAAAAAATGGATCACCTTTCGGCGCACATCTGACAGCTTCAATCTGTTCCGGAGGTGCATATTGATAACTATAGCCTATAAAATTCTGGCTGCTCTCCGAAAAAGAGATATTAAAATCTATCAGGCATATATCTCCATTATCACGAACCATAATATTGCCTGGCTTGATATCTCTATGGATGATCGGCGGATTCTGTCCATGCAGATATTCCAGTACCATGCATAGCTGCCTCAGCATACACGACAGTTCTTCTTCCGAAAATATTGCCCCCTGCTCCATATACCAGTTCAGATCATGGCCATCCACATAATCCATCACCGTAAAGATTTCCCGGCCAATAATCAGGAAATCGTAGACTTGGGGCAGATACTGATGGCTTAGATGCTTTAATGTATCCGCCTCTCCCCGTATATCCAGAAATTCCGCTGCGTGCTCTTTTATTTTCTTGATTACCACGTATTTGCCCAGTGTCAGATGATATCCCAGAAAAACGACTCCTCCGCCTCCTCCACCGATTTCACGAAGAACCTGATACTTCCTGTCCAATATTTCATTGATCGCCGGCATCCTGCCCACCCTCTGTCATCTTCATATCATTTCATCTGTATGTATCTCTACGATATCCTTTATTATCTCAAATCTTCCCACCATGTTCGAACCTCTTGGCAAAAGAAGTTCTGTGTCATTGCTTCCACAGTCATCTGCCAAGTATCCTGGTTCTTCCTGAAGGGGTACTTCGCACCATCCCGGTGTTTTTTCCGCCGATATTTTCTCTCTGCGGAATAGGCCGCCTGACAGCAGCCTCTCCAGAAATCCTTTTTGCTTCGGACGTATCCCGCTTTCTGCAGACATTTCTCCCAGACAATTCTCCAGTGCCTTGAAAACTTCTCCGCAGCTTTGATATCTGTCTGCCGGATCATGCCGGATACATGTTAAGATAATTTTCTCTAATTCTGCTGACAGCCCCGGATTCCATTGTCTGATCGGCAGGATCAGATACGGCGGCTCGCAGGGATTTTTGCCTGTCGCCAGCTGGTACAGGGTGACTCCCAGACAGTAGATATCTGTTCTGGCATCTGACTGGCCCATACCGCCGTACTGTTCCGGTGCCGCATAACCAATAGTTCCAATGTTGATCGTATCTTCCGGGCTTCCGGTCTTATACTCTCTGGCTGTCCCAAAGTCAATGAGTTTGATATCCCCATCCGGCTTCAGCATAATATTCGCCGGTTTCAGATCCCGGTAGATAATTGGCGGATCCTGAGCATGAAGATATGCAAGAACATTACACATCTGTTTTCCCCATCGAACCACATCCTCCTGAGCAAATGCGCCTGCTTCGTCTAGCAATTCTTTCAACGAATGCCCCTGAATATAATCCATAACGATCAAAAACCGTTCTTCATTCTCTATCACGTCAACAATGTGAGGGAGGTTCGTATGGTTCAGTCTCTTAAGGATATTCTTTTCCGCAATCATCCCTTGTTCTACGGCACGGGAATCACTGACTCCCACCCTGCGCACTTCCTTCACGGCCCACTGCCCGCCCGCCCTTTCATCCAGTGCCAGGTAAACGGCACTCATGCCTCCCTGGCCTACTTTATGAAGGATCCTGTATCGGCCATTTACCAATTCGCCCATTTCCAGCATGTGTTCCTCCTAAACTGCCCGAATCAATACCGCCGAAATATTGTCCTCCTCCCGGCGGTACTTATTCAGCTCGATCATATATTTCAGATTTTTCTCCATCTCCCGCTCCGAGCGAACGGCCATAGGACCCAGCTTTCTATACATTTCTTTTCGGCTGAGCACATGTCGGAATCCGTCGCTGCACAGCAGAAAATGACTTCCCGGATTTACTGCTCCAAAGACAAACTCCGGATTGATGACATTGGAGGCACCCACACACTGCAGTAGGACATTTCTCCTACGGTCTTTTTTTGCCTCTTCCGGTGTCAGATTGCCCAAATCGATCTCCCGCTGTATAAGTGTCTGATCCCTGGTAAGGCAATTTATCCCATCTGCCAGCTCGTATACCCGTGAATCTCCAACATTAATGACATAATACATATTTTCACAGACCAGCAGCGCTGCCACCGTAGTCCCCAGCTTCACCTGATGCTGGCTGCTGTACGCTCCCAGCCGGTAATTGGTCTCATAAATCAGCTGCTCCCAGTTCCTGCGAAGATACTCCTGCGAGATTCCCTGATACAGAATATCCGGAAATTCCTGTTCAAACCATCTGGAAAACAAACGGATCAATGTTGCGCTGGCCAACTCCCCCCTGGAAAGTCCTCCCATACCGTCACACACCACAGCAATACAAACTTCCCCATAATCTGTATCCGCCACTTTAACCATCAACGCATCCTGATTGGTCTGTTTCTTTATCCCTATGTCACTGTATGCCGCTGTTAAAAACCTCATTTGGTTTTTTCACTCCTGCCTTTCATATATTAAGCCCTATAAACACATTCAGGGAAGCAGCATGCCCTGTCCATGCCGCTTCCCTGATCATCACCACATTAACACTTGAATTCAAATTCTTCGTCGGACAGCTTGATCTTATCCCCGTTATGCAGTTTTATTTCCTGACCTGATGAAAGCTTATTGCCATTAACACTGGTATAATTCGTGGATTTCATATCCGTCAGATAATACTCACCGCCGCGATACGTAATCTGTACGTGAACCCTGCTGATCGTATTATTATCAGAAATGCAGTAATCCACCTTTACACGTTCCTTTCCAATTTTGAATGTCTGCTTCCTAATCTGAATCTGCTCTCCATTCTTCAGCCTTACCAACGATGCTGCTGTATCTGGAAGCCCGCCGCCAAGAAGGCTGGTTTCGTCAGCACCCAGCAGAGAGGTCTCTTCGGAGCCGCTGTCCAAAATACTCGTCTCGCCGCTGCCTATACCCATACCTGCACTGCCATATCTCTGAGAGTCGGCGCCAGTATAAGAAGAACTGTTTCCTGCTGGACTATTACTGCCTCTATACTTTTGAGAAGTATCAAGACCAGTCCTTCTCTCTCTTTCATGTTCGATTTCCACCGCCATCTTTTTTTTCTTACTCACTATGACCGCCAATACGGTGACAATCATTACAATCACTACCGCAATCCCGATGATCAGAGGCATAGATATCCTGCTTTTTTCCACCAGCGCATTTTTTGCGTCCGTAATAGCCGCTGCCGCTGTGTCGATTTCTTCCTGCGTCGCCATTGCATTGTTCATAACAAGCTGTCCATCTGACAAGGCATTTTCCAGTTCAGACACCGATGCATCATCATATACGCTGAGATCCATAGCACTGTTTTCATTCACAAGAGCGGATAGTTTTGTCTTGTCGGTCTGGTCTGTATCATCTTCTGGAAGTATCTGTTCATCTTTTCCTACTTCCGTCTCTTCTTCCGATGCGACATTACTGCCACTTTCTGCCGACGTATAGGTAATACCCAGTGCCTTCAATACGGCTGTTACCTCAGATATCTGCAGCGAATAGAAATAAGTATCATCTACCCCCATAGTATTGACACCTATAACAGCACCTTCGTTGTTCACCAACGGGCCTCCGGAATTACCTTCTGTCATAGTCGCGCCGTGACGGATATACTTGATTCCGTCAATCGAAGTCTTGGTAGACACGATCCCGTTGATGATATTGACATCAGAACTTACATAAAAGGGTGTATCCTCCACGAGTTCGATCGCGCTGGGGAAACCAAGTGCATAGACATCCATTGTCTCCACTAAGTCATTATCATTGTCATCGATCGGAAGCGGCGTACGGTCATGGATCATCTGTTCCAGACGCAGAATCGCAAAATCCATGTCGGAACTCTGGTTCACAATTGCAGCATTGATCACCACGTCTCTTTTCACAACAACCTGAATCTGCATGTTGATATTCCCTGAATTGTTAAAATCCACGCCAAACCGTTCTGATGCCGCTTTTTTCACGTCCTTGTCCATGTTCACCACATGATAGTTGGTAATCATATATTCCGCACCGGTCTTATCTCCTATCAGGAAGCCGGTACCACCCTGGATCACATGCGGGGTGGAATTTCGGTCAATATAAGTCAGATTGACCTGGAGCACACCATTTCTTGCATTATTGACCGCCTCACTGCCTGTTTGACTCTGTGCGGCTGCATGGACAGGCAGCACCATGGAAGCCGCCAGGAAAAAAAGCGCCAGAAAGCCACACAGTTTTCTCTTTGCTCTCATCATTGTTCCTCCTTAAAATCTATTTTTCTTTTTGGAGAAAATCAGTATTGTAACCGATAGCGTCATCACCGCCAGCCAGCCGCCGGGAGCGAAAATATCCCCCGTTGGTACGGCTGCTACAACAGTACTGTTGCTTCCCTCGCTTAATCCGGAACTGCTGCCAGGATTTACTCCTGGATTTTCACTTCCTGGATTTTCGCCAGTCGTTTTTTCCAAACGAAAGTTCTGTGCGGTTATCCTCAGGTTTCTATTAATATCACCACTGATATGGAATTCCGCAGCGATTGTATTATTGCCGTTCTGCGCCTTATTCTGCATAGTCTGTTCGATGACCGTGATACGCGTGCTTCCGGCCTCTGCCACATAATCCTGGTTTCTGACCAGTCTCTCTCCATTCAGCCAAAGATCCACAAAGTTTTCAAAAGGGCCTTCCGATACGAACAGGCTGTCTGCTGGGCATTCCAGATAGAAGTCATGGCTGCCAGGAGTCGCTTCCACACCAATCGGGGTGCTGAGAATGTAACCTTCCTCGATATCAGATTCATAATAGACGCCTTCATCGGTGTTGTCATTCACAGTCAAAGTCAACGTTGCTTCGCTCACCGGAAAATGAATACCATTTCTCGTACTCTCAAATAAAGCGCTTACCGTAAACACAAAACTTCCCGACTCCATGGGCGCTCCATACAATTCTCCATTCTGTCGCAATTCCATCCCTGCTGGAAGTGTTCCCTGGGTAAGTGTATAGGACGCTTCTATTGCACTGTCCCTATTGCTATTCCGAATCACTGCACTATAAGGTACGTATTTAACGGCAGGACGAATCTCCCTTGTTATAATATAGGGATCCGACCAATGATTCTGTTCCTGGTTCGGATGGCTTTCCAGATAATCATCTCCATAATCTCCCCAATTATAGTCGTCATAGTCTGCCCTGCTTCTTTCAAGCCCATTCTCCGATAATCCTTCTGAATCACCTGCTCCCAAATCTGCCGGATTACCATCTCCCAAGACTGCCGAACCACCTGCTGGCAAGTCTGTCAGGTTCTCTTCCTCCGTAGCCTTTGCCGTCATGGAAGGCATTGCCAGCATCAATGCCATAGCAAGGACCATGGCTTTTTTCATAAGTCTCACTTTTTACTTCCTCCTATTGTAGCGTAGTAGTTTTTATCGTCTCTCTCCAGAGATCTCCCGAGCAGACTGAAGCAGCTGCTCTATATCAAAAATGTGCGACTGCCTCAGATTTCCTGTCGGATAATCAAAAATCAGCACATGATTGATCACATCACATAAATACGGCAGGTCTGCCAGCACTTCACAATCTGAGTTCAGAAGCTGGCCATAGTAATAACCGTCCGCTGTCTTGAACTGCACCACCAGATACTCTCCTGCCGACGTCACATAAGACAGATAATCATCCTCTGACAGTATACGAACCTGTTTTCCTGTGGACTCATCATAAACAACCGGCGCACCATGCAGCGGTGATTCAATCCGCAGCCCATTGACCCGGAATTCTTCATAGAGCTCCGCATTCGGCTTCGTGTTCTGGGTCTCCCGCATAACCGATCCATCTGCCACACTGTATATACGAGATTTTCCATCGTTATAAATGACTTCCAGACAGGAACTGTTTCCGTCCCTGAGGAACTGCTGGTCATAGACCTGTTTCGCATCCGGAATATCCGTCTCATTGACCAGATTACCGTCCCGGTCATAGATCCGGAATTTTTTCCAGGAAAACAGCATAATCCGCTCTCCATCCGCACTGATCCGCGCCTCTGCATGTTCCAGGGCAGGATCATACGCAAACACCTCCGCTTCCTTATGATCCTCATAGGCCATTAGACGGATTATCGGCGTATTCCGGTCTCCAATCGCTGCCATCCTCCCAGCTAGCTGGAGAAAATCTGTCCCCTCCGGCTTTTCGCAGGATTCTATTTTCACAGCATTGGAATCATAAAAGGAAAGCTCTTCTTCCGTGGCAATCAGTGTATGGGTATCACTTCTCGCATAAGCTTGAATCTTCCCTGCATTTTTCACTAATGGCGACTGTTCACCAGATACCGGATCCACTTTCACCAGAAGATCATCCTTCTGTATATAAATCCCTGTCCCATCTACCTGTACACTGTGCCTGCTGCTATTGGACATTTCTATGATCAATTCCATCTTCTCCGTGTCGATCACTGCAAAGGTAGACTTCTGTGCATTGGAAGCCGAAAATGCAAAATACTGCTTATAAAATCCGCCTTCAAAATGGGTACATCCGGATTTTTCGTTTAGAATCATTGCAGCTCTTTTTCCACTGTTCAGATCATAAATCTCCAATGAGCCATCTGACAGGCTTACTCCCAGAAGAGATCCGTCTTCATTCAGCGCCAGCAAATTGTCCTTCGGATTAGCAAAGACATCATTAGCCACTACAGACTGATGCCTTCCTCCTAAATCCACATTTTTCAACAGCTGCCCGTTTTCCGCGTCATAAACAGATACATAACTCTCTTCTTTATAGATTCCTGCTGTCCTTCTCCCGTCTGCGGAGACACAAATCCCCGTAGCCATCTGTCCGATCCAGCGAGAAGTACCCGTATTGATATCATATCGGCTGATTCCGTCAGCGCCTGCATAAATGATTGTATCCATATCCAGATATATCACTTCCGAAAGCGCAGAATCTGCTGACGGCAGTTCAGCCAGCAGTGTACGTGTTTCCGTATCATAAACGGCCACTGTCCCCTCATATACACAGGACAACGTAGACCCGTTCGAAGCCATATCCATATCCAGTGGTGCAGAAGGCAGCTCCACGGTTCCATGTACTTTATAGCCGTCCGAAAGGTCATAGGTTCCGAGTGCATCCGTCAGCGCCTTCTGGGCTTCCGCAATATATGCCGGCTGGATCAGCGGGCTCTTTTGCGGAAATGCCTGCAGCGCGTAATCTACCGCCGCCTCAGAATCCCCCTTCTGGTATGCACTTTTCGAATACTCCGCCAGCTTTTTCCAGTTTTCCAGGGTCTCCATTCTTTTCAGACCCACAAACGATGTTCCAATTCCTGTGATGCACAGTAAAGCCAGCACTGTACAGACGATCCTGTTTTGCCGCTTCTGTCTGAGAACCCGGATATCAGTTTCCCGAATCCGGTTAAACGCCTCCAGCATCTCATCTGCTGTCTGATACCGCAGATACGGATTTGGCTCCATAGCCTTCCGAATGATCCGCACCAGCTGCGGGCTGAATTCATTTTCTGAGAGAGGAATCACCTCTTTGGCATGGGATGCCGGACGCCTCCCGCTAAGCAAATGATAAAGAGTCGCTCCTACACTGTAGATATCCGAACGAACATCCGGCTTGATCAGATGAAACTGAAGATTCGTCGTGCCCCTGTATGCTCCGGATCCGCTTGTCGATTCCCTGCCCGAAATGAATACAGAAGCCGCCCTTCTCAAAGCCGAAACGGATCCACTCCGAGCAGTGCCTGAAGAATGTATTCCCTCTGCTGCCGTATATGAACTGTCTGCGGAAAAATCCAATCCATAATGCTCTGGTGAGGCGTAGCCCCGGCTGCGTCCGATCACTGCCTCTTCCCCCAGAGCCAATGCGATATTAAAATCAATCAGACAGATGTTCCCCAATGGGGTCAGTATTATATTTGCCGGCTTGATATCGCTATGTGTATAGCCATGAGGCGGATCTCCATGAATAGGGCTGTGAAGATAGGAAAGTGCCTCCAAAAGCTGCCTTCCCCATCGGATCACCTGTATCTGTGAAAAATTTTCCCCTTTTTTTAACAGCTTATCAAAGCTCTCTCCTTCGATATAATCCATAGCCGTATAGACCGTCTCGTTTTCCACAAAAAAATCATATACCTGTGGAATATAGGTGTGGCTTAGATGCTTTAGTACATCCACTTCTATACGAAGAAGCTCAGGCCGTGTAGATATCTTTCTTTTATCCGCTTTTAATACTACGTTTTTATCCAGACGCTGATGATAAGCCAGGAAAACGTTACCTCCTCCTCCCGAACCAATTTTCCTGATAATTTGATATGTACCAGCTATCATCTCCGACATAAATTATTCTCCGTTTTCCAAAATTCCTCTGATTTTATCCGCATATTTTTACAAGCCAGCTCATATGCTTATAATATTATACATTTCAATATTCTTTATCGTATTTATTATATGTTTTATCGTAGTAAATTGCAATAGTAATTCACTTATAATTAGCAAATATACCTATCATGTCAGGTTATTATACCCAAGGGCACACCGTAATGCATGCCTTTTGGGCGGGCGGACTACGTCCGATAAAGTATAGGTTACTGTAATTATGTGGTGGCGCACAAGCCATAGATTTTTTTCATTAATCAATGGCAAATGGTACAGTTTTCACAACGAATATAAGCATCTGCGCAAAAAAAAATAGCGGCGAGTAAACTGTGCTTCATATTTATTCGGGAGGTGATGCCCTATTATGGACATATTAGGCAAAATTGTTCAATATCGTCTGGAACGCAATTGGTCGGAATATCAGCTTGCGGAGAAATCAGGACTCACTCAGTCTACAATTTCTTCCTGGTACCGAAAAAATATGCTTCCTACGATTCCTTCTCTCAGCAAAATCTGCGATGCCTTTGGAATTACTTTGTCTCAATTCTTTCTGGAAGACAATGACAACGCTGCCCTTATCAATGACCAGCAGCGTCAGTTACTCCACTATGCTTCCAAGCTGGATTCCCAGCAATATAAAGCATTGATTGAATTTTTGAGACTTCTGTGATTCCTATAAATACGCAGATTGATAAACTAACCTGACACACCATAATGGCATCCGGTCCATTTTTAACATACCCACCGCAAGGGACTGGATGCCCCCTCATTATATTTGGCCTCTCATCCGCTCTCGCAAATAGAACGTTTACTTTTTTTCTCTTTTGTTAATTCCATATTCCTCATCCAATTGTTTATTCAGATGAACTTTTCTTATATGGGACAAAATGAAGTACACAATTCCTAATGCAATTGAACATAAGGAAACGATCATCCCTCCATAAAACAAAACCTCGTCTGTGAGCCAATCCATATGCGAATCCTTTCTCATATTCCAGAAATTATATTTGTCATATTTTTTATCGTTCTTGAGAGTAAAAAGTTCTCTGTAAAAAAATAACCCTTCCGTATGGATTTGTGGT
>CAYQBE010000066.1:0-25320 GCA_964415625.1 uncultured Clostridium sp.
ATTCGGACGGAAGGCCCATCCTGGGGCTGGACTGCCATGACCTGCTGGAGATCCTTCTGGAATTATGCCCGGAGTCGGTGTATGTTCCGGCCCACATCTGGACGCCGCATTTTTCCCTGTTCGGCGCGTTTTCCGGTTTTGACACGGTGGAGGAATGCTATGGAGACCTGTCCTCCCATATCCATGCCATGGAGACCGGGCTGTCCTCCGACCCGCCCATGAACTGGCGCGTATCTGCCCTGGACCGCTACCAGCTGATCTCCAACTCAGACGCCCACTCTCCGGCAAAGCTGGGACGGGAGGCGAACCTGCTGGACATCGGCTTATCCTATGGAGAGTTAAAGGATGCGATCCAGAACGGAAAAGGATTGGAAGGCACCATTGAGTTTTTCCCGGAGGAGGGCAAGTATCATTATGACGGGCATCGGAAATGCGGTCTCTGCCTGGCGCCTACGGAAACGGAAAAATACGGAGGAATCTGCCCGGTCTGCGGGCGGAAGCTGACGATCGGGGTATCCCATCGGGTGGAGCAGCTTTCCGACAGGCCGGAGGGGTATCAAAAAGAACACGCCGCGCGCTTCGAAAGCCTGGTTCCGCTGCCGGAGATCATCGGCGCTTCGGTGGGACTTTCTTCTGCCAGCGCCAGGGTAGAGCGGGAGTACCGGAACCTGCTCCAAAAGCTGGGACCGGAATTTTCCATACTGCGGGAGATCCCGTTGGAAGAGATCCGAAGCGTGTCCGGGATCCTGATCTCGGAAGGGATCGGAAGATTGAGAAAAGGCGAGGTCACAAGACTGCCCGGATTCGATGGAGAATATGGCGTGATACGGCTGTTTATCCAGGGGGAGCTGGATGAACTGGAGGGACAGCTGAGCCTGTTCGAAATGGCCGGGATGGCACAGGACGGAACAAAGTCCGGGCAGATGTCCCCCGAGGAAGCCGGTAAGGGTACGGAAAACAACGTGCAGAAAATGGCAGCGCAAATGCATGATCCGGACACAGGAATCAAATGCGGGGAAATGCACAGTCCAGATCCAGGATTCAAATGCGGGGAAAGGCAGGATCTTTCGCAAGAATCTGTACAACTGCGGAAACGTGCTTCGGAATTGGCGGAGAAAGAAAAGACGGCCGGAATTTCTGCGGGAATTGCAGGAACAGCGGAGCCTGCCAGATATACATGGAACGAAAATCAGCGTAAGGCCATCGAGTCGATCGATCGGGTCACTGCGGTCACCGCTGGTCCGGGAACTGGAAAAACAGGCACCCTGGCGGCCCATATCCTTCATCTTCTGGAGACAAGGCGGGTAAAGCCTTCCTGCATTACCGCGGTGACATTTACCAATCAGGCGGCAGGAGAGATGCGGGAGCGGATACGCAGGCAGTTAGGGAAGGGCACGGCTGCGAGAAAACTGCAGATTGGCACCTTCCATTCGATTGCATGGAAGGTACTCCAAGAAAATGGGGTCGAGTTTACCCTTGCGGGGGATATGGAGACGCGGGATCTGGCAGGCAGAATTATAAAGGCATATGGTCTGAATATGTCAGCCTCCCGGTTCCTGACGTGGATTTCCAACTATAAAACGGGGCTGCGTTCATTTGCTTCCGATGTGACAGCTGGAAAGGCAGAGAATGACGCTGAGTCGGATGGAAAGGATTCACGGAAAGAAACGGAATGGGACGAACCGGACTTACAGAGAGAAACAGAATCAACGCATGACATGCCGGATGACACGGAAAAGCTGAGAACTGCATTCCACGTATATCAGAGCAGCCTGCGGGATTGGAACGCCCTGGATTTTGATGATCTCCTTTTGGAAGCCTTACGGATTGCACGGGAGAAGGCGGAAGAAAACAGAAAACATGCGGATGCGGGGCAGTTTTCCTATCTCATGGTGGATGAATTTCAGGATATCAGCCCTCTGCAGTACGAGTTGATGAAGGCATGGAACGAGGGCGGAAAGGAACTGTTTGTGATCGGGGATCAGGATCAGGCGATTTACGGCTTCCGCGGAGCCGATGCCGGGTGCTTCCAAAAGCTTTCGGAAGAATTTCCTCAGACCAGCCGGATCACCCTGGAAGAAAATTATCGATCCGCTCCTCAGATTCTGACAGCGGCCTCCGAAGTGATTTCCCGGAATCCGGGAGGAAAAAGGCTGCTGAGGCCAAACAGGCCGGAGAGTGTTCCAGTTCGGATCGTGGAAGCGGACAGCGAGATTTCCGAAGCCATCTTCGCGGCAAAGGAGATCAATCGTCTGGCCGGTGGAATCGGGATGCTGGAGGCGCAGGAGATATTCCCGGAGAGTGAGGGACGCGCGCGGAGCTTTGAGGATATCGCGGTACTGTACCGGACAAGGCGTCAGGCAGATCTTTTGGAGAACTGCCTGAGAAAAGAAGGAATCCCCTATGTGGTGGCCGGCCGGGATGATTATCTGATGGAGCCTGCCGTGCGGGGGACAGTGAGTTTCTTCAAGAGCCTGATACAGCAGGACAACCATCTGGCCGGGCAGACGGCATTGAAGCTCCTGTGGAACCTGGAAGCCGGTGATATGACCGAGAGCATTTATCAAAATATGGCTGAAAAGTACCGGCCCTTTATGAAAAAGAAAAAGCCCCAGAAGATTCTGGACGAATGGATGAAAGACCTGAATCTGGAAGAGAAGAAAGGCATGGGAAAGCTGTACCGGACAGCCGTCTTTTACCAGACGATGCCGGAATTTACGGAGGCGCTGGATCTGGGAGTGGAGAGTGACCTGAAACGCTGCGGGGAGAAGCGGTACACGTCGGGCGCGGTGACGCTCATGACACTGCATGGTTCGAAGGGGCTGGAGTTTCCGGTGGTGATGATCTATGGAGCACGAAAGGGGATGCTTCCTTTTGAAAGTGAAAAATACAGTTCGGATGAAGAGGAAGAACGCCGTCTGTTTTATGTTGGACTTACCCGGGCGAAAGAGGAATTGATCCTTACCACATCAAAAGAGGAATCCGCCTTTTTGAAGGATATTCCCGAGGAAATAGTGAGCAGGGAAAAAGCTCGTTCGCATAAGAATATGGGAAATGGCAGACAGATGAGCCTGTTTGACTTTATGAAATAAAAGACTGTCGGGAAAGGACATTTGCACAGAAAGTCTTGTGGAAATGCCTGCTTCCGGCAGTCTTTTTTACACATCAGTATTTTTCACAGTATCACTTTTGACGTATGTTGGATTTCAAAGTTTTTTCCAGATCCTGCCCAAGCGCTAATTCCGGGAAGTTTTGAATGCAGTAATCTTTTATATTTTCAGCGATATCAGAAAAACCATCTCCAAAATCAGAAAGATTTTTCACCAGATCATAATTCATCTGGTCTATACTAAAATAATCATGAACCAAATTATTTCGTTTCGTTAAAAAATCTACGGCTTTTTTTTCATTTTCTGTTTTCGGAATGCCTCTCTTAAAATATTGCCGTACATAATACCGGAGAGATTCTTCATATGCCGTTCCTTTTTCCGCTATTTCGATAAATGCCATAATGTCACGAAACGCCTGGGAAATATGATTGATTCGGCTGTTTATAGATTCCAGCAGATCATCCTTTAACCGTTCATCATCACATCTGCAATAGCGATCAAAGCTTTCCATCATCCGGCTGCTTTGCTGTTGGATGATCACAAGGTTATTGTATACCGTTTTTTCAACGCTTTCCGGCTTCTTCTGTACATGAAATCCAAGCTCCTGAATCTCATTCGGAATGTCTACCATGCGCCCGTTCCTCCTCTTTTTCTAATCTTGCTTTATTGATCAGATAGTCCCATCTCAGATATTTTTTCCTGATCTCCTGGCGTTCAAGATACCGCTGATAGTTTCTCGTGATGACATACAATTCATCCCGCAATGCTTTTGGATAATAATCTGTCATGGGGAAGGCGTTCAAGATACCTGTTGCGAAGATATAACCTTCCGGCATGTAAGAATATTCCAGAATATCACACGGCAGTTGCTCCTGTTCGAAAAATTGGCTGCAGAAATCATAAATATCGCAGCGTTTCAAAAAATCATTACAATATATGATCAGATCAATATCACTGATTCCGGGTTTGAAATCCCGGCGTATAAAGCTGCCGAATACATATACATTGTAATCACTTTCATCAGGAAACGCCTGAATTAGTTCTGATTGAAAACGTACCAGAAGTTCCCGGCGTTTCTCCCAGGAATCCAGTTTCATTCTATCACCTCGCCGTACTCCAGTTCCTATGATTATTGTGCCTGTTTTACGAAAGGATGTCAATAGAAAAAAACTAAAGGTCAGAAATTTGGAAAAAAAGCCGTTTTTGATCATGCATGCAAAAAATCGTGTACTATATCCAAAGGAAACAATACCAGGTCTGATTTTTCCCTTAGGGGGAAGTCAGAAATATCAGAAAAAAGGAGCGATAGCAAATGTATTCTGAATTAAGACAGACGATGTGCAGTGTGAAGGATGGATTCGAAAAGGAATATAAGCTGGTACTGGCGTATTTGTTCTGGTCTGCAATCTGTACGTATTGGGGTGTCTGGAATGCCTGCGACATCCTTGAATTTTATGGGATGGAGGCAAGCGCGGCGGATCTGCTGATCGCGCAGCAGGACGGGTACCGGGCCGGGATCATGATCTTTCCGGCAGCGGCATTTCTGGTGATGAAATGCAAGCAGAAATGCCTCAATATCCAGCTTGTCCTGAGATATGGAAGCCGCAGAAAAATGCTTGTGCGGCAGATCATGGAGAGCTTGTGGTATGCGATTGTGACTGCGGGTGTCCTGCTGGGAATGGAATTTCTGTTTGCCTGGACGGCGAAAGGGACACTGATCAATTGGGACAGCCGGAGCAGCGTTTATTACGCCTATACGGGAGAACTGAGCAACGCATGGTTCCTCACTGTGGCAGCAGGCATTTTCTGCATGTATGTGATCAAGATGATGATCCTCTTTGTACTGACAGATATTTTCATGTGGTATCCGAAAACCCTGATCCTGCTGTGGGTTCTGCTCGTATTGGCGGTAGGGCTGGAGAAGATCGGAGAGATTCCGGTTTTCCATTTCCTTTTTTCCGTTCAGCACAGCACCTGGCTGGAGCCGGTGACATTTATCGAGCATGTGCTGGCAGGAATCGGCGTACTGCTTGCGGCATATGTAATCGGCATTGTGTGTATCAAAAAGAAAGATATTTTTTATTGCTGAGAAGGGGGATGGTTATAGATGGCAAAATTATATGCCAGGCTTTTCTGGAAACGAAACTGGAAAAAATATATCCCTGTGGTCCTTTTGATCCTGATCCAATGTCAGACGTTCCGGAACATCCTGCAGGGATATGAAGGCTATTTTGGAATCCGGTTTGAAGTATCCGCAGGGGATTATATTGCGGACTTCTGCAAAGGGACGATCCCGTATACCATGGGCGGAAGTCAGGAGCCATTCAACATTCCGGCGATCTGGTCGCTTTATTATATTTATTTTTTTGCGGTGATCGGACATTCGGTGAGCCAGGTCGCGCGAAATTATGAAATGCAGATCACCCTCCGGTGCGTGTCCAGAGCCAAATGGTGGAGATACCAGAACCTGATGCTGTGGATGGAGACGGCGGGGTATCTGCTGGTAACCGGCCTGACCTTTCTGCTGTACGGGATCTGCACAGGAGCACCCCCGGGAATAT
Source organism: uncultured Clostridium sp. (assembly GCA_964415625.1). GTDB lineage: Bacteria > Bacillota > Clostridia > Lachnospirales > Lachnospiraceae > Schaedlerella. Next base: position 5,672 of record CAYQBE010000066.1, read on the forward strand.
TTCACCATGATGTGCAGCGGGAATGCGCTGGGATGGATCTGGCGGGATATCCGTCAGGGGATTTCCTGCTGCTCGTTTTTGTAATGCCGCTTCTTGTCATGACAGCTGCGGCATATATACAGTATACGGCTTCCATAAAAGGAAATGCCCTGATCGGGATTCTGATCTCCGTTGTGCTTCTGGTCAGCTCTGTATTTCATAAAAATCCCCTGCTGATCTTCAATGCCCTGATGCTGATGCGGCAGGACAGGGTGATGGAAAATGGGATGAATCCGACTGCGGAAATCGGAGTTTGCGCGGCGGTCATAGTGAGCATGTCATTGCTTATGAAGAAAATGATAGAAAAGAAGGATCTGATGTGAAAAAATTCCAACCCATTAATGCATTTGAAAAAAATTAAAGGTCAGAAAAGAAGAGAAAAATCCATTTTTGGTCACGGGGGCAAAAAATCGTGTAGTATATTCCACGGAAACAGTATCGCCTCTGAATCTGCTTTCGTATGGGTGGGGTCATTCTATACGGGAAAGAGGATGGATATGGAAGAAATTAACCGCACAATTCAATTTAAAGAAAGGAAGGATGAAAAGATGAAGCGTCATGAAGAAGAATATAGAATAGAAAAGCTGGTGGAGTGTTTTCAGAATGTAGAGGTTCCAGAATGTGTGGAAGCACGTATTCAGGAAGCATACAGGAAGATTTATGAAGGCTCGGCAGACAAGGACTGAGGAAACCGAGACTGGAAACAGCAGAAAAAAACTGTTTTGAATTTAGAGTCTGATCATTCAGGTATCGTAACATCAATGCGAAGCGGTACTGTTTCCGAATAAAGGATATAGGCTACATATACTGGAGGAGAAGCAAATGAAAGAAATCTTAAAAGAAGAGGTCAGGCGGTCATTGCGGAGCAGAGGGATGGCACTATCACTCGCATTGGGCGGACTCATTGCGGCCGCGCAGGTCATCCATTATCAGCTGCCCCATCGTACCTGGAACCTGACAAATGACATGGAAGCATTCCCCATCTTATATCCGTTTGCGGTGGCGGATTCCTGGATCGGGGGAAGCACGGAATACCTGGAAGGATTCTTATATTTTCTGATCCTTCCGATCCTGGCGGTGCTGCCCTTTGGGGCATCCTATTTTTCAGACCAGGCGAGCGGCTTTTTGAAAGGGCTGTACACACGCGTATCCCGAAAGGATTATCTGACGGCAAAATATCTGGCGGCATTTTTGTCCGGCGGTCTGGCAGCTGTACTTCCGTTGGTCCTGAACCTGCTGTGCGCCCTGGTATTATTGCCGAATCTGACGCCGCAGTCCGTATTTGCGCATAATGGGATCTGCGCCGCGAACCTGTTTTATCAGATTTATTTTTCGCATCCGGCCGTTTATATCATGCTCTTCCTGTGCCTTGACTTTGTGATGGGAGGGGTCTGGGCCTGTACCGCGCTGGCCTGCAGCTTCCTTTCGGATTATAAGATCGTTGTAGCGGTCTGCCCGTTCTTTCTGCAGCTCGGGATCCATGTGATCTGTACCATGCTGAACGTCATCGACTACTCCAGCGTTTACTTTACCCAGTCCGGTTATGGGTTACAAAATGCTTTTGTACCGGCGGCGTATGTGCTCCTGGGCCTTGGGTCCGCCTGGGCAATATTCCGGACAAAGGGGGCGAAAGAGGATATATTTTAAATGATTCTGAAGAAATGGAGGAGAAAAAATGTATCTTGAAGTGGAAGAAATCAACAAAAAGATCGGTGTTGACGATGTGCTAAGCGCCATCAGCCTGTCGATGGAAAAAGGAAAGATCTATGGCCTGCAAGGGAAGAACGGCTGCGGAAAATCCATGCTCATGCGGGTGATCTGCGGGCTGGTCCTGCCCACCTCGGGCAGGATCCTGATCGACGGGGAAGAGCTGGGAAAAGAGCTTTCCTTTCCGGAAAGCGTTGGCGTATTCATTGAAAAGCCCGGATTCTTAGATGCCTACAGCGGCTTTCAGAATCTGTCGATGCTCGCCTCGATCAAAAGGAAGATCGGCGGCAGGGAGATCAAGGAAACCCTGAAACGAGTCGGCCTGGAAGACGTGATGCACAAAAAATATAAGAAGTATTCCCTTGGAATGAAGCAGAAGCTGGGGATCGCCGCGGTCATCATGGAGCAGCCGGATATCGTGATCCTGGATGAGCCTGCCAACGCGCTGGATGAGAAGAGCGAGCAGAGGCTCTGGCAGATCGTAAAGGAAGAAAAGGAGCGGGGGGCACTGGTGATCATTTCATGCCACACCTCAGAAGTGCTGGAAGAGATCTCAGATGAGATATTCAAGATGGATCAGGGACAGATCACAGAGCATATTGTATGCGGGTGATCTTATGGAGAATAACATGAAAAAAAGAGCAGGGAAAAGAAGAAAGAAAAGCATATTGACTGCTGCGGGGACTGTGCTGGCCATCATCCTGACGGCAGCGGGATACCAAAAGATCAACCGGGAGATCCCTCCGGCCGTTGTGGAGGCCGCGCAGACCGGAGAACGGCTGGAATACCGGGACGGGGTTATGATCACTCTGGATTCCTTCCGGTTTCTGACCGGAGAAGAGCAGGAAAAGCTGTATCAGGAAACAGGGTTCGAAACGATCTATGAAACAAAGCTCCTGGAGGTCACCCTTACTCTGGAAAATACAACGGACGAGAGCAGGCAGGTTGCCATGTCGGATATGTATGCGGAGGGGATCGGGATATCCAACGGGATCAATAAAAACATTGCGGACGCGTCGGATGGGCGCTACAGCGGCAATATGCAGGAATTGCAGCCAGGGGAGAAAAGACAGGTCTGCTACCCCTATGAGATCCTGAGGAATCAGGTTTCCAAAAAGGAGTGGGCTGAGATTACGAAACGGGAATTTTGGCTGACGTTCTCCTCCTATCCTGTAAAAAAGAAGCTGCTGCTGTCGTAAAATTGTCCGGAAACGGGGCATAAAATCGCCAAAATAGAGGCGAGACGGAATGAATTGTAGAAATAAAGGTCACAAAAATCGAATTAAATCCAAAATGCGCACATTTTGGAAAAGATATGCTATACTGGAGGAGGTGGCAGACAGATAATGGAATATGAATGTTCATCAGATCACATCCGGCAGTCCATGAAGGAGGATAAGGACCTGTGGATCATGCTTCACTCGTTCAATGCGTTAAGAAGGAAGAATATCGGGCTGGACGAGGGAATCCGGAAATCATTAGAGCATTTAAACAATTTCTATGAGGCTACCAATGATAAGAGATATCTGGACGTTGCTGTTCAGGAGATCAAGGCCTTTCTCATCCTTGGCGGAGAATACCTCAGAAACAAGGAGCAGTTTGACCCCATCCTGGCATCCGAGGGCATTGACCTGGAGCAGCTGCTGTCCCGATACGGGATCAGGCGGGTGAAGCTGAACAAGAGCCAGATCCGAGGGCTGTTCCGGAAGTGGATGCCGTCCAAGGAGAACCCGGCGAAGATCTCCGAGGTGGTGGATGAGATCATGGAAAGGGTCTTGTGCCATCAGACCGGAAGATATCTGTACTCATACAGAAGAAGCTGCGAAAGACAGGGCAATACAGACCTGTATGAGCTGATCGTGGAGGAGAGGGACAGTTATTTCCATGATATCACAAGGATGCGGTACTATATTTTTGAAAGGGAGGAGTGATATATGGTCAGGATTGCGGCATTGGATGACGAGACGTGCTGGATCGAGACATTGAGTGAGATCACACAGGAGTTCTTCGAACAGAGAGAGGATGACGAGTTTGAGTTCTTCGGCTATACCAATACGGAAAAGTTCCTGTTCGACATGGAGGAAAGACGGGAGTATGACATCGTCCTGCTGGATATGGAGATGAATGGGACGGATGGACTGAAGATCGGCAGGAGAGTAAGGCTGGGACATCCGGAGGCGACTATTGTCTACGTCACGAACTATGTAGACTATGCGGTACAGGCATACGAGGTCAATGCGTTCCGCTACATTCCCAAGTGCATGATGAAAGAAAAACTGCCGGAGGCGTACGCGCTTTTAGTGGAGAAGCTGAGGACGCGGGAGAAAAAATTCTTTTCCATACATAACAATGATAAGATGATGAAGATCCCGGAGGATTCCATCTACTATGTGCAAAAGGAAAAGAAATATGTGAATGTCGTGTATGTTGACAAGGAAGAGAAAAAAGAAAAAGTCAGGATGACGCTGGCGGAGGCATACGACAGGCTGACGAAGAATGACTTTCTGTATATTGACCGGAGCTGTATTGTCAATATCATGCATATCATGGTTTTGGAGAACCGTAAGGTGAAGCTTCGGAACGGGATTTATCTTGATATCAGCCAGCCGCAGTATGCCAATGTGAGAAGACAGATTTCAGATTATTGGAGCAACAGAGGATGAATCAGGTTCTATACGGTGTGATCAGTTTTTGCAAAATCATACTTGGGTTCCTTCTCTTTTTCCGGATGTTCCCGGAGAAGCGCTGGAACCAGAGGTGGACAGGAGCAGCCGGGTGGTGTGTATTGATTGGCCTGGCGGTTTGGCAAGCATGGGACTCCTGCCATGGCTTTATTCCCTGGCTGCAGATTTTTCTTTATGGGATTTTAAACGCGGCTATCATAAAAATATTTTATCGGTGTCGATTTTTAGATGCCTGGATCTGGAACTGGCTTTATGATATCGGGTATTCACTGCTTAAGGTTCCTTTTATTATTGCAAGAGGAATCTATTTGGATAAAGGAATCCTTTATTTGAATGTGAGCGGGGGAAGGGTGTTATCCGAATGTATACTTTGTCTTGTTCAATTGGGTATCATCTGTTTTTTGTATTTTAGACATCTGGATCAAGTAGAATTTCTGTTAAGGCAGCTGATAAAAAACAGGAGGACAAGATTCCTGTCTCTGCTGACAGAAATGATAATATTGCTTGGAATCCATTGGCTGATGGAACTTGGAATCGTTCAATATGACTCAATAGACATGGTGGTAAGTGTTTTGTTTATTTCTGCCATTACTGTGGCTTTCGTACTGTATATAATCTATACAATGTACATATACAGCAGGATGGAGCAAAAAAATCTAAGTGCCCAGAAAGAAATGCTTGCCAGGGAAAATGAGATTATCACGCAATATTGCCGCCAGGATGCAAAAAGGCTGCATGACTTGAAACATACATGGATCTATCTGCAGAATTGTCTGGAAGAAAAAAGCTGGGGGAATGCTATGGAGTGTGTCTGCAAGCATCTGGAAGAGGTGAAGAGACAACAGCGGTATATAAAGACAGGAATCCCGGAAATAGATTTGCTTCTCGATTATAAATGCCAGAAAATGGAAAGAGAAGGGATTCATTTTTCAGCGGATATTAAAGTAGATTCACTGCCTGGATCGGTATCAGGAGAAGACTATATGATCATCTGGGGAAACCTGCTGGATAATGCCATTGAAGCATCTCAGAAATGTGAAGCAGAAGCACGAAAAATCCATCTGGAAATCAGGAGCGTAAATGAAATGTTTATGCTGCGGATCAGGAATACATGTTTAGAAAAAACAGGAAAAAGCAAGAGGAATTGGCTGACGACAACGAAAGAGGATTCGATTTACCATGGATGGGGGATGGCAAATGTGAAGCAGATTGTCGAGTCCGCAGGCGGCGAGATCGATTACACCTGCGAGGGAAACTGGTTTCAGGTAAATGTTTTGATATAGGAGAGGGTTGACGAAATGAAGGATGAAGCATTAGATCAGATTTTATTTGAACTGGAACAGGCGGAAGGCATGGGGATAGACGAGGAGATGGAAAGAGGCATATCTATTATGGACGGTGGATACTATTCATTAATTTGCTGTTAAGGGTTAGTTAGCCGTTGCAATTGTATTTTATATGGAGATTGTGCAGGCAGTTGTTATGGCTGTATGAAACAAAAAATTGATTAAAAAGTAGGTCTGTTCCTATCGTGGACAGGCCTTTTATCATGTGGTTTTTGGGCTATCTGTATTGCAACAAATTGCATGCAAATGACCTGAAATGACCTGCTGAATCGCAGCCGAACAGCTCCCCAAATTTTAAAGGTCAGATTTATAGAGAAAAATCCAATTTTGGTTTTTATGCTCAAAAATGTAGTATAGTAATGATTGTTTGCTCGAAGCTAAGACGATTAAGCGTGCGAAGAAAAGAGGTAAGAGTATGAAAAAAACGGTTATTTCAGGGGTTGTTGTTGTCCTTGTGATATTGGGGATTGGGATGAGTTATATGCTGTTCCGAGGTGGAATACGTACTGAGAAAGAGCAAAAGTCCTACGAAGAGCAGGAAAAACAGATGGAAAATCTGATGAAGCCGGGGCAGGAGGGAGCGGCGGATGACAGATCGGAAGCATTTTCGGAAGCTCTAAAAGAAAAAGCCGGACTGACGGTGGATCCTCAAAATATCGTGTCCACCGGCAGTCCGATCACGAGCGGAAATTATTCTTTTACGGTTAACTCCTGGAGCGTATCAAAGGAATCACCAGGCTATGCGCTGCCGGAGGGGATGGATGCCACGCGCGGCGGGCTTCTGCAGATAGATGCCAACGGAAATATAACGAATGAGTATTCTTATGTTGTTGTGGATCTTACGGTGGAGAATAAAGCAGAAGAGCCGGTTACGGATCTTCTGTGGGGCTACCTGAGAATGCAGGCTTTTGATATGGGGGATTTTATCAGTGAGGTAGCCTATCTGGGAGAAGAAACACCAAGAAAATATGGTCATGAATACTCGAAGGAATCCTTTGAGGCGGGAGAGACAAAAAGCTATCCGGTGGTATTCTACATGCCGGATGAGATAGTGAATAATCAGGAAATATATCTGGAGATTGACACAAGCGGAGGAAATCCACAGCCAGAAGATCCGGAATTTGCTGTGAAACGGTTTATCATATTAAATTAGATGGAATATAGTTTTTATTGCTATTTTTAAACGAAAAAGCCGGACCGCAGATGGATGCCAATGGAAATATCACAAATGAGTATTCTTATGTTGTCGTGAATATTACGGTAGAGAATAAAGCGGAAGGGCCGATTACAGATCTTCTGTGGGGCTACCTGAAGCTAAAAACCTTTGAAACGGGCGATTTTATCAGTGAGGTAAGACGTCAGATGCGGAATTTTCTGTGATGCGTTATATTATATTGAACTAAATAGGGGTATGTCAGATAAAGTGTGTAAGTAAGTTGTCTGAAAATTCCCTTTGTACGACTTGACTATCCAAATCAAAATGCTGGAAGCCAGTCAAGGCAAGGGTTTCAGCATTTACGGGCTTCCAGTATTTTGATAAAATTCATCGTGGCAGTTCAGAGAACTTACACACTTTATCTGACACTCTCGAGAAATAGACAGGTCAAATTCTATTTAGACGTTGCATTGCGGTTATTGGATTTTCGGCTCATCCTTTCTGCAATTTTTTGAACATCATCTGCTGTTAAAACAGTCATTGCGCTGCTGATTTCCTCAATGGACAGACCGGCATGGAGGAGAATCTTTGTGAATTTCAATTCGTTTCTTTTAGTTACGTTTTTTGTGACATTTTCAGTTACATCTTTCGTTACTTTTTTAGTCACCCTTTTTGTGACATCCTTTGTCACCTGCTTTTCAATTTCCTGCCCATACTGAATTTTTTCTTCTAAAAATAACTGTCCGACCTTTGTCATCATAATCCACTCCTTAATCTGTTTGGAATCTTCCTTTGTAATCACCTTATCTGCAAATACCAGCATTCCAGATAACAGGAAACGCTGCATATCCGTATCCTCCAGTGATTTTGCCATCTCAAAGCATCGGCGAATACACGCCTGCTTTTCTTTGTTTCCTTTGTAAGTCAGAGGAAGGATGATAAATTCCATCTGCTCTTCCTCTGATAATTTCTGATCCCCATGGAACCTGGCTTGTAGTCGGGCCTCTGTCTGTTCAGAATCCTTCTGGATCAGAAATGCTTCTTCCAGTTGAAACTGCAGACAGCCGATATCCATCCTTGCATTGGTCTGCTGCGGCTGAATATCCGCGGTATAAATGACGATCATTCGGATCTTACATGGAAAAGGGTGCTGTTCCATAGTTCGCTTTAATGTGCGGACAATATAATTCAGATACTTAATCTTATGAGTGTCCGCATAGGTACTTTCGTAATCCACCAATGCCAGGGAATCATCTGTCAGTAAAAAAAGATTATCTAACCGCAGTTCATTGGCTTCGATAGCCGGAAGATTTGTAGGCTGCACTTCTTTAATCTCCGGGAGCTCCAATCCATAGACAGCAAAGGACTTCCCCTTAAGATTTTCCCCGAAATATTTTGAGGTTACATCCTTATTCTGCCATGCAATGGATGACTTTACTGGGGCGGCTCTGCGGCCTTTTGGTTTCTTAAAAATTTTGACAGCAGTTCTTCTTTTGGGTTCTGACATGTATTTCCTCCTTTTCCGACAGGAGACATAGTGCTCTGCAATGCCATAAGGAGAACTCTGTTATGTCTATTTCATTATATCAGAATCTGATCCAAACGGCAAATCACATTTGCCGAAGCATATATCCTGTCCGTATGATAGTTGTTCCATCAAATTTGTGTTTTCCGGCTGAGGTGCCATGAAAAGACAGATCCTGATACCTGGAAGTATCCGGCGGACAGAAAGAATTATTTGAAAAATACTGCCCGTGATTTTGATGTGCTGATAGTATAGCATGGCAGGAGAACAAATGCAACTGCAGATTTGGAAAAATCTAAAAACAGAATTTCAATAAAAAGCCGCGGCAAAATTGAGGGTCAGAAAGAAGGAATTTAAGCCATATTCCGTTATGCCCTTATCAAATGTGTTATGATATAAAGCGATATATCATATGGAAATAAAATGGACAGAAGCCTGGGGATCCTATTTGATATTTTTAGCCGGAATCTGCAGGATACAGGCAGATAAGATACATATGGAGAGAGAAGAATATGAATTGTAAAATTTGGGAACGGATATTAGGAAAAGAGATTTATGCTGAGATTGAGCCATCATCGTGTGAGGCATTAAAGGAAAAACTGTATCGGCAGTGCAGCGGAGCTCTGCTTCGAATCTATGAGGCGGCGGACAGCTATTATACTGACAGAATGGAGGCTGTGAATTTTGAAAATTTCTATCGTTTTTTTCTGCGGATCGCCCTGGACTATGGGAAAGAAAAGGCGGGAGGAAAGCGCCCTTTCGGCAGAGAAGAGGAGGCAATAGCAGCGGATAATATTTTGGCCGGGATCCTTCATATTCCGGTCAGATGCCTGATTGAGGATATCCGGGAATGCAGAGAAGGGAAGAGACTTTCCGGAAGGGACGAATGGGAAGAGTATCGGGATTATGAGGAACATTTTCTGGGATGGCCGGAGTATATCAGGGATTTATGCGGCAGGTATCCGGAGCTGCTTCGTCTGGTCTTACGAAGGATCGAACAGATTGTTGACCAGCTTTTCCGTGTATGGGAAGCGGTGGACGGCCGGTTCAGCCCGGTGAAAGCGGAAGCTCTGGAATTGGGGCTTTCCGATGTTCATGCCGGGGGCAGGACGGCGGCACGGATCCGGCTGGAAGATGGCAGGTCTTTCATCTATAAGCCGCGCAGCCTGCATAAGGATCGGATCTATCAGGGCATCAGCCGATGGTTCTGTGAACGGCTCGGCCTGAGCTTCCGGAGGAGGGAGATATACGAGATGGCGGGCTGCGGGCTGGATTCCTGTATTGAATGTGCTCCCTGTTCGGATGAATCGGAGATAAAACGCTTCTTTTACCGGCTGGGAATCCAGCTTTTTATCTGTTATCTTACAGATACGTCGGATATTCACGGAGAGAATCTGATCGCAGATGGGGAATTTCCGGAGCTGATTGACCTGGAGGCCATGCCGGGAGCTGCCGGGCGCGGGGAAGCTCATTCTGATGACGGGAGTACCCGCCTGGGCAGCAGTGACGAAGGCTCCAATGACAGTACCCGCACGGATTATTGTTCTGACAGGTTTGAAGCTTCGGATATGCGGGCGCTGAGAGAATGGATGGAGCAGTCGGTAATCCATACGGGGATTCTGCCGACGGCCTGTTGGGGAAACAACGCGGCGCAGGGGAGTGTGAATGCTCTTCATTCCGCGGAAAAGTGTGTTACGCCATTTCTGCTGCCGACTGTAACCCATCCCAGGTCGTCCGGGATGAAACTGACTTACGAGAGAAGGGAGATGCATTTAAAGGACAGTGTGCCGGTGTACCAGGGGAAACAGGCTGAGGTGCAGAGATATGTGGAAGAGCTTTGTGAAGGGTTCCGGGCGGCTTATGAGATTGCGCGGAATGAAAAGGAACAGGTCAGGAGTCTGTTTGAGCCTCTATATGCGGAAGAGGGGCGATACCTGGTCCGGCATACTCAGCAGTACGGTATGTATCTCACTGCGTCATTGGCACCGGAGTTCATGAAGGATACAAGAAATCGGATCTATTTGCTTCATATCCTTAAAAAAGGGCAGAGATCGGAGGCGGGTTATGCAGCGCTGTTTGTTTATGAACTGGAAGCTATGATGAATATGGAGATTCCGATCTACCATTTCCAGGGGAAAGGGAAGGGATTACTGGATGAGACTCAAAAGGTTTATCCGGAGTATTTTGAACAGAGCGCATATGAAAGATTTCGGGAAAAACTGCAGCGATTATCGGCTGAGAATCTGAGGAAACAGCAGATGCTTATCCGGCTTTCCATCGGATGCAGTCTGTCGCAGACGGAAGAGAGCAGGTTCCTTTCTACGGAGCTTATCAGAGGGAACGGAGCGCAGGGGAATGTATTTACCAGATTAGGAAGGCATCTGGCAGACCTCCGGATAGAAGCCGGAGGCAGGCGGATCTGGACCAGGACGGACTTCTCCGGGCAGGCATGGAGAATGGAAGCGGCAGGGATGGATCTGTATGACGGGATTCCCGGAATTGCAGCTGCTTTCGCGGCGGTCATTGCAGCAGGCGGAAGCCGTGAATTTGACGGTCTATTTGACAGGCTCACGGATGAACTGTTCTGCTAAACAGAGAGACGCCTGGAATCCAAACAGACAGCCGGCTCCGGGCGGACAGGAATGTTTGTCGGGGAAGGTTCTGTGGTATATGCATATCTGCTTCTGTATCGTCTGACAGGCCGCAGGCAGTATCTGGATTATGCAGGCAGGCATGTGCGGATTGTCCAGGATGCCAGGGAGCAGGATACATGCTATGACCTCCTCTCTGGAAATGCCGGGTGGATCATGGTTCTGTTGAAGCTGTATCGGGAGACGAAGGAAGACTCGTATCTCTCGTATGCTGTCAGGACAGGGGAACTGCTGTGGGAAAAGCGGACGGTTATGGAAACAGGCTGCGGCTGGCTGTGCGCGTCGGAGAAAGCACCTCTGGCCGGTATGGCACATGGGAACAGCGGCGCAATTCTGGTCTATGCAAGGCTGATGAAATATACGAAGGCTCAGGAGTATGCAGACAGGCTTCGGCAGATTCTGGAATATGAGGATTCTTTATATTCGGAAGAGGAAAAGAACTGGAAGGATCTGCGCAGCCGGGAAAACAGGGGGAGACATACCAATGCGTGGTGCCACGGAGGGAGCGGGATTCTGCTGTCACGGCTGAGTCTGTTGGAACTGGAGGAATTTCGGGATGATAAGAGTGTGGCGCGGGATATCGAGAGAGGGACTGCATGCCTGATGCGGTGGAGGGAAGACAGCAGTGTCTGCCTCTGCCATGGGCTTGCAGGGAAATACATGATCCTGCGTGAAGCGGCGGAAGCGCTGGACCGGGATGAATTGCGGAAGGAGAGTACAGAGATACGGAAAAGGATTCTGGAACTGGACAGAGTGCCGGTACAGGAATATTACAGTGCATCTCTGATGGCAGGGATATCGGGGGTGGCTTTGGCTCTGTGCGGGGGAGCAGATGCAACAGAAAATTTTAAAGGTCACAAATTTAGAGAAAAATCCATTTTTGTTTTTTGAAATTCAAAATGATGTATAATAATGTGTGTAAGAAACAGTGCTGTTTTATAAAGTTAAAAATCAAAAGGGAGAGTGAGATCAACCGAAAATCATGAGAAAAATAAAAAGAACATTTCTACTTGTGGGGATTGCAATAGTTATGATGCTGATGGCAGGATATTGGAATATTAACCGAAAAGTGCATCCGGCTGTTGTGGAAGAAGCGAAGATTGGAGAGCAGCTGGAATTTCAGGATGGAGTCATGATCTCCGTAGACTCTTATCGTTTTTTGCCAGATGAGGAACAGGAACGGCTGATTGAAAAAATGGATCGTGAACCTATGGTTGGATTCAAAATGCTTGAAGTGAAGCTCTCGATTGAAAATACAACTGCGGAAAGCAAAAAGATTATAATGACAGACTTATATGTGGAAGGAACAGGAATGGGGAATGGAATCTCAAAAGGTATTATAGATATATCTGGAGAACGCTACAGCAGCCTGCTACAGGAATTACAGCCAGGAGAGAGCAGGCAGATCTGCTTTCCCTATAATATTCTGCCAAACCAGATTTCAGAAAAGGAATGGGGAAAAATAGAAGAACGTGGATTCTGGCTGGTATTTTCCTCTTATCCAATTAAAAAGAAATTGCTGTTATCGTAACCAGGGAGGAAAACGATGAATGAGATTTTAAAAGAAGAGATCAGACGGTCATTACGGAGCAGAGGAATGATCATGTCATTGGCTATAGGGGGGATTATTGCAGCCGCACAGGTGATTCAATACCAGATTCCATGTTCTCATTGGAACCTGACAACAAGCGCTTTTGAAGATTTCCCAATCGTATATCCGTTTTCGGCGGCTGATTCATGGCTTGCGGGAGGTGCGTTATTTCTGGAAGCATTTTTATATTTTCTGCTTATTCCCATTCTGGCGGTTCTTCCCTTTGGAACCTCCTATTTTTCAGACAGGGCGAGCGGCTTTTTGAAAGGGGTGTATATGCGTACTTCCAGAAAGGATTACCTGACGGCAAAATATATTGCAGTGTTTTTTTCAGGAGGTCTGGCGGTGCTCCTGCCGTTGGCACTGAACCTGCTGTGTGCTTTGGAATTACTTCCGAATCTTGTGCCGCAGTGTGTACTTCCCCATAATCTGATCTGTGCGGCGAATCTGTTTTATCAGGTTTATTTTTCACATCCGATCATTTATACAGTGATCTTCCTGGGGATTGATTTTGTGATGGGAGGAATCTGGGCCTGTGCCGCACTGGCGTGCAGCTTCCTTTCCGATTATAAGATGGTTGTAGCGGTCTGCCCGTTCTTCCTGCAGCTTGGTATCCACGTGATCTGTACTATGCTGGACGCAATCGATCATTCCAGCATTTACTTTACGCAGTCCGGTTATGGGATGAAGAGCGCTGTTGTTCCGGCGGGATATATCATCATTGGCTTTGCGTCAACCTGGGTGATATTCAGAAAAAGAGGAGAGAAGGAGGATATATTCTGATCTTGCCATAAATCAGAATAATCGTTGGAAAAAAGCTGGCCGCCATGGGAGTTGTTACCTCCCGGAGCGGCCAGGATGAATACCAACATATACAGAAAGGCTGCCAGTAGTAGGATTTCTGTATTCTATTTAGGCACTATATTGCGGTCATTGGATTTTTGGTTCATTCTTTCTGCAATTTTTCGAACATCATCTGCAGTTAAAACCGTCATCGCATTGCTGATTTCCTCAATGGATAGACCGGCATGGAGCAGGATTTTTGAGAATTTCAATTCATTTCTTTTAGTCACTTTTTTGGTTACCTTTTTTTTAATCTCCCGTCCATACTGAATTTTTTCTTCTTCAAATAACTGCCCGACCTTTGTCATCATAATCCACTCCTTAATCTGTTTGGAATCTTCCTTTGTGATCACCTTATCTGCAAATACCAGCATTCCAGATAATAAGAAACGCTGCATATCCGCATCCTCCAATAGCTTTGCCATCTCAAAGCATCGTCGTATACACGCCTGCTTTTCCTCGTTTCCCTTGTAAGTCAATGGAAGGATGATAAATTCCATCTGTTCCTCTTCTGATAATTTCTGATCTCCATGGAACCTGGCCTGCAGCCGTGTCTCTGTCTGTTCAGAATCCTTTTGGATCAGAAATGCTTCTTCCAACCGGCAACGCATTTGCAGTAGCATATATCCTGTCCATATGATAGCTGTTCCATCAAATTTGTGTTTTCCGGCTGAGATGCCATGAAAAGACAGATACTGATACATAGAAGTATCCGACGGACAGATAGAATTATTTGAAAAAAATACTGCCCGTGATTTTGATGTGCTGATAGTATAGCATGTCGGGGGAGCAGATGCAACAAAAAATTTAAAAACAAAACTTCAAGGAAAAGCTGCGATTTTATCACCCACTTCATTACCCTCCTGTACTATAATCTGGGTGGGTAATAAATCAAAAAAAGCTGCCGTTGGCAGCTTTTTTGCTCGATCAGATAGATTCAGCCCTTCTTCATCTTCATCCTCTTGATGACCTTCAGCCGTGTAAATTCCTCTCTGTCCTTTTCCTCCAATGCATTCGTGATGCTGCTGACCAGCTCGGTATACATGGGGATCGTAATGTTCTGCAGCGCGTTGGCGCGCTTCTGCGTCTTCTTGATATTGGAAGCCAGCCGGTAGGCCGCGTTTTCCACCATGGACAGCTTTACGGTCAGATCCTTTACCTTCTGGAATGCCTTGGTCGCCTGGTCGATGGATTCCCGGGTGGTACTGAATGCGTACGTGGGCAGGTCATGGACCGGCGCGTACTTCACATGGGGAATCTCGGTTCCCATGATGCTTCGGGTACGGATCGAAATGGAATTTTCGATCGGGACCGTATAGGCGAGCTGAGAGACCATATTGATCCCGTGCTCAATATTGGCACGCTGCAGGCACTGGTAGGCATAGGTAAAGGTGCTGTCGATCTCATCCTGGATATCCCGGGCCTCATCGATCAGCGACATCAGCTCGCGGATCAGGATATTCCGCTTCTTATCCATCAGGTCATAGCCCTGTCTGGCAAGCGCCAGTGAGTTCTTCGCCAGCATCAGATTTCCTTTGGTTGGAAATGTTCGTGGATCCATAGGGCGCAGCCTCCTTTACTCGTCTTCCTCCGGCATTGGCTTGTAGTATTTATCTAGGATCTTCGTGTCCACACGGTCCAGCTCTTCCCTGGGCAGGCGGCCTAACAGCTCCCAGCCAAGATCCAGAGTCGCCTCCATGCTCCGGTTTTCGTTCACGCCCTGCCCAATGTAGCGGGTTTCAAAATCCTTTCCGAATGCCAGGTATTTTTTGTCCGTCGGCGACAGCTCGTCTTCGCCGATTACAGAGGCCAGATTCCGGGCATCGCCTACCTTCGCGTAAGCGGAGAACAGCTGGTTGGCCAGATCCTGGTGGTCCTCCCGGGTGTATCCGGCTCCGATGCCGTCCTTCATCAGACGGGACAGGGAAGGCAGGATATTGATGGGCGGATAGATGGACTGCCCGTGGAGCGTCCTCTCCAGTACAATCTGCCCCTCCGTGATGTACCCGGTCAGGTCCGGGATCGGATGGGTGATATCGTCATTGGGCATGGTCAGGATAGGCAGCTGTGTTACGGAGCCGTTCACGCCCTGGACGATGCCGGCACGCTCATAGATGGTCGCAAGCTCACTGTACAGATATCCCGGGTATCCCTTTCGGCTGGGGATCTCTCCCTTCGAGGAAGATACCTCACGCATGGCCTCGGCAAAGGAGGTCATATCTGTCAGGATGACCAGGATATGCATATTTTCTTCAAATGCCAGATACTCCGCAACCGTCAGCGCCACCTTGGGTGTGATCAGACGTTCCACCACCGGGTCATTTGCCATATTCAGGAACATGGCTACATGGTCGGCCACGCCGCTGTCCTCGAAGGCACGGCGGAAGAAATCGGCCACATCATGCTTGACGCCCATAGCGGCAAATACGATGGCGAACTGTTCATCCGACCCCTCTCCCAAGGAAGCCTGCTTTACGATCTGTGCCGCAAGCTGGTCATGGGGAAGGCCGTTCCCGGAAAAGATCGGCAGCTTCTGGCCGCGGATCAGGGTGGTCAGTCCGTCGATGGCGGAGATTCCGGTATGGATATAGTTTCTTGGATATTCCCGTTTTACCGGGTTCAGGGGCAGGCCGTTCACATCCCGCCGCAGAGCGGAGGTGATGGAACCCAGGTCGTCGATGGGCTGGCCGATGCCGTTAAAGGTACGTCCCAGCATATCCGGGGAGAGCGTGATCTCCATCGGGTGTCCGGTGAGCCGGGTATGGGTATTTTTCAGGGACATATTTTCAGAACCCTCGAATACCTGGATGACCGCGCGGTCCTCGTAGATCTCCACGATACGTCCGATCTTGCGCTCCTTGCCGCCGATCACAAATTCCACAATCTCGTCATAGAACGCGCCCTGCACGCCCTCCAGGGCGATCAGAGGGCCGTTGATACTGCTTAAGCCTAAATATTCAATTGACATGGCATCATTCCCTCCTTATGCATTCTTTTCCAGGACGCGCTGGTAAAATTCGTCGATATCGCGATGGTATTGGGTGAACATTTCCAAGCGGTCATTGGGCACATCATACTTGATGGAAATGACCCGGTCGAAGATGTTCTCCGACTTCAGTACGGACATCGGATGTCCCATAGTCACAAGCGCACGGGACTTTTTATACAGGTACAAAATAGTCTCCATCATCAGGAACTGCTTTTCCATGGACACGCAGGTATCGTCCTTGTGGAAGGCGTTCTGCTGCAGGAATCCTAGACGGATGACACGGGCGATCTCCAGAACCAGCTTCTGGTCGTCGGGAAGCACGTCGCTTCCGATCAGCTTTACGATCTCCAGAAGGCTGCTCTCGGAGTTCAGAAGCGCCATCATCCGATTCCGGTAGTCTACGAACTTGGGTGATACCCGGTCCTGATACCAGGGCGCCAGGTCGGTCAGGTATTCGCTGTAGCTGGTGAGCCAGTGGATGGCCGGGAAATGTCTCGCGTAGGCCAGGCTCTTATCCAGCCCCCAGAAACAGCGGACAAACCGCTTGGTGTTCTGGGTGACAGGCTCGGAGAAGTCTCCGCCCTGGGGGGATACCGCACCGATGATAGTCACGGATCCGTCCGTATCATTCAGGTTGTGCATCATGCCCGCCCTCTCATAGAATGCGGACAGCTTGGATGCCAGGTAAGCCGGGAAGCCTTCCTCGGCAGGCATCTCCTCCAGACGTCCGGAGAGCTCTCTTAAAGCCTCCGCCCAACGGGAGGTGGAATCCGCCATGATGGCTACGTCATAGCCCATATCCCGGTAATATTCCGCCAGCGTCAGTCCGGTGTAGATACTGGCCTCACGGGCAGCCACCGGCATGTTGGACGTATTGGCGATCAGCGTGGTCCGGTCCATCAGGGGATTGCCGGATCTGGGGTCGGTCAGTTCGGAAAATTCCTCCAGAACCTGCGTCATCTCGTTTCCGCGCTCGCCGCAGCCGATATAGATGATGATATCCGCGTCAGACCACTTTGCGATCTGATGCTGGGACATGGTCTTGCCGGTTCCGAATCCACCGGGAATGGCGGCTGTACCGCCCTTGGCGATGGGGAACATGGTATCGATGATCCGCTGTCCGGTCACCAGCGGAACCGATGCCGGGAAGCGGTTGTTGGTGGGTCTTGGCACACGGATGGGCCAGTGCTGGGTCATGGTCAGCTCTTTTGTGGTGCCGTCTGCCAGCTGCAGGGTGACCAGTGTCTCATCAATGGTATATTCGCCGTCCTTAACGACGCTGATCACGTCTCCTTCCACGTCCGGTGGGATCATACATTTGTGCACGATGGCACGGGTTTCCGGCACCAGGGCAATGATCTCGCCCGGGGTCAGATGATCGCCGACGGAAGCAACGATGTGCGCGCGCCACTTTTTGGTGCGGTCCAGGGAATCCACGCTGACACCGCGGGTAATGAACGCGCCGCCTGTCTCGGAAATCTTTTCCAGGGGACGCTCGATTCCGTCAAAGATATTGTTCAGGATGCCGGGAGCCAGGGTCACGGATACGGCGCTTCCGGTCGCGATGACCTGGTCGCCCGGACGAAGCCCGGTGGTTTCCTCATATACCTGGATCGTGGTCATGTCCTTATCCAGCGCAATGACCTCGCCTACCAGCTTTTCCTTTCCAACGTATACCATTTCCTGCATATGGAAGCCTGTATTGCCCTTCAGATAGATGACGGGGCCGTTGACACCATAGATTGTTCCGATATTATCCAATTCCGTCACCTCCTGTAAAGATAAATCTGTCATACTCGTTGCGGAGCAAAGTGGAAAATGAGTTGTCGATCAGGATATTGCGGTCCCGGATGACAGCCCTTGTTCCGCCGATAAAATCCTCTGAGCTCAAAGTCAGCCGTGTGCCGGTTGCCGCTTCCAGAGCGGCCTGCCGCGCCTCGTCAGAGGGATTGATATAGATGGTCATCTCTTCGCCCGGGGCAAATGCGGTTGCTTTGCGGATCGATTTGATCAGATATTCCTCATAGGCGTCTGTCTGCATATATTCTTCCACCAGCTCATGCGCTTCCTTAAAAATCTTGTCTTTCAGTTCGACCTGTACTTTGCCGGTCTTTCTTTTCAGCTCAAGCTGTGTCCTGGCGTTTGCCTGGTTCAGCATATGCCTGGCGTTGGACTGCTCCGCCTTGATACGCGTGTCAGACTGCCAGCGCATTTCCTCTTTATGGTCCTTCAATACCTTTTCCAGGGCTTCGCGGTAGTTGTCAATGATCGCATTGCCTTCCGCCCGCGCCTCTTCCATGGAGGATGCCTGTAAATGTGAGAGTTTTTCTTCCAGAGTCAAGAGGGGTACCTCCTTTTATATATGTGTCTTATAGCTTTAGTCCGATTGCTTCGGTTACATAGGATGTGATAAAGTCTTTCTTACGGCCGGTTCCGTGCCTGTCAGGAATCTCGATCAGCAGGGGCATCTGCCGTTCCAGACGGAACTGGTCCAGGATCTCGGGAAATTCCTGCCCGAACTTTTCCGTCAGAAGGACGATGCCGATGGACTTATCTGTCAATGTTTTTTCCAGTGCTTCCCTGAGTTCGTCGCGTTCATGTACCACGACGCCGTCCACGCCTGCCAGACGCATTCCTGTATAGGTATCGACATTATCACTGATCAGATACATCTTCATCTTACAGACTTCCCAGGATCATGAAGGAGATGATCAGTCCGTACAGACATACACCTTCTGCCAGACCTACGAAGATCAGGGACTTACCAAGAACACTGGAATCCTCGCTGATCGCGCCCAGCGCCGCGCTGGCTGCGCTTGCTACGGCAATACCGCCGCCGATACAGGATAAACCGGTAACCAGTGCGGCTGCGATATAGCCAAGGCCCGTTGCCATAGCTGCCTGAGATGCTGCGTCCTCTGCCGCGTGTACCTGCGGGCCGCCCAGCAGCATGATGGATGCGATGGCAAATGCTCCGAAGAAAAAGAAGGCATTGACTCCGATGGCTGTCTTATAGCGGTTCTTGTTCTTTTCTCCGATCAGATAATATCCGAAAGGAATGATGATGCTCAGGATCAATGCAGCGATAAATACGATTTTTGTTGCGGTTGTCATAATA
>CAYQBE010000067.1:0-25277 GCA_964415625.1 uncultured Clostridium sp.
TATTCCTTGCTCCCGGGCAGGCGGGGGCCAGAGACCAGAAGGAGGTGCAGGACACATGAACAAGTATGAGTTAGCCGTTGTTGTCAGCGCAAAGCTCGAAGATGACGCAAGAGCGGACGTAGTGGAAAAGGTTAAAGCATTGATCACCCGTTTCGGCGGCAACGTGACAGACGTTGACGAATGGGGCAAAAGAAGATTTGCTTATGAGATCCAGAAGATGAAAGAAGGATTCTACTACTTCGTACACTTCGAGTCTGACACGACTGTTCCGGGTGAAGTGGAACAGCGTATCCGTATCATGGATAACGTGCTCAGATATTTATGCGTGAAGCAGGAGGCATAAAAGAAAGAGGTATATATGAATAAAGTAGTTTTGGTGGGTCGCCTGACAAGAGACCCCGAAGTCAGATATTCACAGGGTGAGAGCGCAACTGCAGTAGCAAGATATACGATCGCCGTAGACCGCAGGTTCAAGAGAGACAACGAGCCCACCGCGGATTTTATTCCGTGTGTGATCTTCGGACGTTCCGCGGAGTTCGCGGAGAAGTATTTCCGCCAGGGTATGCGCGTAGCCATTTCCGGACGGATCCAGACCGGAAGCTACACGAATAAGGACGGCGTGAAGGTGTACACGACGGAAGTGATCGTAGAGGATCAGGAGTTTGCGGAGAGCAAGTCTGAGTTTGAAGCGAACCGCGGTTCCTATCAGCAGAATTCTTATCAGCAGCAGAACAGCTACCAGCAGCCGGCACCTTCGCCGGCAGCAGATGTGGGTGATGGCTTCATGAACATCCCGGACGGGATAGATGAGGAACTGCCGTTTAGTTAAATCGGCAGTTCACGCGGAGGCTACAAATGATTCGGCCGTCACGGGCGGATCATAAATTCAGGAGGTAATAGAAGATGGCTTACGAAAAGGGAAGCAGACCGGAGGGCGGCTTCAAGAGAAGAGGCCCCGTACGCAGAAGGAAAAAAGTATGCGTATTCTGCGGAAAAGAAAATAACGAGATTGATTACAAAGACGTAGTAAAGCTGAAGAAGTACATCTCTGAGAGAGGAAAGATCCTTCCGAGAAGAATCACAGGCAACTGTGCAAAGCATCAGAGAGCGCTTACCGTAGCGATCAAGAGAGCAAGACACATTGCTTTGATGCCGTACGTTCAGGATTAATTGAAAAAAGACATGTAAAAGAGCTGCCGCACCGGGGTTGGAATGTTATATGCGGCGGCTCTTTTTGAATATTTCTTCTCTTCAAATTGTATTTGGCTCAATGTATGTGTTTTTATTCAATTCCCATAAAGCTGACCATTAAAATATTGTTGATTGCATTTTGAATTGAACATTTGTTCGAATTCGGGGTTGCTTTTTTTTGTGCTTTCGTATATAATAATCTTGTGAAACACAAGATTAAATTTTGCTGTTTATAAAGCATAAGCGGAAAAATTTATAAATAGTATTATAATATATATAGATTTTTTGTACAAAATAACCTATAATTGTTTTTATAATGTGGAAAGGGGAATTTGTATGGCATTAAAAAATGAAGTGAAAAATCTTATTAACACTATGGCGCAGGAAGTTATAGATGCATATAATATTTCTATTCCCATTACTGATATTGATAAAGTGGTACAAAATATGGGGGGAAGTATAGTTGAGGATCCTTCTATAAATGGTTTTTCTGATGGTAAGATTAGAAAGTCAGGGATAGATACATTTGTGATTGAGATTTCGCCGTTTCAGACAGAAGAGAGAAAAAACTTTACGATAGCCCATGAACTGGGGCACCTTTTTCTGCATATGGGATTTCAGACTAATAAGCAGAGATGGATGTCTCATGATAATAGATACTACTATCGCAACGGAAATTCGGAATTAGAATACCAATCCAATGAATTTGCGGCTGCCTTTTTAATGCCTCGCATAGAGTATAAGCGCATAATGGATCAGCATACATCCGGTAATTTGGTGAATACTTCTGAAATTGCCAAGTATTTCCATGTATCTGTAGATGCTGCTGCAAATAGAGGAAAGTGGCTGGGGTATTTAAAATGGTAGAAGATAAAAGAGAAATTTTAGCATCAATACAAAATAGAATAGATGAACTATCAAAAGAAGAAGAAAAAGCAGAAGATCATCCTAATATTAATTCTTCGGATGTTGTTCTGTTTTTTTCTTTCGATATTGTAAATTCCACTGCATACAAGACAATTAATTATTTTGGGTGGGCTCAGGTCATTAACCTACTGTTCAAAGAATTGCGAAACGAAGTTGAAAATCAGCTTAGTGGATCAGAGATGTGGAGAGTGCTTGGAGATGAAGCTATTTTTATTATCAAGGTACGCAGTGAAAATGAACTATGCGAATATATAAACCGTATATTTAAAATCATGGTATCTACGATATACAAACTTAAAATGGGAGAATTTTTTAGGTTTGATAACGATAATTTTAACGCAATGAAATTTCAGAATATTTTATCGTTGAAAACTGCGGCATGGATAGCAGCTGTAACTGATGTTGGAAATATCAGCAATAGCGATACACCTCAGAAAAATATGGATAACATTTATGAACGCTATCATTCAAAAGAGGGACATGAAATTTTCGAATTTCTTGGCAATGATATAGATACAGGTTTTCGGATTTCGAAACAAACACAGGAAGGGCGTATGGTTCTGAGTTATGAATTGGCCTATCTGATCTCACGGCAGACAGAAAGCCTTTCCTGTCTGCATATTATAACTTATAGAAGGCTCAAGGGTGTGTGGAAAGATAAATTATATCCAATCATCTGGTATCATGACCCTAAAGCTTATTCGAGTTTATATAAAAAAGAAATTGAGTTAAAAGAGAGTTTCGTATTTGATGCCTGTGATGAAAGCGATTTAATAAAAGAGTATTATGATAACCGAGAAGTTGATAAAAAGGAAAAAGTAATTCGGGATGATGAGATGTATACGAATCCCCTTTATGCAGTTAATAAAATTCTGCATGATAGAATGTTGACAGAGAAAATAGAGCGATTGCAGCAGTTAATTAAAACCGCAACACATGACCAGACAAGGTACATTAATACTGAATTGATGCAAATTCATTGTGTCGCAGTTTGTTTTAAAGAATTTGAAGACGGCATTAAAATTTTAGTTGCCAAAAGATCCGACAGCCGCGAAAAAAGCCAGGGTGCCTGGGAGTTTGGCTGTGCAAAAGCAGTAATTGATATGAGTATTGCGCAAAAACTTAGAGAAGAATATAAACACGACTTTCATATCGACATAGAACCGGTCATCGATAAAAACAGGGAAATAAAAGAACCAATTCCTATTGCCTTATATCAGGTTATACATAATCCACAGTTAAACGAGCCTGAGAAAAAAGACAAGGGAATTATCACATTGGCAAGGATTACGACGGATTTTAATCCGGATACCTTTAGACCAACAAAGAAACATGAACAAATACGATGGATTACGGAATCAGATTTGGAAAATATAGATAAAAATTTTAAAAATAGGGTGCCTGATTTTGAACAAACGCTTAGAGAGGCATTTAGCAGGATAAAATCACTATCTTTGGAGTACACTTAAATTGAATAAAAATAATAAAGAACAAATAGAAATGTTACAGAATATTTTTGATAATACTAACACCTGGCTTCATTTTGTTGAGGGTAAAAATGCCGCGCTTATTGCATTTAATGTTACTATGATAGCCACAATAACTGAAATGGGATTGACAGAAAATTATTTGTTGTTAACCAGTATTATTCTGATAGGACTGATATTATCCACTATTACGGCATTGTGGTCCTTTAAGCCAATAAATGGAAATATAAATATAAAGACATTTCCAATGGATAGGGTGTCTGAAAATCTTTTGAATTACGCATATATTTCATCTCTTGAATCGGATGAATATTTAAAGAAACTATATGAAAAATACTGGAACAGGCCTGATAAGGATAGAGATACCTTTCAACAGATGGAAAAAGACTATTGTAAAGAGATAACAGAAAACTCTAAAATTACTGTAAGAAAGCAAAATTGTTTCAAAATGAGTTTTTATATTATTTTGATTACGCTGATCTTATTGTTGCTTGTATTGATCTGCGCATAAAGAAGAGATGAATTGGCACCGCGGCGGCGGTGCCTTATTTAAAGGAAAAAAAGAAGAATTGAGTCATCTGATGAATCACTTTTCACAGGAGGATAGGGAATATTATCTGTCATTATTTCAAAACTGTTCGGAACACGTATTGAGTGAGGCGCGGATTAAAATCTTCCAAAAAGGGGAAGAGCTTTTTCAGGCAGGAAAGCCCTGCAGATACATTTACATCATCTTATCAGGGAAAGCGGTCGGGATTGAATATCAATGGGTGGACAGCGCATATGCCTTCCGGGAATTTTCGGAGGCGTCACTGTTAGGAGATTATGAGGTCTTTGGAGAAATTGAGATCTGCAACGTATCGATCAGGCATTGGACACATGCAGAACCATTATGATTCCGGCGCGGATTTACCTGCATTGGATGAAATCGGATATCCATGCGTTGTATCTCAGGATCTATAAAATCATGCGGACAATGACATGGCAGGTATCTCACGAACGCAAGTACCTGCTCTTGAACAGTAAGGAAAGACTGATCCTGTTTATATCACAGAATTATAAACAGGACAGACAGGATAAAATTCATATGACACAGGCAGAGCTGGCAGATCGGATCGGAGTAAGCGTAAGGACCATACAGCGGAATCTGCTGAGCATGGAAAAGGAAGGACTGATCACAGTAAATGTCGGCAAAATCTGTATCGGCCCGGAGCAATCCCGTGCGTTGAACAAACGGGTGGAAGAACTGTTTGAAAGATAATACAATTTCCACCTGTATGGCTGCCTGTGAAGTATGGAGATTATAAATTTAAAAGCTTCATAATGAGAAAACCAGGAGGGACAAAAAATGAACAAAAAGAAATGGAATCCAACTACAGTGATCCTCACAGCGCTGATCCTCGGCGTAGCCGTTGGTCTGATCTTTGGAGAAAAGGCAGCCATATTGCAGCCGATCGGTAATATTTACTTGAATTTGATCAAGATGATCGTGATACCGCTGGTTATGTGCAGCATCATTTCAGCGATCACGGGTGTCAGCGACATGGGGAAGCTGGGCCGTGTAGGCATCAAAATGTTTCTGCTGTATGCAGGCACATCGGCAGCGGCGGCATGTATCGGCATCCATTGGAAGGCTTGGATCCGGTATGACATTTGCGGCAGAAGCAGTGGATGAAGCGGCAATCGCGGAAACACAGATTCCCAATCTGTTTGAGGCGCTGGTCAACTTTGTTCCGGAAAATATATGCGGAGCAATGGCTGATTTTCAGACACTGCCCTGCATTGTGTTTTCCGTGTTTTTCGGAGCGGCGCTGATCATTGCGGGAGAAAAAGCAGTCAGCGTGAAAAATTGGATTGATGGGATGATGGAAGTAGTCTATGTGATCATCAATATTGTATTGAAAATAGCGCCCATAGGTGTATTTTCACTGGTGGCGAGCGGTATCGGGCTGTATGGGGTCGAGCTGCTGACGACATTCGGACTTTTTATTGTGTTCCAGATCGTGGCAGATGCGTTTTTATTTGCCGTATACCTTGTGATCCTTGGTGTAAATGGTCTGAATCCGCTTACATTTATTAAGGCGATCGGAAAGGTCGCAATCATGGCATTCACAACACGAAGCAGTGCGGCCACATTGCCGCTGAATATCAAGACGGCTGTAGAAGAACTTCAGGTAAGGGAGGATATCGCAAATTTCACAATGCCCATCGGAACCACGATCAATATGAACGGCACAGCATTGTCTATGGCAATGAAAGCAGTTATGGCAGGTTATTTATTCAACATGCAGCTTTCCTTCGGACAGATGGCGATTGCGGTAGTACTTTGCGTGATCTCGGGTATGGGCGTATCCGCAGTGCCCAGCGCAGGTGTAGTATTTGACCTGCTTCGCTATACTACATTGGGACTTCCGGCAGAAACAATGATCGGAATGTTTACCGGCATTGGAAATATCACGGATATGATTGATACAAACTTCAATGTGATGGGCGATTCTGTATGCGCCGTTGTGGTATCTAAATCAGAGGAGCGCTTTGAAAAGAAAAACGGAAATACGATACAGCAGGCCTAAAGGAAGACGGAGATCAGAAAGGACAGGGAAAGATGAAATTTGATTTTGACAAGGTGCTGCCATGCAAAGATCAGGGCTTGATCAAATGGGGATTATCAGAGGAGAAGGATGCCATCTGTATGGGGGTAGCAGACATGGATTTTCAGACTGCGCCCTGTGTAACGGAAGCACTGACACGTGTCGCAGGAGAAGGAAGGTTCGCGTATCATTTTAAGCCGGAGGGCTATTATCAAACCGTGGAAGACTGGTATGAGCATCGTTATCAGTGGAAAATAGACCGCTCGTGGCTTTTAAATACCCCGGGGACCTGGGCGGCGTTCCGCATGTGCCTGATGACCTACTCCAGACCAGGAGACTATATTATCATACAGGCTTCGCATTTCCGGCCGATTATTGATACCATCGAATCGGCAGGCTGCAGGGTTCTCAAAAATGATATGTATCTTGAAAACGAGATGTATAAAATAAATTTTGAGGATTTTGAAGAAAAAATCAGAGAGTATCGGCCATCCATTTATTTTATGGTCAATCCTCATAATCCCAGCGGAAGGGTTTTTACGCGGGAAGAACTGGAAAGGCTGGGGGATATCTGTAGAAAATATGGAGTGGTGGTTGTTTCCGACGAGGTACACAGCATCATTACTTATGGGATACATTTCCATATTCCGGCGGCTACGGCATGCCCATCCATGGTGGAAAACAGTGTGGTATTGATCGCGCCGAGCAAAGGTTATAATCTGATGGATCTGACCTGTTGCATGCTGGTCATTCGAAACGAAGCATTGCGGATCCGATATGAGAAAACGATGCAGGGATTTAATTATCACTTTGTGACAAATATTTTCGGCGTGACCGGAGTGCAGGCGGCATTCAGCAGGGAAGCGGATCCGTGGCTGGATGCGCTGAACGGCTACCTGGGTGAAAATCTTCAATATCTGCGGGAATTTTTGGAAGCAGAGCTTCCGGAGATAAAGATGATCGAGCCTGAAGGCGGATATTTTGTCTGGCTTGACTGCCGGGGATTGAGAAAAGATGCGGAGCAGCTGAGAACATGGTTTGAAAGAAAAGCAAAGGTCGAGCTGACCTGGGGGGAAGGATTCGGACATCTGGGAAATGGCTTTGAACGTATGAATATAGCCTGTCCGAAAAGTACATTAGGGGAAGCGCTGTGCAGGATCAAACAGGCACTGTAAATGACAGGGAGGATGACAGGTTTGGTATATTCAATAGAAAGAGAGCATCATATAGATGTGGCAAAAGGAGAGATCGGCAGATATGTATTCCCTCCTGGCGCAGATTCAGATTATAGTGGATTAATTTCAAAAAAGGTGATATACTAGACGTGTTAGCGACCGGAAAAGCCATCTGCCGCTGCTTTCAGGCAGCGTTGGGCGGTTTGGTCCGGCGGGGTGTTTTCCTGAGGGCATTCTGTACATACATGCCCGGGAGGGGCGGACGTACCAGGGCAGGCGATTCCGGGTCAGCGGGAGCGCTGCATAGGGATACGGTCCGATGAGGTGAAGAGGAAAAAAACATGAAAAAGAAAGATGTGCGTTTAAAGGGACAGTTAAAGATGTATATGCGATGGCCGCTCATCATGACGGTGCTCTTGATCGCAATGAACATCTGGATGTATCGGATCGACAGACAGGCCGCCGGGATGATGTCCGTATTCATCATCATCTATGCAGCGATCGTCGGCATCCTGTATTTCCACAACCGGTCTTTGATCCTGGCGGATATGATCCAGTTCTCGACCCAGTATAAGGGGATACAGAATACCCTCCTGCGGGAGCTTGCCATTCCCTACGCCATTTTGATGGAGGACGGCAGGATCGTGTGGAAGAACGACCGGTTTGAGGAGGAATTCTGCGGCAGGCGTCGGGAGCGGTACCTGAACAAGCTGATCCCGGAGATCAGCCGAAGCGTATTTCCCGGAGACGAGGAGAACGTGGAACTGGAGATCCAGCACGACGGGCGGGATTACCAGGTTCATCTCAGCAAGGTTTCCATGGAAGGCTTCAGCGAGACAGAGGATGTGCTGCACATTCCCAGGGATAAGGAATTTTTTATTGTCATCTATATGACCGATGTGACGGAATTGAATGCCAATCTGCGGGAGATCGACAACCAGCGGATGATTGCCGGCCTGATCTACATCGACAATTATGACGAGATCATGGACAGCGTGGAGGAGGTGCGCCAGTCCCTTCTGGTGGCGCTGATCGACCGCAAGATCAACAAATATATCAACGATGCCGACGGACTTGTGAAGAAAATGGAAAAAGACAAGTACTTTATCGTCATCAAAAAGGAAGCTTATCAGAAGTTTGAAGCGGACCGGTTTTCGCTGCTGGAGGATGTGAAGCAGGTGAACATCGGCAATGCGCGCTCGGCCACACTGAGTATCGGTCTGGGCGTGAATACATCTACTTATGCGCAGAGCTACGATTATGCCCGTATGGCGATCGACCTGGCGCTGGCCAGGGGCGGCGATCAGGCGGTAGTGAAGGATTGCCACGGTCTGAAGTATTACGGCGGGAAGAAGGAGCAGACCTCCAAGAATACGCGGGTCAAGGCTCGGGTCAAGGCGGAGGCGCTGCGGGAGTTTATCGTGGCCAAGGATCAGATCTTTGTCATGGGACACCGGCTGGCGGATGCCGACAGCCTGGGCGCCTGCATGGGGATTTACCGCGCGGCGAAGGAGCTGGGCAAGAAGGCACATGTGGTGCTGGACGAGGTTTCCAATTCCATCCGGCCGCTCTACGATGAGATCTTGGACAGCTCCGCTTATGAGAGCGACATTTTCCTGACGCCGGACAAGGCGCTGGACCGGATCAATGAAAACTCTATGGTGGTGGTGGTTGACACCAACAAGCCGCCCATGACGGAGTGCCCGGAACTGCTCAAGCAGTCCAAGACCATTGCCGTACTGGACCACCACAGGCAGGGCAGCATGGTTATCGAAAATGCAGTGCTCTCCTATGTAGAGCCGTATTCCTCGTCTACCTGTGAAATGGTGGCGGAGGTGCTGCAGTATATCGTGGACGATCTGCGCATCCCGTCGGTGGAGGCGGACTGCCTGTACGCCGGGATCATGATCGACACCCGGAACTTTATGAATCGGACCGGAGTCAGGACCTTTGAGGCGGCGGCATTTTTAAGAAGGTGCGGCGCGGATATCACGCGAGTGAGAAAGATGTTCCGGGACGATATGGAGTCTTACCGTGCGAAGGCGGAGACCGTGCGGATGGCCGAGGTCTACCGCAGCGAGTACGCCATTGCGGAGTGCCCGGGCGATATCGACAGCCCCACGGTACTGGGAGCGCAGGCGGCCAATGAGCTGTTGGATATCAGTGGGATCAAGGCATCCTTTGTACTTACCATCTATAATGGAAGGATTTACCTCAGCGCCCGTTCCATCGATGAGGTCAATGTCCAGATCATTGCCGAAAAGCTGGGCGGCGGTGGGCATATCAATGCGGCAGGCGCGCAGTTCGACCATACGGACGTGCAGGAAGCGATCCGCAGATTGAAGGAGACCATCGACCAGATGATCGAGGCGGGGGATATTTAGATAGCCCACTGTACAGAACTGTGATATGATGTATATCTTATGAAACGGCCGAATGGCCATAATGGGATGCCCTTGGGTATACCTTATGAAACGGCCGAATGGCCATGATGGGTATAGATATAGAATAAAAGGAGTTGTATACTATGAAAGTGATTTTATTGCAGGATGTAAAGTCTCTCGGAAAAGAGGGAGAAATTGTAAATGTCAATGACGGTTACGCAAGGAATTTCATTATTCCGAAGAAGCTGGGCGTGGAAGCGAACAGCAAAAATATGAATGACCTGAAGCTGAAAAAGAGCAATGAGGAAAAGATTGCCAAGGAGAACAAGGAGGCCGCTGAAAAGCTGGCCGGGGAACTGAAAGCCGGACAGGTCGCGCTTAAGATCAAGGTGGGCGAGGGCGGAAAGGCATTTGGTTCTGTGTCCGCAAAGGAGATCGCTGCCGCAGTCAAGGATCAGATGGGCCTGGACGTGGACAAAAAGAAGATCCAGCTCAAGGAAACGCTGAAAACACTGGGAACACACATGGTTCCGGTGAAGCTGCATCCGGAAGTGACCGCAGAGTTGAAGGTAGAGATCGGGGAAGAATAAGCATAAGCGTATCTTCCTACAGATCCTAAACGGAGCCTGATGGAAAAGAGGATATTCAGCGCAGACCGCGGCGCGTTCGCGGGATACGGAACAGATACGGATGATGAGGAGTAAAAATAGATGGAAGAGGCGGTAATCAAACGGATCCTGCCTCATAGCACAGAAGCGGAGTCCGCTGTCATTGGGGCGATGCTGATGAATAAGGATGCCATTTTGGAGACAACGGAGATCCTCACAGGGGAGGACTTCTATCAGACTGCATATGGCATCCTGTTTGACGCTATGGCAGAATTATTTCATATGGGAAAGCCGGTGGACCTGATCACACTGCAGGAGCACCTGAAAGAGAAAAATGTTCCGCCGGAGGTCAGCAGCCTGGAGTTTGCGAAGGATATCCTGACAGGCTTCCAGACCTCGGCAAACGCAAAAGCCTATGCGCAGATCATCAAGGAAAAGGCGACCCTGCGCAGGCTGATCAAGCTTAACGAGGAGATCGCCAACACCTGCTACCTGGAAAACCGTCCCCTGGAGGAAATCCTGGAAATGACGGAGAAGCGGGTATTTGAACTGGTGGAGCGGGGCAATTTCCAGGACTTTGTGCCCATCAAGCAGGTCGTGCTCAATGCCCTGGAGGTCATTGAGAGGGCGTCCAAGACAAGAGGGACCGTAACCGGCATCCCGACCGGGTTTATTGACCTGGATTATAAGCTGTCGGGCCTGCAGCGGTCGGACCTGATCCTGATCGCGGCCAGGCCGTCAATGGGAAAGACCGCATTTGTGCTGAATATCGCGCAGCATGTGGCATTTCGGCAGAATCTTTCGGTGGCTGTGTTTAGTCTGGAAATGTCCAAGGAGCAGCTGGTGAACCGTCTGTTTGCCCTGGAATCCCACGTGGACGCGCAGCTGCTGCGTACCGGGAATCTGAAGGACACGGACTGGGAAAAGCTGATCGAAGGCGCCGGGGTCATCGGAAAATCCAGGCTGATCATTGACGACACCTCCGGAATCTCCATCGCCGAGATGCGCTCCAAATGCAGGAAATTCAAGCTGGAGCAGAACCTGGATCTGGTCATCATCGACTACCTGCAGCTGATGAGCGGGAGCAGCAAAAGGAGCAACGAGAGCCGCCAGCAGGAGATTTCAGAGATCTCCCGCTCCTTAAAGGGGCTGGCAAGGGAGCTGAACGTGCCGGTCATCGCTCTGTCCCAGCTGAGCCGTGCGGTGGAATCCCGGAACGATAAGCGTCCCATGCTTTCCGACCTGCGTGAGTCAGGAGCCATCGAGCAGGACGCCGACGTGTGTATGTTCATTTACAGGGATGATTATTACAACCACGATTCCGAAGATAAGAACATCGCGGAGATCATCATTGCCAAGCAGAGGAACGGCCCCATCGGGACCATTCGGCTGGCATGGATGCCGCAGTATACACGGTTTGGAAATGAAGAGCGGCAGCCGCAGTAAGGAACTGTGCAAAAATAACCGTGCCATTTCGCATATCCCTGAGGAACTGTCCCAAAAGCACGGGGCAGTTCCTTATGTAAGCAGCTTTTTTAATTTCCCCAGCGGGGTTTCCCTGGCGGCTTCCCGCCGTCCGGCCTGCTGCTGGCGTATGAGTACGTCCAGCTTCCGATAGTGCTCTTCCTCCCGGCGCTCGTTTGCCTGGAAGAGAAAATCCATTTCGCGGATGACATCAGAAGTGACCTTGCGGCTGATGTCTTTTTTTAATGTTTCGTTGTTTGCGGAAACCACATCGGTCAGCACATCCCCGATCAGGGAGCGCACCTGTTCCAGCTGCGTCACCTGGATCACATCAGCCTCCGGAGCGGCCGGATGGGCGGAAGCCAGGGAGACTGGTTCCTGTACATCGTCTGCTGCGCGGCCTGTCTCGTCGGCGCGTATATCATCGGTTCTGCTATCTGCCCCGGCCTTCTGTCCGCCGTCCGTTTTGCTGCCTGTCTCGGCGGCCTGTATTCCCTCTATTTTCCCGCCAGTCCCACCGGTCTGCATGCCGCTTGTTTTTCTTCCGGCATTGCCGGTATGTAAACCATTTGTCTTGCTGCCCGCATCACTGGCCAGTGCGCTGTCCGCCTTGTCCGTATCACCGGCCAGTGCGCTGTCCACATTGCCCGCATCATCGGCCTGCGCGCCGTCCGCCTTGTCCGCTTGGGCCGTTGAACCGCCGCCTTCCTTCCCTTCGGCCGCATCTTCCGCCTTGGCCGCGTTCAGCCGCTTCCGGGCTGCCGTCAATTCGGGGATCATAAATTTCAGATCACGCAGGAGCATTCCCTCATTCTTCAGTTTCTGGATACAGAGAAAAAGCTGTATGTCATCTTCCGTATAGCATCGATGTCCCATGTCAGTGCGGCCGATCTCCAGACCCAGCTCGTCTTCCCAGTAGCGGAGAACGTGGGATTCTACCTGGAGCTTTTTGGCCGCCTCAGAAATCATGTACCTGACCTCGCCCATATATATGATACCTCCTTAGGATTATGATACACTTTCGGAATCAGGCACAAAGAGATTCTTAAGCCTGTCCACCTGCTTTCGCCCCCTATTATATCATATGGAACAGCAGGGGATGAAAAAAAGCGTTCGTCAAATAAAGACACATTTTTCCAAATGGATGCGCAGGCTGGAGGCTATTTAGATCATCCAACCGTACAGTTGGAAATTTTTTTATTTACCAGTATTCACACTTCACGTACAGGGAAAAAAGTGATATTATAAATAGTATGGGAACATCTGATTATAGAGAAAATCCGGGAGGATCGAAGGAGATGGAGAATAAGACAAAAAATACACGATATCTGATCGTCAGCCTGATATTCGTGCTGATCCTGTGTATTTTCGTTTTCACATTCCAGGCGGTGCGCATGCGGGAAAAGAGTGCGGAGACGATCAGCGATATCGGAGGTATCTATATGTCCGGGATGGGAGATCATGTGGCCGAGCATTTCGGAACGACCATCGGACTGCGCCTTTCCCAGGTGGGAGACCTGGTAGAATCCGTGCCTCCGGGAAATGTGGGAAATGCGGATGTGATGCGCGTCAATCTGTCCCACAACGGACGGCTGCGGGAATTTACCAGCCTGGCGCTTGTCGCGGAGGACGGTACATATGAGATGATCTACGGCAATGACGCCGACCCGGCCGACCAGGAGACGTTCATGCGGTCGCTTTGCAGCGGGCACAGCAAGATCGCTGCGGCGACGGACAGGCTGGGAGACACGATCATCCTGATGGGGATGCCGGCGGCTTACCCCATGAAGGACGGCGGGGAAAGCATTGCGCTTGTGGCAGGACTCCCGGTCAGCTACATCGGCGAAACTCTGGCTCTGAACATCAGCGACGCGTCCATGGAATATTATATGATATTAAAAAACGGCGACTTTATTTTCCGGGGCGACGGGCTGGACGGCGGCAATTACTTTGATCGGGTCAGAAAACGCTATGACAGTGTGCTGGGGATGGAAAAGGAAACCTTTATCCAGGAACTGCAGGCTGCCATGGAGGTTAATGAGGAATACGATATCGAGTTCATGCTGGACGGGGAGCGGCGGCATATGTACTGCACCCGCCTGCCCAATTCCGAATGGTATCTGCTGGTGGGCATGTCCTACAACCTGATGGATGAGACCATCGCCAACTTCGGAGATCAGTGGACGTTCACGGCGCTGGCAGACTGCGCGCTGATCGTGCTGGCCATGCTCCTTGTATTTGCGGGGTATTTCCGGCTGATGCGCCAGCAGATGCATTCCCTGGATGAGGCGCGGAAGGCGGCGGAGCGGGCAAGCAAGGCCAAGAGCGAATTTCTTTCCAACATGAGCCATGACATCCGGACTCCGATGAACGGGATCGTGGGGATGACGACCATCGCTATTTCCAATATCGACGATACCCAGCAGGTACAGCACTGTCTGAAAAAGATCGCGTTTTCCAGCGGTCATCTGCTGGGGATGATCAATGACATCATGGACATGTCCAAGATTGAGAACGGGGAGCTGATCCTCAATGTGGAGCAGCTTTCGCTCCGCGATGTGATGCTGAATATCGTAGGGATCATGCGGCCCCAGGTGAAGGAGAAGCGGCAGAAGCTGGATGTCTATGTGCGCGACGTGACCGTGGAAAATGTATGCGGGGACAGTGTGCGGATCAACCAGATCCTGCTCAACCTTCTGAGCAATGCGGTGAAATTCACCCAGGAGGAGGGGCGGATCCAGCTTGTGCTGCAGGAAGAACCGTCCCCCAGGGGAGACGCATTTATCCGGGTTCATCTGCGTGTGAAGGATAACGGCGTGGGCATGACCCGGGAATTGAAGGAGCGGATCTTCGAATCCTTTATCCGGGAAGACCATTCCCGTGTTGAAAAAACGGCAGGAGCCGGTCTGGGGCTGACCATCACCAAGTACATCGTAGAAGCCATGGGCGGCAACATCAAGGTGGAAAGCGAGCCCGGACGGGGAAGCGCGTTCCATGTGACGGTGGATCTGGAAAAGGCGATGGCCCAGGAGCGGGAGATGGCTCTCCCGGAGTGGGATCTGCTGGTCGTGGACGATGACGAGATCCACTGTGAAAATGATATTGCCGCGCTGAGGGCCATCGGGATCAAAGCGGACTGGGCGCTGAACGGACAGCGGGCGATCCAGGCGGTGGAACAGCGTTTGGAAAAGGGAGACAATTATTTTGCGATCCTGCTGGATTATGACATGCCGGGAATGAACGGGATCGAGACGGCGCGGGAGATCCGGAAGCTCTGCGGCGACAAGACGCCGTTCCTGCTGCTGGCGGCATTTGACTGGAATGAGGTGGAGGAAGAGGCCAAGGCCGTGGGAATCTATGGATTCCTTGCAAAGCCCTTATTCAAATCCACGCTGTTCTACGGGCTGAAACCTCTTGCCGCGACAAAGGAAGCAGAGGTTACGGCGCAGGCGGATCCGGTGATGCAGTTTGCCGGGAAGCGGGCGCTGCTGGCGGAGGACAATGAACTGAACTGGGAGATCGCAAGTGAGCTGATCTCGGATCTGGGGATCGAACTGGACTGGGCGGAGAACGGCAAGATCTGCGTGGATATGTTTGAGCAGTCGCCGCTCCATTATTATGATGCGATCCTGATGGATCTGCGGATGCCGGTGATGACCGGATACGAGGCGGCCAGGGCGATCCGCGATCTGGACCGGGCGGACGCGGACACGATCCCGATCATTGCCATGAGCGCGGATGCCTACCGGGACGATGTGCAGAAGTGCCTGGACTGCGGCATGAATGCCCATGTCCCCAAGCCCATTGATATGCAGGAGGTGGTCCGGCTGCTGGAGAAATATCTGCAGCCTTAGGAACTGCGCAAAAAGGCAAGATTATATTAGGACTGGCGCCGTATCTATGCCCTTCGGCATCAGTCCAATCTGTGAGAGAAAGGGGATATCAGAACATGAAGAAAATGCTGGCTTTGCTGCTGGCGGCCTGCCTGACCATTGGCTGTACCGCCTGCGGAGGATCATCCGGCGATTCGGGCGGAGGCAGGACAGGAAATGGTTCCGGCGGAGAAAACGCGGAGTCTTTGGACGGAGGCGCAGAGAAGGACCAGGAGGCCGGCGGCGCGTCCTCCGGCGGAAGTAACGCTTCCGGAAACGGCATGACGGAGATTTCCCTGTGGACCTATCCGGTGGGAAACTGGGGAAATTCTGTCGTAGTCGCAGGACTGATTTCTGACTTTATGCAGGAGTACCCGAAAATCCGCATATCGGTCAAGTACCTGGATTATGCCACCGGTGATGAGGAGGTCCGCAAGGCCACAGAGGCAGGCCAGGCTCCTGACCTGGTTCTGGAAGGTCCGGAACGGATGGTGGCTGATTGGGGAAACAAAGGACTGATGGCCGATCTCAGCGACCTCTGGGAAGAGGATCAGATGTCAGATAAGATCTATGAAAATGTCCGTAATGCCTGCCGGCACTATAACGGAGAATATTATGTGTACCCCATCTGCATGACGACCCACTGTATGGCGATCAACTATGACATGTTCAAGGCGGCTGATGCCCTGAAATATATCGACGAAGAGAACCACACCTGGACGACGGACGGATTTGTGAAAGCGGTCAAAGCGCTGAAAGACTATGGGCAGGAGAAGGCCGGTGTTGTATTCTGCGGCGGACAGGGCGGGGACCAGGGAACGCGCGCCCTGGTAAATAACCTGTACGGAGGTAGATTTACGGATCCGGAGCACACGGAATATACGATCAACAGCGAGGAAAACATCCGGGCATTGGAGCTGCTCCAGGGATTGGACGGCATTTCCTTTGAGCCAGATATCGTGGGGCAGGATGAGGTGTCGATGTTCTGCAATGGAGAGCTTGCGATGGCATTCTGCTGGAACGTGTCCCTGGAGGTCAGCCAGACAGCCATGAACCCGGAGCGGGAATTTGACATCTTTCCCATGGCATTTCCCACCAGCGATGGGGAACCCAGCCTGCAGGGCGGGATCTGGGGATTCGGAATCTTTGACAACGGCGATGAAGCCAGGATCGAAGCGGCCAGGACATTTATCAAATTCATGACGGAGGATGAGAAACAGTATATCAAATCCGTTCAGACCGCGGTACACTGGCCGGTCCGCGATATGGAGGAGATCTATGTCAACGATGACATCATGCGGGAGTACAGCATCTTTACAAAATACATGGGCGACTATTATCAGATCACACCGGGCTGGGCTCAGGCACGGACCGCATGGTGGCAGATGCTGCAGGAAGTCAGGGAAGGACAGCCGGCGGCTCAGGCTGCGGAGACATTTGTGAAGACTGCGGATGAGGCGGCAGAGGCGGCGCGGGAGTGAGAGAGGAAGCGGCTGCATTAGCAGACGCAAGTATAGTTCAAAAATAAAAAAGTTCCCTCGAAATGGACTTCCGGGGAACTTTTTCTTTATAAAATATTCTGTTATTCCATGAGGCTGCCCTCTGACGGGCAATTTTCCTGTATTAAGCCTCTGCGATAGCGCCTGTAGGACATGCTCCTTCACATGCTCCGCAGTCAACACATGTATCAGCATCGATCACGAACTTTCCGTCTCCCTCTGAAATTGCTCCTACCGGGCATTCAGCTGCACAAGTACCACAGCTCACGCACTCATCGTTAATCACACGTGCCATAATATGTATCCTCCTTTTTATGATTAAACTTCCGGAATCCTCTTTCCGCCGCCTGGGCGGCTGTTCCGGTATTATTTTTTGCAATGGGATCCATTGCTTTTTCTATTTTAATACAAAAAGGGTAAATATACAAGAAAATTCATGATAACCTTAAGAAAATATTCCTTTTTTTTTCACGAAAATCGTGTATAGTATTAAGGTGTGGGTAAAATATAGAAAGAAAGGATGTTATTACCATTCACAATCGGCCGGCAGACCAGGATGCGAATGGCAGAAGGGTGTTTTGTTATGAGACGGAAGATTATGAAAACTGCGGCTCTGGCACTTGCGGCCGCACTGAGCGTCAGTGCTTGTGCGAAGGAGACCGAACAGAATACATTTACAGGGGATACATCAGAAGAACCGGAGTACCAGACCAGCCTGAATCCGATCATGCCGTCGGCATACCGGGATGTCCGAGGGCTGAAGCTGGAGGCGGGAACCTATATCTCCATCATTGGAAAATCAGAAGCCACCGCCTTTTGGAAAGCAGTCAGAAGCGGCGTCATGCAGGCGGCCGAGGACCTCAATCAGGAGCTGGGTTACTCTGGAAATGATAAGATCAAGGTGACCTATAACGGCCCGGCGAAGTCAGAGGACATTGATGAGCAGGTGAATATCCTGGACGAGGAGCTGTCCCGTTATCCGGATGTGATCGGGATCGCCAGCATCGATGAGGAAGCCTGTACGGTTCAGTTTGACCTTGCCACAGAGAACGGGATCCCGATCATTGCCCTGGATTCCGGAAACCAGTATCCGGGGATCCAGTGTACGGTCAAGACGGACAACCAGGAGGCGGCCCGAACCGGGGCGTACAAGCTGGCGGATGAGATCGGCGGAGAAGGAGACGTGATGGTGCTGGTTCATGATTCCAAGTCCGAGACAGCCAAGGAGCGCACGAAGAGCTTCCAGGACGAGATCGCGGAGAACTATCCGGGTGTCCGGGTGGCGGAGGTGGTTTACTGCGACCAGCTGGATGAACTGAAAAAGCAGATGGCGGAAGAGCAGAACGAAGGGCTGGAAGAAGGCGGGCGGAAGGTAGAGAAGGAGAGCATTACGGACGCGGATGCCGTACAGCACCTGATCGAACAACATCCAGGGCTGAAAGGCATCTTCGGAACCAATGACAGCACCACCATGCTGGGGCTGCAGGCGATCCGGCAGGCAGAGCAGGCATGGGGGGATAGCCGGAAGGAAGAGAGGGATCAAAGGGAAGATACGGATCAGAAGGAGGACGGCAGGACACAGGAGCAGACCGGGGAGGATGGGGAGAAAGAAGCTTCTCAGGAGGATTCAGAGAGCGAAAGCCCTGCGGAAGAAGCGTCCGGTGATAAGAACGGACGAGCTGACAGCGAATCCTCAGTAAGCGCAGAAGAAAACACAGGTGAGAACACAGACCCAGTGGAGATCGTCCTTATGGGATTTGATGTGAGCAAGGATCAGATCAAGGCGCTGGAGGAGGGCGAGATATCCGGGCTGGTGGTGCAGAATCCCTTTGGGATCGGGTACGCGTCCGTGGTGGCGGCGGCAAGAACCGTCCTGCAGTCCGGCAATGAAGCCCAGGTCAGTACAGGGTATCTCTGGGTGACACAGGACAATATGAATGACGAATCTATTCAAAAGATGCTTTATCAATAAAACCAGTATACCGAAAAATGTGTAAAATCTGTGCTTTCTGCATCAGACTTTACACATTTTTTGCATACCATCGTATGCAGAAAGGCTGCCAGTGGCAGGCTTTCTGTATATCAGTTCCAGAACAGCCATGTACTTATACTATTCCTTAATTTCATCAATATCTGTCAGATTCACTCCTGCTATATTGAGAATTGCTTTTAATGTGAGATATCTCTTTTTCAACTTGGCATAGGTTTTCTCCGCATGCTCCTCTTTGGCTAATATCATATATTCCTGTATTTCTTTAAAATCGTCTATGGCTGTTTTGGCGATTTCTAAGTTTGTTGACGGCATTTGCTCACCTCCCTGGAAAATGCTGTTTACAACGTTATCTGCTTTTTATTATATCAAAAGCAAATTTTAGTGTAAAGCCTTTATTAAATTCAAAAATTTATAAGAGCCTTATTTTATCGCATTTTTTGTTGACATCTT
The DNA here is from genome assembly GCA_964415625.1 of uncultured Clostridium sp. Classification (GTDB taxonomy): domain Bacteria; phylum Bacillota; class Clostridia; order Lachnospirales; family Lachnospiraceae; genus Schaedlerella. Next base: position 19,642 of record CAYQBE010000067.1, read on the forward strand.
CCTACTGGCCGCATATAATAAAAATACAGAAATATTTCTGTAATAGAGGTTGCGAAGCCTGCCAAAATCGTTTTTAAAGCTGTTACGGAACAGGATAAAACCGTAATATATAGAGGTTACGAAGCCTATCAAAATCGTTATAATAAAAAACAGGCAAGTGCCTGTTTTTTTGTCTACAGGAGATTAAAGTATGATGAGATGGATTACAATATCAGAAAAATATCTTTCTTACCTAAGAGCTGTTGAGAGCCGCATCCCGCAGTCGGATTATGGAAAGAAGCGTTTTAAGCCATTTTTTGGTGTTTTATTTGAAACAGAAGATTGTTGCTACGTTACCCAGGTGTCTTCCGCTAAGGAACGTCATAATAAAATGAAACAAAATCTTGATTTTTATAAACTGTATGATGAAAAAAGCAACAAACTTTTGGCTGTTGTTAATTTAAATTATATGTTCCCTGTTCCAAAGAATGAGGTGATGGATTTGAAATATTCTCAAATCCATCATTGCCGGGATTTTGATTCAGATCGCCAAAAGAGTCAGTACATCCATTTTTTGAAAATTGAAATGCGCCTGATTAATAAACTGGGACTGGATGAAGCTGCCAAAAAACTTTATGAGTTAAGATATACATATCCAGAAAATGCAATTTCAAAGCGTTGTCTTGATTACAAAGCATTAGAGATTCTTGCCCAGGAATACTGAGGCAGAAGTTTAACCATTCACTCTGCCCGCGCCAGCGAAAAGATAAACTCTGTCCCAACCCCTTCCGTACTGATCACATTGATATGCTCGTCATGAGCCAGGATCGCCTCCCTCACGATCGACAGCCCCAGCCCGGTTCCTTTTTTATCCTTCCCCCGGGAAGCATCGGACTTATAAAACCGCTCCCAGATCTTATTGATCTCCCGCTTGGGAATCCCAATCCCCGTGTCCTTCACGGAAATAAAGACCTTCCCGCCCTTCTGGGTTACCTCGATCTTCACCGAATCGTCATTTTCACTGAACTTGATCGCGTTGTCGATCAGATTGTAGAGCACCTGCTGGATCTTCCGGCTGTCCGCCAGGACAAAAGTCTGCTCTGGCAGGAGCAGCAGCTCGATGAAGACACGCTTTTCCGTGCAGACGCCCTCGAAGGACGCGGCGGTGTTCTTGATCATTTCCTGGATGTCAAAACGGGTCTTGTCCAGGAGAAGCTCCTTGGTGTCAAATTCATTCAAAGTCAGCAGGTCATTGGTCAGGTCGGTGAGCCGCTCCGTCTCAAATAAAATGATATTCAGGTATTTTTCGTGCAGCTCGGGCGGAATGGTGCCGTCAGTCATGGCCTCCACATAGCCCCGGATGGAGGTCAGGGGCGAACGGAAATCATGGGACACATTTGCCACGATCTTTTTCTGGTAGTCCTCCATGTCGCCTAACTGGGCGGACATATAGTTCAGGGATGCGGACAGATAGCCCATCTCGTCCTGGGTGTAGACCGGGATCTCGTAGTCCAGGTTGCCGGACGCGTACTGGGTTGCCGCTTCCGTGATGAGGCTTAAGGGTCGGTAGATGAAATAATGGAAGCCCAGCAGGAAGATGGATGACAGCATAAAAATCACCGCCAGCGTGATGTAAAACGGAATCATCATGCGGGTACAACGGCTTTCCAGGGCAGACACAGGCTGGTGGACCAGGAGATATCCCTTGGTCTGGAAGCCCTGGATGACCGGGGCGATGACGGTCATGACCTCCTCCTGAAAATATCCGTGGTACTCTCCGGTCAGATACTGCTTTCCCCCCGTTTCCGCCGGGTCAAATTTACCGATCTTCTCCGGCGCGGCGGTATTTTCCAGATTCGAGGAGGTGATGAGGGTGCCGTCGGCTTCCACGAACCAGAGGGAGGCATCCAGATAAATGCGCATGGCGTTCAGCTGGGAGTGGACCGCCCAGGAGGTGGTGTTGTCCGTAAAATAGGACGGCAGATAATTGGAGGCGATTAGGTTCGCCTCCTGGTAAAGTGATTCTGAGTTGGCAGCCACGATCCGGTCAAGAAGGAGCTGCCGTCCCAGGGTGGCCGTGGTAAATATGCCTAAAAAGGCAAAGATAATATATAATAATGCAAATTTAATATGCAGGGTACTTCTCATAACGACCTCCGTTTTTGGTCTGAAATAGCGGACAAGGCAGATGCCCATATGCTGCCTGGCGCAGCATACGGGCATTGCCGTCTTTATAGTGCATTGGACTTGGTGTCGAATTTATACCCGATCCCCCACACCGTACTGATGGACCAGCCCGGGTGATCCTTGATCTTCTCCCGCAGCCGCTTGATATGCACATCCACGGTCCGGGTATCGCCGATATACTCATATCCCCAGATCTGGTCCAGAAGCTGCTCCCTGGTGAACACCTGGTTCGGGGAAGCCGCCAGGAAATAGAGGAGCTCCAGCTCCTTGGGCGGCATTTCCACCTGACGTCCGTCGCAGACCACGGAATAATTGGTCAGGTTGATGGTCAGCCCGTCGTATTCCACCCGCTTTGCCTTATCGGCAGCGGGGGCTTCCTGCCGGGCAGGCTGGCAGCGCCGCAGGACGGCCCGGACCCGGGCCACCATTTCCTTGGAATCAAAGGGCTTCATGATGTAGTCGTCGGCTCCCAGCTCCAGCCCCAGCACCTTGTCAAAGACTTCGCCCTTGGCGGAAAGCATGATCACCGGGGTGGAGGATTTCGCGCGGATCTCCCGGCACACCTGGTAGCCGTCCATGCCCGGGAGCATCAGATCCAGCAGGATCAGATGGGGCTGGTAGCTCTCAAAGGCGTCCAGCGCATCCTCCCCGTTGAACACGATCTTCGTGTCAAAGCATTCCTTGTTCAGGTAAAGCGAGATCAGCTCCGCAATATTTTCATCATCGTCTACAATTAAAATTTTCTGTTTTGCTGCCATAATATCCCCTCCTATTTCTAATGGCGCACTCTCGGAAACTCCCTTGCGCCCAGATTTCCGAGAATGCTCTAATGAACTGTAATAATCCTCCCTTGAAAAGAGGATCATTTCAACTCCACAATCGTAACCCCGGCGTCCCCTTCGCCGTACTCCGCCAGATGGTAGGACTTCACATGCTTCTGCCGGCGCAGAAATTCATGGATCCCTTTGCGCAGCGCGCCGGTTCCCTTGCCGTGGACCACCCGGACCGTATTGAGATGGGACAGGATGGCGTCGTCCAGATATTTGTCCAGCTCCGAGACGGCTTCATCCACTGTCCGCCCCAGCAGGTTGATCTCCGGGCTGACGGAGAGGGACTTGCCCATCTTGATCCGTCCGCCGCCGGTATGCTTTTTCCGGGATCCGGCAAATGGATTCTGCTCCTCAATGATCTCCAGGTCGGAGATATGCACCTGGGAACTCAGGATCCCCATCTGCACCGTCACATTTCCCCGGGCATCGGGCAGGGAATGAATGGTTCCGGTCAGGTTCATGCTGAGCACCCGCACGGATTCGCCCAGCTTGAAGTCGGACGCCTTGTGCTCCTTCTTCGGCTTCTGGCTTTTCAGGGAAGGCGCGGAGGACGTATCCTTGATCTTCTTGCGCAGACGTTCCCGCTCCCGCTCCATCTCGGCGGCAGAGATATTTTCCTTGCCAAACCGATGGAAATTTTTAATGGTCTCGTCGGCCACCTCTTTTGCCTCCCGCAGGATGGCATTGGCCTTGTCGTTGGCTTCCTTGAGGATCTTTTCCCGCTGCTCCTCCAGGCGTTCCTCCTTTTGACGGAGCTGCGCCTTCATGCGCTCCATTTCCCGGCGGTAGGCCTGGATCTCATCCTGTTCCTTCTCAATGGTCCGCTTGCTCGTTTCCAGGTCGGTCAGCAGGTCTTCGAAGGAAATGTCCTGCTCGGACAGGCGCATTTTTGCGTCCTCGATGATATAATCCGGCAGCCCCAATTTTCCGGAGATGGCAAATGCATTGCTCTTCCCGGGAATGCCGATGAGCAGGTGGTAGGTGGGGCGCAGGCTTTCCACGTCAAACTCGCAGCAGGCATTTTCCACGCCGGGAGTGGACAGGGCGAACACCTTCAGCTCGCTGTAATGGGTGGTGGCCATGGTGCGGATGTCCCGGTCGTGGAGATAAGACAGGATGGCGATGGCCAGCGCCGCTCCCTCCGTCGGGTCCGTGCCTGCCCCCAGCTCGTCAAAGAGCACCAGAGACTTTTCATCCACATCCTTCAGGAAGGAAACGATATTGGTCATATGGGAGGAAAAGGTACTTAAGCTCTGTTCGATGCTCTGCTCGTCTCCGATATCCGCATAGACCTGGTGAAATACGGCCAGCTCCGAGCGGTCCGAGGCCGGGATGTGCAGCCCCGCCTGCCCCATCAGCGTAAACAGCCCTACGGTTTTCAGAGAAACCGTCTTTCCTCCGGTATTCGGCCCGGTGATGATCAGCAGAGAAAAATCCTGCCCCAGAGTCACCGTGATGGGCACCACCTTCCGGGCATCCAGGAGGGGATGCCGTCCGTTGCGGATGTGGATCCTCCCTTCCTCGTTCAGCATGGGACGGCTTCCGTTCATGGACATGGCAAGCTGCCCTCTGGCAAAAATAAAGTCCAGATCGGTCAGGCACCGGTAATCGGTGCGGATCTCTTCAATATAACCTGCGGTCTCCTCGCTTAACCGGGCCAGGATGACCTGGATCTCCTCCTGCTCCTTTGCGTACAGCTCTTTCAGGTCATTGTTCAGCTTGACCACGGCCATGGGCTCCATGAAAAGGGTGGAGCCGGTGGCGGACTGGTCGTGGATCATGCCGCTGACCTGGTTCCGGTACTCCGCTTTCACCGGGATGCAGTAACGGTCGCCCCGCATGGTGATGATGGGATCCTGCAGATACGTGCGCATAGAGCCGTTCACCAGACCGTTCAGCGTGGCGTGGACCTTCTCATTGATACTGTCCATGCTGCGCCGGATCCGTTTCAGAGCGGGGCTGGCGTCGTCGCTGATCTCCTCCTCGCTGAGAATACAGCGGTCGATCTCATTGGACAGCGTGGTCAGCGGTTCCAATTGTTCAAAATAGGCATCCAGGCAGTCCGTCGATTCCTCCTGGGTGTCGTGCCGCCCATAGGCCTTCGCCCGCCCGGTGTTCTGCAGCAGCTTACAGATCCGCAGCAGCTCCCCGCTGCCTAAGGCCGCGCCGATCTCCAGGCGCTTCATGGATTCCTCCACCGGCGCCGCGTCCCCGAAGGAAATGCGCCCCTTCTTGATGAGCCTGGTAAATGCGGCCGCCGTCTGCTCCTGTGCCTCGTTGATCCGCTCCACGTCGGTCATGGGCTTTAAGCGGCGGCAGAGCTGCCGCCCCCGGAAGGAGGTGGCTTGCTCCTCTAAGAGAGCGGTGATCTTGTCGTATTCTAATTTGGTCAATGTTTTCTGATTCATATTGTAAATTCCTTTTTTTAAAATTTGTGTACAGTTCCTAATGATTCAGAACGGCAGCAGACGGGTCTGAGGCCTGCCGTTCTAAACAATAACAAGCAACGGTAAATGAAAAGTCAAAAGCTGTTTTTATTGTACATGATATGAGAGAGAATGAAAAGGGATTTTTTTGCCTGAAAATTTTCCAACTGTACGGTTGGATGATCTAAAGATCATCCAACCTGCGCATTCATTC
>CAYQBE010000068.1:0-13172 GCA_964415625.1 uncultured Clostridium sp.
ATACGTTTTCATACGGATAGCGCAGTAAATGCGCTATCCTGTGCTGAGTAGTTACGCTTATTCTTCGTTCCAGTTGTGGTATACATCCTGAACGTCGTCATCCTCTTCCAAAAGATCCAGAGTTTTCTGGATATTCTTGATATCCTCCGGATTGGTCAGATCCACATAGGTCTGGGGGATCATGGTCACTTCCGCCTCTGCCATGGGGATCCCTGCCTCCTCCAGCTTCAAACGGACTTCACTGAAATCCGCCGGAGCCGTAAGGATCTCGAAGCTCTCCTCTTCCTCCGAAAAGTCCTCCGCGCCGGCATCCAGAGCCAGCATCATCAGCTCATCGGCATCCATCTCACAGTCTTCCTTCGCAACGAAGATCTGCCCCTTCTCGTCAAACATAAAGGATACGCAGCCCGGTGTGCCTACGTTCCCGCTGCCCTTGGTAAAGGCATTCCTCACATTGGAAGCCGTGCGGTTCTTGTTGTCTGTCAGCGTCTTCACGATGATGGCCGTTCCGTTGGGGCCATAGCCTTCATATGTAATGTGCTCGTAATTATCCCCGGCGCCCTCTCCCGCCGCCTTTTTGATGTTCCTGTCTATGGTGTCGTTGGGCATGTTGTTGGACTTTGCCTTGGCAATGACGTCGCGGAGCCTGCTGTTGTTCGCCGGATCCGGACCACCGCCCTCCTTGACCGCAACTGCCAGCTCACGTCCGATCTTGGTAAAGATCTTCCCCTTTGCCGCGTCGTTCTTTTCTTTTTTATGCTTGATATTTGCAAATTTTGAATGTCCTGACATTTTTCAAATCTCCTCTTTTTTCGTGCTTTGTTTAGTTTACCACGCTTTTTTCTATCTGTAAAGCTATTTTACCGTCCGGAGCTGACGCATTCTTTTTATGTATTCAGCTCCAGACTGATCCGAATCGCTTCATTGACTTTGCACATCAGCCGGCTGTCTACATGGCAGACGAACTCCCGAAGCCGCTGCTTGTCGATGGTCCGGATCTGTTCCAGCAGGATGACCGAATTTTTTATGATATGATATTTCTGCGCACTGATCTCAATGTGCGTCGGCAGCTTCGCCTTATTCATCCGTGACGTGATGGCGGCGCAGATCACCGTCGGGCTGTGCCGGTTGCCTACATCGTTCTGTATGATCAGCACCGGACGGACTCCTCCTTGTTCCGAGCCCACCACCGGGCTTAAGTCTGCATAATAAATATCTCCACGTTTGATCGTCAAAATTTTTCACACTCCGATTTTACCTCTTTTCCAATCTCTGTTTCCGGGAGCTGTGAAAAAAGAGTTTCGCAAGCGAAACTCGCGCCTGCGGCAGCCGCATCGCGGCCTCTGCCTTGTACGCCTCCTGCACAGGATATCAGATCCACAGTTCCTTACATCGAATGGTACTTAAAGTATTTCCACGTTTCGCGGAAATATACAGAAAGCCTGTTACTGGGGATTCATCGGATATAAACCCGGGGGATCCGTTTCCCGAGACAGCAGACAAATTCATAGTGGAACCGCCCGCTCAAAGCGCCAAGCTCCTCCACCGTGATCTCATCCTCCCCGTCCCGTCCGATCAGCGTGACCGGATCCATAAATGACGCGCCCGGGATGTCTGTCACATCGACCATGAACTGATCCATACAGACCCGCCCGAGAATTTTGGCCCGCTTTCCCCGGATCAGAACCTCCCCCTTGTTGGAAAGGCTCCTGGGATAACCGTCCCCGTACCCTACCGGGATCGTGGCAACCCGCATGCTTTTTTCCGCCGTAAAGGTTCCCCCGTAGCTGATGGGCGTCCCCGGCTCTACATCTTTTACATAGGAAATGTGGCTGATCAGCTCCAGGGCAGGCTTTAAGGGAACCGCTTCCCGCGCCACCTCATCCGACGGGTACATCCCGTACAGTGCGATCCCCGCGCGGACAAGATTGTGCCTGTATTCCGGAAAATCAATGATTCCCGCACTGTTGTCGCAGCTGAGACAGGGAATCCGCAGCTTCCGGCGTTCCAAAGCCTCCTGCATCCATACAAATCTCTCATGCTGCTCTCTTGTAAACGCAGGATCTGTCTCATCGGCTTTCGCGAAGTGGGTAAACATCCCTTCCGTCACCACACCCGGAAGTGTTCCGATCTTTGCAATGGCATCTGCGCTTTCCTCCGACACCGGGAACCCGATCCTGCCCATGCCGGTATCGATCTTGATGTGGAAATACGCGGGTCTTTGGAGCTTTACGGCCGCCTGGGACATCCCCTCTGCCATCTCCTTTGTATAGACGGCAGGCCGGATCTCCCGGGAAACCATTTCCTCATACTGATCCGGAAAAACGCATCCCAGGACCAGGATGGGCTTTTTCACCTCCGCTTCCCGGAGGCTGACCGCCTCCTCCAGAGTTGCGACTGCATACCCCCATACATAGTCCGTATGCTCAAATAACTGCGCAATGGGAACCGCTCCATGCCCGTAGCCATCGGTCTTGATCACGGCTGCCAGCTGCGCGCCGTCACCGATTCGAAGCTTCATCTGTTTCATATTATATGCAATGGCCCGCAAATCTATTTTTGCATAGACCCGATTGTGCTGATTCACTTTTTTATTTCCTCCATGATCTGTCATTCCATACAGTTCCTTACGTCTGCTTCCTTCAGGCATTCCCGGATCCCGCCGATCAGATCCTCTGCCAGCAGAGAGTAGCTTCCCAGCCTTTCTCTGGCCGCGTCCCCCCCGCATGCATGGAGGTACACGCCCAGTACCGCACTCTCATATGCATCGAGCCCGCCTGCTAAAAGTCCTGTGATCACTCCCGCCAGCACGTCCCCGGAGCCCGCCTTTGCCATCCCGTGATTGCCTGCCGTATTGACAAAATCCTGCTTTCCGTGCTGTGCCACAATGGTACGGGAATCCTTCAGCGCACAGACCGCCGGATAGTTTTCCGTAAACGCATGCAGACGGCCCATCCGGGATTGCTGCAGCTCTGCCACGGAGCATCCCAGCAGTCCGGACATCTCCTTCATGTGAGGCGTCAGGATGAGCGGACACCCAGTTTCCTTCAGAAGCTCGGGATGGCAGGCCAGCAGATTGATGCCGTCCGCGTCCGCCACACAGGGCACACGGCATCCCGAAATGGTTCCCTTAAGCAGGCTTTCGGAGACCCGGTTCTGTCCCAGACCACAGCCAATGCACACCACGTCTGCCCATCGCAGCAGGGAGGCAAGCTGTTCCGGATCATACTCCTCATACACGGAAATAATGGCCTCAGGAAGAAGCTGCTGCAGGATGGCACGGTTGGATTCCTCGGTATAGATCTGCACCAGCCCGGCGCCGCTCGTGTAAGCCGCTTTGGCACTTAAATAAGCCGCCCCTGCCATGCCTTTGCTCCCGGTGATCATAAGCACCTTTCCATAAGTCCCCTTATGAGAATCCGCCTTCCGCACCGGAAGCCGACGGAAAAGGTCGCTTTTGTCCAGAGTATAGCAGAGGTCTGGAACCGTTTCATAAAAGGAGGTATCGATCCCAATCTCCGCAGGGATCACCTTTCCCGCGTATTCTCTGCCCGGATACAGCACCGTACCCAGCTTTTCACACTGGAACGCGACCGTCAGATCCGCCCGGAAGGCACATCCCAGTACCCTTCCCGTGGCAGAGCAGATGCCGGAGGGAATATCGACCGCCACCTTTGCACCCGGAAGCCCATTCAGTCTCGTCAAAAGTTCTGCATAGGCTCCACTCACCTCCCGGCTCAGCCCCACCCCCAGCAGGGCATCCACCACAGCCGTATACCGGCCTTCCGGCAGGTCAGAGACCACCGGGATCCCCAGCTTCTCCACGATCTGCTTCTGGATCCGGCATTCCGGGGTCAGAGAAGCTTCCCGGCCCGCAAATACAACGGTCACCCCGCTGCCCTTCCCGGCCAGAAGCCTTGCGACCGCAAACCCATCCCCGCCGTTATTGCCGGAACCGCAGGCCACCAGAACCCGGGAACAGTCGATCCGCTCCTGCTCCATGGCCTCCACGGTCCGCAGCGCCGCGTGCTCCATTAAAACTACGGACGGAATCCCGATCTCCTGGATCGTATGGGCATCCGCCTGCTGCATTCTTGCTCCGTCTGGTAAATAACGCATCCTGTTTCCTTCCTCCTCACTGCTGCAGCTCCCGGACACTGCAATTTATCCAATATACAGTGCCTGAAAAACAGGATGCCATGCAAGCCTCCTGCATGGTATCCTGTTCGCCGCCTGGTGTATTGATCTTTTATTCGCCATGTTCCTTTTTGTAGCTGGTAATATTGTAGGACAGCCTCATCAGGCTGTCTGAAAGATGGACGCTTTCCACGATCACATCCTCCGGCAGGTTCAGATCTGTGTGCGCGAAATTCCAGATCGCCTTGATCCCGCATTTTACCAGGATATCGGAGACCCGCAGTACTTCTGATTTTGGGATCGTAAGCGCCGCGATCTCAATGGGATTCTCTTTCAGAAATGCTTCCAGCCCATCCAGCATACGGATCGGAGTGCCCCGAACCACCCTGCCGTCCAGACTGGGATTCACGTCAAAGAGCCCCTTGATCACGAATCCGTTTTTCTCAAAAGAAGCATAATTGGCCAGCGCCTGTCCCAGATTCCCCATACCGATGATGATCATGCTGTGGCTCTGGTTCAGGCCTAAGATCTTCCCGATCTCTGTCCGGAGATACTTTACATTGTATCCATATCCCTGCTGTCCAAATCCGCCGAAATTATTCAGATCCTGCCGGATCTGGGATGCCGTCACCCGCATCTTCTGGCTCAGGTCATTGGATGATATCCGCTCCACCCCTGCGTCTGTCAACTCGCCCAAATATCGATAATATCTTGGCAGCCTGCTGATCACCGCTTTTGATATTTCTTTCTCTTCCAATTTTAATCAACCTCCAAATAAACTATATTTATTATATAGAATAGTCTGCTCAAAGTCAATTTAAAGTCATTTTTTTGTTTGATACAATGAACGGAATGTAGTATAATAATTGTCAATGCGGTTTTACAGGAGGTTTCATATGATACTTGCATGTCATAATCTGAATAAATCATTTGGGGAAAGGGTCATTGTAAAGGATGGCTCCTTTCATATTGAAGAACGGGAAAAAGCCGCTTTTGTCGGGGTCAACGGTGCCGGGAAATCTACGGTTCTGAAAATGATCATCGGCGAGGAGCCCCTCGACGGCGGCAGTGTGATCCTCACAAAGGGGAAGCAGCTCGGATATCTGGCTCAGCAGCAGAACCTGGAAAGTGGGAATACCGTTTATGAGGAGCTGAAAACGGCAAAGTCCGACATCATTTTGCTGGAACAGCAGATCCGTTCCATCGAACAGGAGTTGAAATCACTAAGCGGCGAGGCTCTTGAGGCCAGGCTGGAGACCTACAACCGCCTCATGTCCGAATTTGAATCCAAAAACGGATACGCCTATGAGAGCGAGATCGTCGGGGTTTTAAAAGGGCTGGGGTTTCAGGAGGAGGATTTTGATAAGCCTGCCGATACCCTTTCCGGCGGCCAGAAGACCCGGGTATCCCTGGGAAAGCTGCTCCTGACCAACCCGGACATCCTGCTTTTGGACGAGCCCACCAACCATCTGGACTTAAACTCCATTTCCTGGCTGGAAACCTACCTGCTGAATTATCCGGGCGCTGTGTTCATCGTCTCCCATGACCGTTTTTTCCTGAACAGGGTGGTGACAAAGGTGGTGGAGATCGAGCACGGCATCATCCGCATGTACAGCGGCAATTATAAGGCATACTCAGACAAGAAGCGGCAGATCCGGGACGCGCAGATGAAGGAATATCTGAACCAGCAGAGGGAGATCAGCCGCCAGGAGGCCGTCATCGAGAAGCTGCGCTCCTTCAACCGGGAAAAGTCCATCAAACGCGCAGAGAGCCGGGAAAAAATGCTGAACAAGATGACTGTAGTCGAGAAGCCTTTAAGCGACGTGCAGGAAATCCATTTTTCACTGGAGCCCTCCTGCGTCAGCGGAAATGATGTTCTCTCCGTGGAGGAGCTGTCCAAGCAGTACGACGGGCAGACCCTGTTTTCCCAGGCTTCCTTTGAAATCAAGCGGGGGGAGCATGTGGCAGTGATCGGCGGCAACGGAACCGGCAAGACCACCCTTTTAAAAATATTAAACGGCCTGACCGACGCGGACAGCGGCTCCTTTTCCCTGGGTACGAAGGTACATATCGGGTATTATGACCAGGAGCACCATGTACTCCACGACCGTAAAAATATATTCGAGGAAATTTCAGACGATTACCCGTCCCTCAACAATACGGAGATCCGCAATACGCTGGCTGCCTTTCAGTTTACCGGGGACGACGTATTCAAACTGGTAGGGGACTTAAGCGGCGGGGAAAAGGGACGGGTCTCCCTTGCGAAGCTGATGCTCTCGGAGGCGAATTTCCTGATTCTGGACGAGCCCACCAACCACCTGGATATCACCTCCAAGGAAATCCTGGAGCAGGCGCTGAACGATTATACCGGGACCGTCCTCTATGTCTCCCATGACCGGTATTTCATCAATCAGACCGCAAGCCGGATCCTGGAGCTCTCCGGCCAGACCTTTGTGAACTATATCGGGAATTATGACTATTATCTGGAAAAGAAGGAAGAACGCTCCGCCGCCCTGTCCGCTGCCGGGCCGCAGGATGTAAGGGGAATTTCAAAAGGAACTTATTTTCAGGAAGGACGGCCGGCAGCGGAACTTTCGGCAGCAGAAACCGGCGCGGCTTCCGCGAATAAGCAGAGCTGGCTGGAGCAAAAAGAGGCGCAGGCCCGGGAGCGGAAGCGGAAAAATGAGCTGAAACGGACGGAGGAAACAATTTCTCTGCTGGAAGCACGCAACCAGGAGATTGATGAGCTCATGACCCATGAAGATATCTACTCCAATTCCGTCAAATGCCAGGAGCTTGCCGAGGAAAAGGCCGGCAATGATGCCAGGCTGGAGGAACTGTACGAGCTGTGGGCGGAGCTGGAAGAATGAAGACTTCCCTGCTTGCGTTCACATCATATGAAGCCTATATGGCAAAAAGCACAAAACTGTCTTCACGCAGACAGTTCTGTGCTTTTTCTATTTTCCAGGCAAGCCGCCTGATTCTCGAAAATCTTTCTGCTGCAGGACATTTCTATCGCGGACACTTCCCTGCCGTTTCTAATTCTGATTCCGGAACTGCACCGGCGTCAGGCCATACATTTTCTTAAAGGTCCGGTTAAAATGCTCCACATTCTGGTAGCCTACCGAATCCGCGATGTTTTCCACCGTCGCGTTACTGCTCTTTAACATCGCCCGGGCTTTTTTCATCCGCACCTTTTTCAGGATATCCCCGAAGGTCTCCCCTGATTTTTCCTTGATATATTTTGACAGATACGGCTTGGAAAGATAAAATTCTTCCGCAAGGTCGTCCAGTGTCACCGTCTTATAATTTGCGTAAATATAATTGGTGATCTGCAGGAGACGCTCATCCTTGCTCTCCTCCCTGCTCTTGATCTCCTCGATCTTATTGACCGCAACCTCCAGGGCCGCAATGGACGCTTTGATGATATCCGGGTCGATCCCGACGCCCCAGTATTTTTTCCCATTACAGATGATTCCCACATAAGCCACCGCCTTGGAGGAAGATCCCTTTGTCATGGAATGCTCTTCATAGACCGACAGCTCGTAGCTGATATCAAAATAATGCTTGATCGCATTGCTGACCGCATCCAGACGTCCGTTCCCCACTCCGGTAATGACCTGCTGCTTCCCGCCGTGCTGGATCGTTGCGGAAGCCACGATGCCGTCTTCCTGCTTGAAATGGCATTCCTCCAGGGTAAACACATTCTTTGCATTGATATAGTGGTCCTCGAATATCTGGTAAATCCACTCCGGGGACAGCTCCTTATGCGCTTTGTCGGAGACATCCTTCACCAGATACCCCACCTCCTCCCGCATCTTCTGCGGCAGACTGATGCCGAAGTTCTGTTTTAATATGTAGTTTACGCCGCCCTTTCCGGACTGGCTGTTGATCCGGATCACGTCCGAATCGTATCTCCTGCCCACATCCTTCGGATCAATGGGAAGATAGGGAACGCACCACTGCTCGATGTTTCCATCCTCCCTCCAGGCCATTCCCTTTGCGATGGCATCCTGGTGAGATCCGGAAAATGCAGTGAATACGAGCTCTCCCGCATAAGGCTGGCGGGGAGAAACATGCATTCTTGTAAGCCGTTCATAGACCTCGCTGATCTCGCTCATGTTGGAGAAATCCAGTCCCGGGTCCACACCGTGGGAAAACAGATTCATTGCCAGTGTGATGATATCCACATTCCCGGTCCGCTCCCCGTTTCCAAAAAGCGTTCCCTCGATCCGGTCCGCCCCTGCCAGGATCCCAAGCTCCGCCGTAGCCACGCCGGTTCCCCGGTCATTGTGGGGATGAAGGCTGATAATCGTATTTTCCCGGTACTTCATATACTTGTTGAAATATTCCACCTGGCTGGCAAATACGTGGGGAAGGGCGTTTTCCACGGTTGCCGGAAGGTTGATGATCGCTTTTTTCTCCGGGGTGGGCTGCCATACATCCAGTACTGCGTTGCACACCTCCATGGCATACTCCATCTCTGTACCGGAAAAGCTTTCCGGACTGTATTCAAAGGTAAAGTTTCCTTCCGTCTCCTCTGCAAGCTCTTTCAAAAGCTTCGCACCGTCGATCGCAATCTGTTTGATCTGCTCCTTATCTTTTCGGAAAACCTGCTCCCGCTGCGCCACGGAAGTGGAATTGTATACATGTATCACTGCATGCGGAGCACCCTTGACTGCCTCAAAGGTCCGTTTGATGATATGCTCCCTGGCCTGGGTCAGCACCTGGACTGTCACGTCCTCCGGGATCATATTTCGCTCGATCAGTGTACGCATGAACTGGTACTCGGTCTCCGACGCTGCCGGAAATCCGACTTCAATCTCTTTGAATCCCACATCCACGAGCAGCTGGAAAAACTCCACCTTTTCGTCCAGGCTCATGGGCTCGATCAATGCCTGGTTGCCGTCCCGCAGATCCACGCTGCACCAGGTCGGCGGATGGTCGATATAATCCTTTTTCACCCAGTCATAGCAGTCTACCGGCGGCATAAAATAAGCCCGCGTGTACTTTTCATAATTCTTCATGGTAACATCTCCTTATATTTTATCAATGATTTTGTCTTTTTTTATCTTCGCTTATACTATCATATCTATGGGATATAATCCAGTGACATTTTTAATCATTTTCCTTGATATATTTTATTGTCCCAGTTCACTCGTCAGACCCTCATGAAAAAAATCTCCCCCAGCTTCTCCAGGCACCATCGATAGTCACGTACCTCCACTGCTTCGTCCGCAACGATCTCCCGGGTAAAAAGTACTTCGTCTCCCAGCATATAGGAAATCTCACCGACCGGATCGCCTTCTGAGACCGGCGCGTCCAGGCTCTCCTCCTTTTCTACACGAACCGAGATCTCATCGTCATCCCGAAGCAGGATCCTTTTCCCTGCTCCCTCAGAACTTCCATCCCCGTCCGTCTGTGTCCCAGTGCCTCCGCCCTGTCCGGCAATGGTATGTACCGAAGCCGTTCCGTTGAAACGGTTTCCATCCGGGATGCCGCCCAGAACAGGCACTGTGCCCGTATCCACATCCCTGCATACCTCCTGATAATGAAAGGAATTGATTCCATAGGTCATCAGCTTTTTGGTGTCCGCCCACTTATAGCCTTTATTGTTGGGCCACCCGCATGCCAGGAGGCTGACGATAAAGGTTCGGTCATCCCTTTGAAGCGCTCCGATATAGCAGTAACCCGCCTCCCCGGTAAAACCGGTCTTTCCGGAAAGAGCCCCCTCCATCATTTTCAGAAAAGCATTGTGGTTATTGCAGGAAAAGCTGCGGCTGCCGTCCAGGTTGGTAAACTCATAGCTTTCCGTCCGGGTAATCTCCAGAAACACGCTTTTCTGCGGGGAATCCATGATGCAGTATTTCATGATCCGTGCCAGATCCTCTGCCGTCGTATGATGAGACCCCTCCTCATCCGAGGCGTCCAGCCCGTTTGGAGTGACAAAATGGGTCTGGGTGCAGCCGGCCTGTCTGGCTTTTTCATTCATCATGTCCGCGAAGCCCTCCACACTGGTCCCGATATGCTCCGCAATGATCACTGCCGCGTCATTATGCGATTCCAGCATCAGGGAATACAAAAGGTGCCTGAGCTGGAACTGCTCCCCTTCCCGGACGCCCAGATGAACCTCCGGCTGGGACGCCGCCCTGGCGCTGGCAGTCACCGTATCATCCAGATTGCCGTTTTCCAACGCAAGGATGCAGGTCATGATCTTGGTGGTGCTGGCCATGGCCCGCTCCTCCTGTCCATTTTTCGCAAACAAAATACGCCCGCTGTCCGCATCCATCAATACCGCTGACTGGGCGTATAATCCTTCAGGTTCCTTGATCTCCTTCTCAGGCTCTGCATGTACCTCCGCTGCCGAAGTTATCCACATTCCCGTGCATAAAATCAGACATATCCCACACTTTTTCACCGTTTTTCGGAAGTTATCCACACTCTTTTCCGCTTTTTCCACAAGTTTTCCACATTCCAGATTTATTTTCATCCCGCACAAAACTCCGTGATACACGCTTTATCCTATATGTATGACTGTCTGTCTTTTCTTAGAACTTATGGAAATGGCATATATTTGCAGCGTTATCATGTACTGTAAGGGATGGATTTTATCAGCTGCAGACGCTGTCAGATATCCAGTTGCAGCTGTGCCTCGTCCTCCGCCTCTTCTTTAAAGTGCGCGATCTGCTCCTCATCCAGGGTCGGCAGCTCATCCAGCGACTGCAGGCCGAACCTCCGGAAAAATTCCTGGGTGGTCCCGAACTGGATCGGCCGTCCCGGCGCATCCAGCCGCCCCACCTCTTCAATCAGCCCGTACTCGATCAGCTTATTGACCGCATGATCCGTCTTGACCCCCCGGATCTTCTCGATCTCCAGCCTGGTCACCGGCTGCTTATAGGCCACAATAGACAGAGCTTCCAGCATCACATCCGTCAGAACATAGCGCTTCGGCTGCTTCGCGATGCGGATCAGATACTCATAGGCATTCTTTTTGGTGCACATCTGAAAAGAGTCGTCCATCTCCAGGATCTGAACGCCCCGGTCTTCCTTTTTATATCGGTCCATCATATTGTGGATCAGCTTTCGGGTCGTTTCCTCATCATGCTCGATCGCAGACGCGATCCTGCTCAATTCCACGGAATCCCCCATCGTAAACAGAATCGCCTCAATGATCCCCTGCATTTTTTTTATTTCCATCGGCTTCAATTGTTCCTTTCTGTCTTCCGCCATCATCCCACCCGCCTTTGCCATCTGAAATCCGTTCTGTAAGGCAATTCCTTTTATAACGTGGATTCAATCAGAATCTCTCCAAATGTATTTTCCTGGATTGCCCGGATTGCCCCGGTCTTCATCAATTCCAGGATTGCAAGAAATGTCACGACCAGATGCATGGTGCTCTTCTGCCCTTCCAGAAGCTGCCGGAAGCTAAACTTCCGATGATTCTTCGCATAGCCTTCTACAAAAGCGATCTTGGATGGAAGGGGCACTTCTTCCTTTTCGATCCTGCCGAATTTGCTTCGGACCGGATCGATCTTGTTATTCTGCCGTTTCATGACATCCCGGAAAATCCTTCCCAGCCTGGAAAGCGTCACATCGGCCAGCAGCGCATCCAGGTCAACCGGTTCTTCGTACTCCCGGACTTCCTCCGGAATGGCGGACTTCCTGAACAGTACCAGATCCGCGTCAAGCTGCCTGTCCTTCAGTTCATACGCGATATACTTGTACATCTTATATTGAAGGAGCTGTTCCACCAGTTCCTGCCTCGGGTCTTCCTCCTCCCCTTCCTCATTGACCTCCTTCGGAAGGAGCATGCGGCATTTGATATCCAGAAGCGTCGCCGCCATCACAAGAAATTCACTCATCACATTCAGATCCGTGCGCTGCATCTGCCGGATATAGTCCATATACTGGTTCGTGATCTCCACGATCGGTATATCATAGATATCGATCTTGTTCTTATCGATCAAATGCAGGAGCAGGTCCAAAGGCCCTTCAAATACTTCCAATTTTACAGGTATCCCCATGTAAATCTCCCCTTTTATCCATAACTTGCGCCTTTGTCGTTTCCGACAGAAATGGCTTTTTTACCCGCGCGGTTGGATTTCTATATATGAATCACCACAACCTCCGCCGGATTGAACACGCGCAGATTGACGGTATGGGTTCCCAGACCTTTGCTGACCACCACCGCCGTACCGTCCTCTACGGTCATCTCCCCCGAGTATTTCGGAAACAGAGCTGCCTGGGGGGTCACAACCCCTCGCCAGCCCGGAATCCGCAGAACTCCTCCGTGCAGATGCCCGCACAGCACCAGATCGGCGCCCCACTCCTTATAAGCCGGAACATAGGCCGGATTGTGAGCCAGAAGGATCTGATACCGGCTTTTGTCTGCCGGTCCGGCCAGTTTTCTGATATCCCTTCCTGTCACAGGCTCCTTTCGGGTATCCCTTCCTGTCACAGGCTCCTTTCGGGTATCCCTCCCTGTCACAGATGCCTTACGGGTATCCCTTGCCGGACGAAATCCGCCCCTTTCGCGGAAACATACGCCTGTGGATGCCTTACGGGTATAAGTATCCAGCGGAAGCGCCAGGCCGGTGATCCTGAGCTCTCTTCCAGACAGCGAAACATCGGCAGATTCATTTTCCAGGAAATGGACACCTGCCGCTGTCAGTTTCTTCTTATAATAATACATCACATCCCCGTACTTTTCCACCTGGCTTTTCAGCCGCTGCTCATGATTGCCCAGGGCATAATATACCGGAGCGATCTCCGGAAGCCGGCGGATAAAATCCAGCGCCTGCTCCGGCGAAGCATTTTTTTTCCCGATCAGCATATCCCCGCCGATCAGGATCAGTCCCGGTCTGGCTTCGCGGATCTTCTCCAGCAAAATGTCATTCTGGCTGCCGTATACCCGGTTATGCAGATCGCTTAAAAATACGATCCTGCTCTCAGAATGTCCATTTGGCTGCTGATCGGAGATTTCCGGATGGTAATGCGTCATCCGGAAACTGCGGCATTCCCTTCTCCCCTCTCCC
>CAYQBE010000068.1:13182-24810 GCA_964415625.1 uncultured Clostridium sp.
CAGGGCTATTTTTTTCCACCATTTCATACAGATTCCTCATTATTCGTTACTGCCGCACCCTGGCCAGGTGCTCACAGCAATTGATTCCTTACGACCAATCGAACGATTGGCCCTTTTACTGTATTGTTCCGGCCTTTGATTCTGTTTATTCCTGCCCCTGCACGATCGCCACGCCGGAGCTTGTCCCCAGCCTGGTGGCGCCGGCTTCCACCATGGCTCTGGCATCCCCCGGAGTACGGATCCCGCCGGAGGCCTTCACTCCCATGTCAGGCCCTACGGTCCTGCGCATCAGGGCCACATCCTCCGCCGTTGCCCCGCCCTTGGAAAATCCGGTGGATGTCTTCACAAAATCAGCTCCGCATTCCCTGCAGATCTGGCAGGCTTTGATCTTCTCTTCGTCCGTAAGCAGGCAGGTCTCCAGGATCACCTTGACCTTCGCCCTGCCTTTTGCTGTTTCTACAACCGAAGAAATATCCTGCTTTACATATTCCCAATCTCCGCTTTTGATCATTCCGATATGGATCACCATATCCAGCTCTGCAGCGCCATCCCGGATCGCCTGCTCTGCTTCCGCCGCCTTACCGACCGTAGACATGGCGCCCAGCGGAAATCCGATCACCGTACATACCGCCACATCACTGTCCTTCAAAAGCCGGGCACAATAATAGACAAAGCTGGAATTTACACAGACCGAATGGAAGCCATACTCCATCGCTTCTTTGCATAACTGCTCCACCTGTTCCTTTGTTGCCTGGGGAGCCAGTATCGTATGATCGATCAAAGCGCCGTAATTCATCTTCATTTTCCTCCGTATCTTTGTTATTTTTCTGCCGTTCCGAACGTTCCTTTTATTTGTTCTATGCAGATTGTATACACGCATACTTTACCGCATTTTTTCCATAATATAATCCAAATCCATGTCTGCCCACGTCTTCAGTCCACGATCAAGCTGTAAACAGCAACGTGCGAATCAACTACTATATCCTACCATTTTTTCCCCATAAAGTAAAGAACCCTTTTATTTTTCCTATTTTCCGCCCTAAAAAGCAGAGCATGCTCTTTTATTTATAGAGTGCACTCTGCTTTTTGAGAATATATTTACTCTTCTATGCCCGGAACTGCCCCAGCATTTTGATCAGATAATCCAGAAATCCCGCTTTTTCCACATCCTCACTCACCAGGATGTCAATACTGCCGATCTCCTTTCCATTCAGGACATAAGAGACACAGCCCGCGCGGTCTCCTTTTTTCACAGGCGCCTGCACGGATTCTTCCATTTTATATTCTTTGGTGATAGCCGATAAGTCTGCCCCTTCCGTGTCCAGCCAGGTAAAGGTTCCTCCGTATTCACAGGGCACAGTATCCTCCGCTCCCCCTGCCACGGCAACTTCTCCCAGAGGCTCCAGGTCTTCATCCCTGTAGATCTGGCATTTTCCAAATCCATGATTCAGAAGCGCGGTAGCATCTTTAAATCTGGCCTTGGAATCCTCCGCCGCCATGATGACGGCGATCAGCTCCACATCCCCTTTCTTTGCGGTGGCAGAAACACAGAATTTTGCCAGTCCGGTGGATCCTGTTTTCAGGCCGGTCGTATATTCATACTGGCGGACCAGTTTATTGGTATTGGTAAGGCCAAATTCACTGCTCCCCTTCCTGGTGGTGTGGGTGATATTTTCCATCCAGATCATGCAGTAATCGTGGATCTGGGGATATTTTGTGATCAGCTCCCGGGACATCAGGGCGATATCCCGCGCGGTGGTCACATGTCCGTCCGTATCCAGACCGTTGCAGTTGACAAAATGGGTGTTCTCCATCCCCAGCCCTTTCGCCCTTTCATTCATCTGCCGGACAAACTCTTCCTCGCTTCCGGCGATGTATTCCGACATGGCAACGCAGGCATCATTCGCGCTTGCCACGGAAATACACTTCAGCATCGTATCCACGGTCTGCGTCTCTCCCGGCTCCAGATAAACCTGGGAGCCTCCCATGGAAGCCGCGTATTCCGAAACCGTCACCTCATCCTCAAGCTTGATCTTCCCGCTTTCCAATGCGTCGAAAATCAAAAGCATGGTCATAACCTTTGTCACGCTTGCAGGAGGCCGCGCGGTATCCGCATCCTTTTCATAGATCACGCTTCCCGTGGACGCCTCCATCAGGATTGCCGACGGGGCGCTGATCTGCGGTCCTCCTACCGGTTCCGCTGTATCTGCCTCTGCATTTGTTTCCGATCCGGTATCTGCTTCTGCATTTGTTTCCGCCCCGGCGTCTGCCTGCGCATTTATTTCCGCCCCGGTGTCTGCTTCCGCTTCCTGATCCGTGTTGCCTGCCGCTGTGTCCTCCTCCGATTCCTGTTTTGCGTCCCTCTCTGCTGTCTCTTCATGAAGAATATGTACATCCTGCGCATACACGCCTGTATTGCCGCTGTATTGTCCTGATATCGGGTATCCTGTAAATGATACCTCTCCTGTAACCGTCAGCAGACTTAACAGTACTGCCAGAAATGCTTTCATAAAAAGCTCCCTCCGTGATATCGTCTATTAACAATATAGTGTTTGGGAATACTTTTTAGAACTTGCACAGAGTGTATTTCCTATGCTTTTCTATTTCCATCAGGCGAAAAGTTCCAACACTATGCACATAATGCTGCCAATTCCAGAACCTCCCGCCCTGTCAGAAATGGATGGAAATAAGGTGTCTCCGGAGAATATCCGATCCGCGCCCCGTTGCTCCCAAGCAGGGCAAATACCTCGCCCTCCTTCACGGAAAATCCCAGATCGTCTACCACATATTTCTTCTGATACATTTTCTTCAAATGCTTACATGTCAGCATATGCCATTCCCCTCCTTGAATCACAGTGCATCACAATGAAGCTTTCCTGCGGTTCCTTTTGTATCCCGGAACAGTTTATATGGTAAGGCCGCTGGTTTAAGCCATAATAAAACGAACCTTAAGGCAATCTAAAGTTTGGAAAATTTCTGGCCGCATGAATCATTTATATTTCAGGGCAATAACATAAGGCCAGGAACCCGTTTTTAGATTCCTGACCTGCAGTCTTTATTAATGCTGTTAATTTTGTAAAGAAAATACCGCGTATCACGATTCCCTCTTCTTCCCCCAAAAGAACAGCGCCACGGTTCCCGGCCCTGTATGGCTGCCGATGGTGGTTCCCACATAATTAATCTCCACCCTGCCGTTCAGCTTCGGGAAGCGCTCCTCCACCAGCTGGGCCACCTGTCTGGCGTCTTCCAGGCAGGCTGACTGGGAGATATAACATTTCCCATCATAATCCCTTCCATCCCGGGCACACTCTTCCATCTTATCCACGATAGCCGCAATGACTTTGCGCTTGGAGCGTATCTTCATCCTGGGGATCAGACGGCCCGCGTCGTCCATATTCAGCAGCGGGCATATCCCCAGCACCCCTCCCACGAAGCCTGCGGTTTTTGAGATCCTGCCGCCCCTGATATAAAATTTCAGGTCCGTGGAAAAGAACCAGTGATGGAGCTCCAGCTTATGCTCCTCTGTCCAGTGATACAGGGTGTCAATATCCATCCCCTCATCCCGCAGGTCTGCCAGCCTGTCCATGAGCAGACCATACCCGGAAGAAGCCCCAAGGGAATCCACTACAAAGATCCTGCGGTCCGGATATGTTTCCTCCAGATCTGCCTTCGCCGCCATCGCCGAATTCAGCACCCCCGAAATTCCCGATGACAGGCAGACATGAAGAATATCCTTTCCCTCCTTCAGAAATGGTTCAAAATACGCTTCAAACTCCTCTATATTCACCTGGGAGGTCTTCGTCTGGGCCCCGTTGTCCATACGGCGGTAAAATTCCTCAAAATCCATGGTCCTGCCGCAGTCGTCCGGATATTCCTTTCCGTCCAGCTCATAATGAAAACAGATATAGGAAATGTTCCTCTTCTGAAAATGTTCCATACTCAGATCTGCTGTAGAGCAGCAGCTGATGATATAGTCTGCCATGTTGTGTCTCCTTATGTTTTCTTTTTAGTATAACCGACTTGGGGCGAAACCGCAAATAAAATTTGTTCCCGGGTCAGGCAGGCCTGCTATTCACGGTGCGTTGCCACCGAAGCATGGGTCTGGTCCGAGAAATAAATGTGTTACTCCACAGATGGAGCAATTTATAGACTTCATGTTGAAGCACCTGCAATGACAGGTGCTTCTATCGATAAATAAGTAAGCCATTTCATAGGGCGGCGAAAATAAGGGTCGAAAAGCAGCGTCACAACCGTGAGCACGGTGGAAGAAAAATAAAAAACGCTTCCCCGCTAAACCGAAAGCAGGAACTTGCATCCCTTTCCGGTTATGTCTTCACAAAGATGTAGAAATGCCCCCCGGCTTGTGATACAATAGAATCTGTGCAAAACAATGAGGGAATACTGAAGAGGAGGTTGTCTGATTTGAGACTATTTGAAAAATTCAGCAAAAAACCAGAAAAGGATACCGTTGGAACTCATAAAAAATGGAACGATACAAGAGAGCTTGAACTATATTCCGGTATGCGTGTATTGGTGGAGAATACGGAGGGAAAACTACTTTTTATAGCTAAACTGCAGGATCCCCAGAGTCATAAGGCAGAGCTGTTCCAGTATTCAGAAATGGAACTTTCCCAGGATATGGATCCGCAGGTTCTTCCGAAAACTGCTCCTGTTCCCGTCAGGATCCGCGGTTATAATGACAACACCAGAAAAGCGATTTTTATGGAAGGGAATATGAGTCCCGCCAGTCAGAAGCACGTATGGCAGATTGCGGATCTGAACATCACTGCAATCGAGAATGAACGTTCGGATCCCCGACTGGATATGGATCTGGATGCCGCTGTCATGAGCTCCAGTGAGACGGATGCCGAAGAACGTGCATGCAAGCTTTTAAACATCAGCATCGGCGGAGCCGGGATCAGCATGGAGCATCGGTATTACAAGGGGGATAAATTCTTTTTAAAGGCAAGGCTGTTCGGAGAAAAGAAAGCCTTCGTGGTGTATTGTGAAGTGCTGCGTGTGATGCAGACAGATACATCGGAATTTGAATATGGATGCCAGTTTCTGGAATTGACAGAAACCAGCCAGGAGCAGATCACACGATTTATTGCACAGTCAGCTCCCCAAGCGTCCCATTCTTAAACGCCGCCGCATATGCAGCGTATACAAGTGGACACGATACAATGAATGCGCCTATAAGAATTATGAAAGGATATGAAAAAATGATCAAAATACTATTTGTCTGCCACGGCAATATCTGCCGTTCCCCAATGGCGGAATTTGTGATGAAGGACATGGTAAAGAAAGCCGGAGCCGAGAATGACTTTTACATTGCATCCGCTGCCACCAGCACGGAAGAGATCGGGAATCCGGTACACCACGGCACCCGGCGGAAGCTAAAAGAATTCGGCATCTCCACAGATGGAAAATATGCAGTTCAGCTTCGGAGGGATGACTACGAGAAATATGACTATCTGATCGGCATGGAGCATAGGAACATCCGGAACATGCTGCGGATCTTAAGAGACGACCCGGAGCATAAGGTGTGCAGGCTGCTGGATTTTACCGACCATCCCCGGGACATTGCAGATCCCTGGTATACCGGTAATTTTGACGTCACCTACGATGACATCAAAGAAGGCTGCGAAGCACTCCTGGAAGACTGCTGGCTGCGCTTATAACGCGTAGCTCAGCAGTCTTTTCAGGTTATGGTGGAACTGCCTATTCTGAGACTTCAGGCGCAGGCGTTCTGTTCCTGACTTATCCCTGTTGACATGCGCGTCATACTGCGCAAACAATGTAAGGTAATTCGCGTTTTTGTTGTGCCCCCAGTGAACCAGCACCCAGTTCATGGCCTCCGCATTCCAGTAATCCACCGGAATCTCCGCGTTTTTTAACACTGCCGTATATTCCAGCGCCTCCTGGCAGAGCTCGTCCATCTGGGTGCGCAGCTCCTTCTCCAGGCGGCTGCTCTTTCCCAGCTTTTCCAGGATCCTTGCGGAAATATTCTTCCGTTTGGATTCCCGCTCTAAAAGCCAGGAGCTTCTCTTGACCGTTTCCTGGAGCTTCATCGCTGCATTCCAACAGCTGACAAAAGAAAACGGTTCGTCTGTCTCTTTGGATTCCCCTACGGTAAAGGTACGGAATACCCGTGCCTTGCCCCCGCCCAGCTTGCGGTCATACGCTTTCCGCTTTTCCGGATCTGAGAGAACCCGGTAGGCCTCCAGGATCTCCTGCATCTCCTTCGTTGTATCGATATCATTGTGCATATTGGCGTCAGGATGGTAAATCTTCGCCAACGCATTTTTTGCATTCGTAATTTCTTCCGGGGTTGCCTCCCTGGAAACTCCAAGAACACTGTAATATGTACGACCTGACATTGGAGTCCTCCCTTATATCATCATTGCCTGTCTGCTATATACTCCCACAGATATGTCCCGCCCATCCGCACATATCCGGCCGGCGGTTTCATTCGCAACAATAATATTACGCCACCAGGGAAGAAAAATCAAGACGGATTCCGGTTTTTATACAAAACAAAATCAGCATCTGACAGATGCTTTTCTGAAGCGGCTTCACGGCAAGCCGCTTTTCGCATCCCAATCAAAACTGTTTTTCCTTTAAAATCCGGTAAAATTTCAATAGAATCTCATATATACATATGATAAACTGAATACAAGCGCAAAGCATGAGAAAGATATAACAAAGGAGGCCGACGATCACTATGGAACAGATGACATTATTCGATAACCGGACAGACAGCGCACCTCTTGCCAGCCGCTTAAGACCCTCTTCTCTGGAGCATTTTGTCGGGCAGGAACATCTCCTGGGGCCGGGCAGGATGCTGCGGCAGCTGATTGAAAAGGACCAGATCTCCTCTATGATCTTCTGGGGGCCTCCCGGCGTCGGCAAGACCACCCTTGCCAGCATCATCGCAGGCCGGACCCAGGCTCATTTTATCAATTTCAGCGCCGTCACCAGCGGCATCAAGGAGATCAAGGAAGTCATGAACCAGGCGGAACAAAGCCGCCGCATGGGGATCCGCACGGTTCTGTTCGTGGATGAGATCCATCGGTTCAACAAGGCTCAGCAGGATGCCTTCCTGCCCTTTGTAGAACGTGGAAGCATCACCCTGATCGGAGCCACCACCGAAAATCCCTCCTTCGAGGTCAACGCCGCCCTGCTCTCCCGCTGCCGGGTATTTGTCTTAAAGGCATTGGAGGAAAACGACCTGGTCCGGCTTCTGGAAAATGCCCTCAAGCACCCTGCCGGCTTCGGCTCCCAGACCATCCGGATCACCCCGGAGCAGCTGCGGGCCATCGCCGGGTTTGCTGACGGAGATGCCAGGATGGCCCTCAATACCCTGGAAATGGCGGTCCTCAACGGGGAGATCGATGCCAAAGGGATCACGGTCACGGCAGAGAGCCTCTCCCAGTGCATCAGCCGGAAATCCCTTCTCTATGATAAGAATGGAGAAGAACATTACAACCTGATCTCCGCCCTCCACAAGTCCATGCGCAACAGTGACCCGGATGCCGCCATATACTGGATGTGCCGGATGCTGGAGGGAGGCGAGAATCCCCTCTATATTGCAAGGCGGCTGATCCGTTTTGCAAGCGAGGACATTGGGATGGCGGACAGCCATGCCCTGCAGGTTGCCGTATCCGTTTATCAGGCCTGCCATTTCCTGGGCATGCCGGAATGTGACGTACATCTGACCCATGCCGTCACCTACCTCTCACTGGCTCCAAAGTCCAATGCCCTTTATCGGGCCTGTGAGTCCTGCAAGCAGGATGTAGGAGCGCTGCGCGCCGAGCCGGTCCCTCTGCAGCTGCGCAATGCCCCCACAAAGCTGATGAAGGAGCTGAACTATGGAAAAGGCTATGAGTACGCCCACGATACGGAAGAAAAGCTGACACACATGGAATGCATGCCCGAGTCCCTGCAGCACCGTACCTATTATCATCCTACGGAAGAAGGCGAGGAAAAAGCCGCGAAAGAACGTTTCGAGCGTATCCGGCACTGGAAACAGCAGGTCTGACTCCGGAACCTGTTTTATTCCCGCGAATCTGTCGTTAGGGGAAACGGTGAAGCTGCGGCCTGTAACAATTTATCCCTTGTTTTCTCCTGCATCTTCCCGTATAATATACAGAGTTACCAAAAATCTACAAAAAGGATAGAAAAACCATGAATTTACGAAGCAAACTGGCCGTCACCTGTGCCAAGGCTACCAGTACTCTGATCAAAAAGCTGAACCGGGGAAGCGGCGTCACCCTTCCCGGCTACGTTGCCCGCCTGATCGATCCAAAGATCCTCTCCACCATGTCCGGCATGGTCCGTGAAAAGACCATTGTCACCATGGGAACCAATGGGAAGACCACCACCAACAGCATCCTGTACCACGCCCTGAAAGCAGAGGGCAAAAAGGTCATCATCAACCGCACCGGAGCCAACATGCTCAACGGCATCATCTCCGCTTTCGTCCTGGCCACGGACAAGCATGGAATGCTGGACGCGGATTACGCCTGCATCGAGTGCGACGAGATCGCGTCCGTGCGTGTTCTGCCCCAGTTAAAGCCGGACTGCGCCCTGCTGACCAACATTTCCCGGGATCAGCTGGACCGCTTCGGCGAGGTAGACATTACCTTCCAAAAATTAAAAACCGCCGTCACCAGCGTCCCGGACAGCACTCTGATCATCAACTGCGACGACGTGCTCTCCTACACTCTGGCCGCGGAAAGCAAGAACCCTTATATCACCTACGGCATCAATGAACAGATCTTTGATGAGATCTCCCGCTCGGAGATCCGGGAAAGCATTTTTTGCCGCTCCTGCGGGAAGAAGCTGGATTATGAATTTTTCCACTACGGGCAGCTTGGCATCTACCACTGTCCAAACTGCGGGCTCTCACGCCCCGCTCCGGACTATACGGCGGCCAATGTGGACTTCCACGGCGAGGTCTATTCCTTTGATCTGGACGGGATGCGGATCGATTCCACCGCACGCACGCCCTACAACATTTACAATACCCTGTCCGCCTATGCCGCTCTGATGGCGCTTGAGGCGCCCACAGGACATTTTCAGGAAATGATCGAAGCCTTTGATTACGGCAATAACCGGGAGAGCATCTTCACCATCCACGGAGCTCGGGTTCAGCTCCATCTGGCGAAAAATCCCATCGGCTTCCAGCAGAAGATCTCCCTGGTGTTAAAGGATCCCAGTCCCAAGGATGTGATCATCCAGATCAACGACACCTACCAGGACGGCGAAGACATTTCCTGGCTGTGGGATGTGGATTTCCAGTACCTGGCGGATGCCAACGCGGCCACCATCACCACCAACGGCACACGCCGGCATGATATGGGACTGCGGCTCAAATACGAGGATATCGACTGCGATTCCACCACGGACCTGAAAGGCACGATCGAGACACTGACAACGACAGGCACGAAAAATCTCTATGTGATCGTAAATTATTCCGGCCTCTACCGCACCAACCATCTGCTGACCGGAATGGACGACAATCGGAAGGAGGCTGGGGAATCATGAAAAAACTGACCATCGGGCATTTATATCCCGATCTGCTGAACCTCTACGGAGACCGGGGCAATATCCAGTGCTTCCGCAAGCGTCTGGAATGGCGCGGCATGGAGGCGGAGGTAATCCCTTTCCTCTCCGGCGACAGCATTGATTTTCACAAGCTGGACATTGTGCTTTTAGGCGGAGGTTCAGACCGGGAGCAGGAACTGGTATGCCAGTATCTGCAGGGCATCAAAACCGATTTCCAGGACTATGTAGAAGATAACGGCGTGGTACTGGCTGTCTGCGGCGGCTACCAGCTTCTGGGACGGTACTACAAAACAGAAAAAAAGACCATCGAAGGCCTAGAGGTTCTGGACATTTATACGGAATGGGAACCGGAACGGATGATCCGCAATATCATCCTGAACAGCCCCTTGTTCGACCGACCCGTAGTGGGCTTTGAAAACCACGGAGGGCGCACCTATATCAGAAACCACACCCCCTTCGGAAAGGTATTCTTCGGTCTGGGAAATACCGGAAAATCCGGCTACGAAGGGGTGGTTTACAAAAACGTGATCGCCACCTACCTCCACGGCCCGCTCCTGCCGAAAAATCCTCACGTATGCGATTATCTGCTGGAAAAGGCCCTGATCCGAAAATACGGGGAAGAGGTTCGGCTAGAACCGCTGCCGGATGAGCTGGAGCACAAGGCAAACAGCTATATCGTTGACCGGTACAGCGATAAAAAATATGTGCTCAAAGAGACCATCAAGCGGTACACCTGATAGATGTACCATAAAGCATTCTAAAAAAAGAGCTGTCTGGAAATGGCGTATTTCTAAATATATCATCCGAAATATACCATTTCCGACAGTCCTTTTTATATACCATCGTATGCAGAAAGGCTGCCAGTGGCAGGCTTTCTGTATTGTTTCCATACCTGAGAACTGTACGGAAATCTCCTGTGAAATCTGCAAAGCCATGCCCAGGGGCATCACTTCTTCATTTTGATACGGACCATCTTGATGATCTGTATGATCGGCAGATTCAGCACCGCCAATCCATACACGATCAGAAGCCGCGTCCCTGTCAGAGTCTGCACCTGAAATACCCCGCTGCACGCCGGGATCATCAAAACTGCTGTGATCAGGCACAGCCCCAGGGCAAATGCCCCCAGCAGATACTTATTGTTCCATAATTTTTTCGAAAGCACCACCGGCCTGTCGTCCTTGCAGTTAAACCCATGGACCAGGCGCGCGATACACAGCGTCCCGAATGCCATGGTGCTTGCCAGCACCGCATTGCCAAAATGATTTCCGATATAAAACGCGGCCATGGTGGTTACCGCAATGGATAAGCCTTCGATGCCGATCTTCTGTAAAAATGCTTTCGTCAGGATGGATTCCCCGACCGGCCGCGGCTTCTCATCCATCACATCCTTCGTATGAGGCTCTAGCCCCAGGGCGATTGCCGGAAGGCTGTCTGTCAGCAGATTGATGAACAGCAGGTGCACCGGTGCAAAGGGAACCGGAAGCGCCGCGACAGACGCATACAGCACCGCAAGGATCGCTCCGAAATTGCCGGACAGCAAAAACTGGATGGAATTTTTGATATTCCGGTATACATTCCGCCCGTTTTCCACCGCCTTAATTATGGTCGCAAAATTGTCATCTGTCAGCACCATAGAGGCCGCATCCTTGGACACCTCGCTCCCGGTGATCCCCATTGCCACTCCGATATCCGCCTGTTTCAGCGCCGGGGCATCGTTCACGCCGTCCCCGGTCATGGACACAATATAGCCCTTGTCCTGCCATGCCTTTACGATCCGGATCTTATGCTCCGGCGTCACCCGGGCATAGACCGAGACATCTTCCACAAAGTCCCTCAGCTCCTGATCCGACATGGAATCCATCTCTGAGCCCTCACAGGCCTCGGAATCATCCTTTAAGATTCCGATCCGTTTTGCGATGGCCGCTGCCGTCACCTTATGGTCACCGGTGATCATGATGGGACGGATTCCCGCCTGCTTACATGCCTTCACTGCTTCCGCCGATTCCTCCCGGGGCGGATCCATCATAGCGATCATCCCGATAAAGGTCAGGTGGT
>CAYQBE010000069.1:0-24479 GCA_964415625.1 uncultured Clostridium sp.
GCCATTGCCGCAGGCAATTTTAAATGACGGCCTGAGTTACTGGGCACGCCTGGTCAAGGTGTGACCAGTAACGAATAGTAATGGGTTTACAGTTCAGAAAAGAGACGGTATAATAGGTATTGCGCTGGTGCGCAAGCAGGTCATCCATTTTCTAACGAAAATCGGTGACAGATTAGAATTGAAGCAGAAAACCGTAAAGGAGCTGCAATGAGAAAGAGGAAAAAAAAGCGGATT
This sequence comes from uncultured Clostridium sp., assembly GCA_964415625.1. GTDB lineage: Bacteria > Bacillota > Clostridia > Lachnospirales > Lachnospiraceae > Schaedlerella. The sequence goes on from CAYQBE010000069.1 coordinate 235, forward strand.
TTTCCGCTGGTCTTTATGCTGCTGGTCTGTGTCGGATTTTGCGTCTGGGGCGCCAGGGAAGCAGCAACCATTTATTTTCAAAAACTGCCGGAAAATGTCAATATCATCAAAAATGCCGTCTCTCAGACGGTGGAAGAATCCATTCCATTTTCCGAGATCGTCATTGACGAGTCCGAGGTTTCTTCGGGATTTTATTATCAGCTGTTAAGCGACGGACAGCAGCTGATCTACAAGGAGATCCTGCAGGCCGTACGCGGACAGGCCGAAAGCGTCTATATCCATACCGGCGATACCAGGGAATTTTCCATGATCTACGAATATCTCCTGTATGACCGCCCGGAGATCTTCTGGTGTACAGGCGGAACCCAGATCACCAGCTATACCGACTATTCCGAGGTCCGGCCGGCCTATATCTGTCTGGGTGAGGAGCTGCAGCAGCGTCAGGCGCAGATCGATGCCGCGACAAATGCCTGCCTGGCCGGTATTGCAATGGATGCCCCGGAATATGACCGGATCCGCTATGTATTCGAATATCTGGTAAATACCGTGGATTATAACCTGGACTCCCCGGACAATCAGAATATTTACAGTTCCCTGGTCAACCGGGTATCGGTCTGTGCCGGCTACTCCCGCGCCGCCCAGTACTTGCTCCAGAGGCTGGGCATCGAATGTATCTACGCCATTGGGACAATCCCCCAGCAGGGTCCCCATGCCTGGAACATCGTGCGGTGCAACGGACAATATTATCATATGGACGTGACCTTCGGCGACCCGGTATTTCTGCAGGAGGAAAATGGAGCCAGTATCCCGCTGGACAGTATCAACTACGGATATCTGTGCTGCGCGGATTCGGAACTGTACCGAAGCCACACCCCCGAGGCCGGAATCCCCTACCCGGAATGTCCTTCCATGGATCTGGACTATTATGTGCTGAACGGGATGTATTATGAGGGCTACGACAGCTATGTCATGCTGCTGAACATGAATCAGTCCATTTATGAGATGAGGCCCTCCTTCTCCTGTAAGTTTTCCTATAACGACCTCTATCTCCAGGCCCATGACGATATCATCAACAACGTGATCCCCCAGGCCGCCCAGACCCTGGCAGTGCACTATGGGCTGGATACGGTGTGGTATACGTATGTGGAGGATCCGATGATGTCGGTGATCACGGTGTATTGGGGGTATCAGTAATGAAAGGGTTCTATGATGGCAAAATATTTTAACGTGACAGGAATCTGTATTCCGGAAAAGCATTATATGGCGGATATCAGCGCGACCGTGCAGGCGATTACGGAAACACTGGTGGATCGGGGCGCCTATTTTACGATCAACCGGGCCCGCCAATATGGAAAGACCACCACCCTGTATCTGTTGGAGAAAAAGCTCTGCGAGCGCTATCTTGTACTCAGCCTGAGCTTTGAAGCGGCAGACGATCTGTTTGTCTCGGCTTACACCTTTGCCGCAGGCCTTGTCCGAAGGATCGGGAAAAAATTGAGCATGCAGAACATTCCTGCCGGGATTTTGAATGCATGGAACGCGCCGCTGTCGAGAGAATTTGCGCTGGAAGATTTCAGTGACAAGATTACAGAGCTGTGCAGATCCTGTGGAAAAGGCATCGTTTTGATGATCGATGAAGTGGACAAAAGCTCTGATAATCAGATATTTTTGTCCTTCCTCGGACTGCTCCGGGCCAAATATCTGGAACAGCAGAAAGGCCAGGATCATACCTTTCAATCCGTGATTTTAGCCGGGGTTTACGATATCAAAAATTTAAAGCTGAAGATACACCCCGGACAGGAAACGAAGTATAACAGCCCCTGGAACATCGCGGCCGATTTTAACATGGATCTGTCCTTGTCCGTTAGCGGAATTGAAGGCATGCTTACTGAATACGAGCACGACCACCACACCGGAATGGATATCCCGCAAATGGCCCGGGCAATCTATGATTATACTTCCGGCTATCCTTATCTGGTCTCCCGGATCTGCAAGCTGATTGATGAAAATTACAGCTGGTGCCGGGCCGGAGTATCAGAAGCCGTCAGGATAATCTTAAAATCCTCAAATACGTTATTTGATGATATGCAGAAAAAAATCCTGGATTATCCCGAACTGAAACGGATGATCTATTCGATTCTGTTTGGTGGGAAAAGTTTTCCATATTATCCTGTCAGCCAGCCTGTGAAGATCGGTGTTTTATTTGGATTTATCAAAGAAGAAGCGGAACAGGCTGTCATTGCCAACCGCATCTTTGAAACCTTTTTCTATGATCTTTTTTTGGCAGAGGATATTCTGGAAAGTAAGACATACGATACGGCCCTGCAGTCCAGGAACCAGTTTGTAAAAAATGGGATTCTGGATATGGAGCTGATCCTGATAAAATTTCTGGAGCATTATCATGAAGTGTATTACGATTGTACGGAAAAATTCGCAGAGGAAAATGGACGGAAGCTGTTTCTTCTGTATCTGAAGCCGATCATCAATGGAACCGGAAATTATTATATCGAATCCCGGACAAGAAGTATGGGGCGTACCGATGTGGTGATTGATTATCTTGGGCGGCAGACGGTGGTTGAGCTGAAGATCTGGAGGGGAAATGAATATCATAAACGAGGGGAAGCACAGTTAGTCCGGTATCTGGAGGATTATCATCTGGAGAAAGGGTATTTGCTGAGTTTTTGCTTCAATCAGAAAAAGAAGATTGGGAAAAATGTGATTCAGAGGGAAGGGAAGACAATTGTGGAGGTTGTGGTGTGAGACGGATTTTGTATATGCTCTGTTCAGCCGATAGAGGGAGAAACAGAGTGGAGATGGTAAGAGGAAAGGCAGGAGGCAGGCAGCGGCGGTTTGCCTCCTGGTTTCTTTTATCGTTGAAAAATTTATAATGTAAATGGCAGGTCAATCGTATAGCTGACGGGAGTGGAGAATTACAGTTCCGTTTTACAGTTCCATTTACAGTTCCATTTTGAGCAGGACCACGTACAATTCGATCCTCTGCATTCCCTCATAAGTAATTTTTGCTTTCATATATTTCAAATGAACGTTTTCTATGATACGGTCAATCTGATCCAGCAAGGAACCATGAATCTCATCTTGATAGCGTAAATCCGAATCACTTTCAAAGAAACCAATCTTTGTAAATGCACCAAGCTGCCACTCTTCCGGGTCATTTGCAAAAAAGAAGCATAGCAGCATTGGTCAAATATCCACTATTCATCAAGTGCAGTTTTTTCATCAGTATCTCTTTCGGCTCATCCAATGCGATTTCATCAATACGACCTTTTTTAGAGGCCCACCTTTTGAAACGTTTTACAACTCCTTCGTCTACATCTTCTATTGTAAATGAAGGCAATGGAAGATTATCCCAAGTTGCCCCCTGTTTGCGTAATAGAAAGCATTCGAGCTCCAATCCGATCAACTTCTGATTTGTGCTACCACTGCGGTAATAATAGATCCCCTTATAACAGCTTCACAATATCATTATACATCACCACAACCATCAGCACCATCAGCACTGCCAGCCCCGCGAAATGTACCATTCCTTCCTTTTCCGGCGGAATCCGCTTCCCGCGCACCGCCTCCACGAACAGAAATACCAGACGTCCTCCGTCCAGGGCCGGAATGGGCAGCAGGTTCATGATCCCCAGATTGGCGGTCAATAAAATGGCAAAATTCATCAAATTTAAGATCAAGATCTTCATTCCTGCAGACCTGGAGCTCTGGTAGGTCTCATCTACCGCGTCCACAATTCCTACCGGACCGGACATATCCTGAATCCCTACCTTACCGCCGACCAGCATTTTCAGGCAGTCAATGGTATAATTGATCCAATATCTGACCGTATAGGCGCCGTACTGCAGGGAACCCAGGAAACCGGGCCTGACCGACTCCGCTGTGCTGGTGATTCCCAAACGCTTATTCATGTCCCCTTCCAGCGCCCGCGGTTCCAGTACGACAGTAGTCTCCTTTCCATCCCGCAGATAAGTGATCTCCATCTCACCGCCTTCGCTGTTCATCAGGTTGGCAAGCGTGATCTCATTCCAGAGGTGGATCCGCTTCCCATTGATCTCCGTGATCGTATCCCCGGCCCGGATGCCCTGCTCTTTGGCGGAATATCCGTCCGATACTTCTCCTATGACCGGAGCCCGGTATCCCACCCAGGCAACCATGATCACACAGAGGATCCATGCCAGGATCAGGTTAAAAATGGGACCTGCCGCGATCACGGAAATCCTTGCCCAGACGGACTTGCTGTTAAAGCTGCCTTCATCCGTATCCGCTGCCGCACCGTCCGCAAATGTTCGGGAAAACGCTTCCCCGCCGGAATCGGATGCCGATCCTTCCATGCTGTACGCCCCCTGCGAATCCGCACTATGGAGATGGGATTCCATTGGCAAAGGCGCCGGAATCTCCTCCGCCTCATCCTCTCCCATCATACATGCCCCGCCGAAGGGAAGGAGCTTCAGCGAAAATTTTGTTCCACCGATGACTTTCCCGAACAAAGTGGGCCCCAGCCCCAGTGAAAATTCATCCACATGTATTTTATTTGCCTTTGCCAGCAAAAAATGTCCCAACTCATGGAAGATTACAATTCCACAGAACAAAAGTATAGCAATGACAATACCCATTGAAATTACCACCTCTTCATTTTTTGGAGCATTCTCGGAATTTCCGAGAGTGCTCTTTTGAACACTCAGGTTCTATATCCGTTATTTTCTACAGCCCTTTACCGAACATTTTCACAGCTTTTTCCAGTCTCTTCCCGCAATATACGCGTAAGTCTCCTGCTCTGTCTCCAGGATCTGTTCCACTGTCGGGTCCGCGATATTCTGATGCCGCTCCATGCAGCAGCGGATCATTTCCGGAATCTGCAGGTACTTGATCCTTCTCTCCAGAAACATGGCCACTGCGGCTTCATTGGCCGCATTCAATACCGTAGGAAGGGAGCCCCCCTTTCTTCCGGCTTCAAAAGCCAGCTTCAGCCCGTAAAAGGTCTCCAGATCCGGCTTCTCGAATGTGATCTGGGAAAGCTGTGAAAAATCCAGCCGCTTTCCGGGCAGATACCGCCGTTCCGGGTAATACAGGGCATACTGGATCGGCAGCTTCATATCCGGTGTCCCCAGCTCCGCAATGATCGCCCCGTCCGCATATTCCACCATGGAATGGATGATACTCTGGGGCTGCACCACCACCTCCACCTGGTCCACACTGACGCCGAAGAGCCATTTTGCCTCAATGACCTCCAGCCCCTTGTTCACCATGGTAGACGAATCAATGGTGATCTTTTTCCCCATCTCCCAGTTGGGATGCTTCAAGGCGTCCTCCACCTGGATCTCCTCCAGCTCCGCCCGGGTCTTTCCCCGGAAGGGACCTCCGGAAGCCGTCAGAAGGATCTTATGCAGCGCCTTTTGCTGCCCTCCCTGGAGCGATTGGAAGATGGCGCTGTGCTCACTGTCCACCGGAAGGATGGACACGCCCCGCTCCTTTGCCAGGGGCATGATGATATGCCCTGCCGTGACCAGGGTTTCCTTATTGGCAAGGGCAATGTCCTTGCCCGCCCTGATTGCCTCTATGGTGGGACGGATCCCGATCATCCCCACGATGGCCGCGACCAGGATCTCCGCCTCCGGCATTGCCGCGACTTCCAAAAGTCCGTCCATACCGGATACCACCCTCACGTCCAGATCCCGGATGCGGCTTTTCAGCTCCCGGGCTTTTTCCTCTGACCATACTGCCGCAAGCTTCGGCCCAAATTCCCGGATCTGCGCTTCCAGCAGTGTGATATTGCTGCCTGCCGCCAAAGCCAGAACCTCAATATCTCCGTTTTCTCTCACAACCTCCAGTGTCTGAGTCCCGATGGAACCGGTAGACCCCAGAATCGCTATTTTCTTCATACTCATCTGTTCCCATCCTCTTCCGTAACCAAATGCCTGTTCCCCAAAACGCCCTTCCATGCACATACAAGATATTTCTCAACCCCCTCAGGAGATCAGCACCGCCAGATAATAAATGATCGGCGCCGTAAAGATCACACTGTCAAACCGGTCCAGAATCCCACCGTGGCCGGGGATCAGTTTTCCGTAATCCTTGATTCCGTAATTCCGCTTGATCGCGGAAGCTCCCAGATCCCCCACCTGGGAGATCATCCCGCCGACCGCGCCGATCACCGCAAAGGAGAGTACATTTACGTCCGCATTCCCCCAGTGGTTGATGGCCAGACCATAGAGCACGGCGATCAGGGCTGCTCCGGCAACGCCGCCGATCCCGCCCTCTACGGATTTTTTCGGGCTGAGCTTCGGCGCCATCTTATGTTTTCCGATCAGCATGCCTGTGCAGTACGCGCAGGTGTCGCATCCCCAGGAACAGATAAAGACCAGCCACACGGTAAACGCGCCGCCCGGCAGCACCCGGATCTGATAAATATAGGACAGCATCACCGTCACATAGAACACCCCAAAAAATGCCGCCATCAGCTGGTCCGCGTGATATTTCGGATAGGAAAATACCATCACCGCCATCAGGGAAATAACCAGGGCCATGATAAGCCCCAGAAACCAGTCTCTGGATTCTCCCGGAAGATATCCTCCGCTCATGGCCAGCAGCAGCCCGTCATACAGGATTCCAAAGAAATACCCGCAGATTCCGAGCAGCGAATTTTCTATGTGGAAGGGTTTATATAATTCCCGCATTCCGATCCAGCTGATCAGCGCCACTGTGGCCCAGAGCACCGTCCCGCCTGAAATGATCGTAAGCAGCGCAAGGATGACCAGAAGGATCCCGCTCAACAGCCTTGTCTTAAACATCCTGCCCCTCCTTTATTCCGCCGAATCTCCGTTCTCTACTATTATAATGCTCAATGGCACGGATCAATTCCTCTTTTGTAAAATCCGGCCATGGAACATCGGTAAAATAAAATTCCGTATATGCAAGCTGCCACAAAAGATAATTGGACAGCCTGAGTTCCCCGCTCGTCCGGATCAGCAGGTCCGGATCCGGCAGTTCCCGGGTATCTAGATAAGAGGCATACAGCTTTTCGTCAATGTCCTCCGGCTTCACCTTCTGATCCACACAGTCCTGTGCCAGCCGCCTCACCGCACGGATCATCTCATCCCGGCTCCCGTAATTCAGAGCGATGGTAAAATTCAGGCCTCCGTTGTTCCGGCTCGCCTCCTCCAGCTCCAGGATCCGTTTTTTGATGTCCTCATCCAGGGGACGGATATCCCCGATGACCCGGATCTTCATATCATTTTTCTCCGCCGTTTTCAGACAGGTTTTCATATAATTCCTGAGCAGCTTCATCAGAGCATCCACTTCCGACTTCGGACGCTGCCAGTTCTCCGTGGAAAATGCATAGACCGTCAGGTACTTGATCCCCATCCGCCATGCTTCCTCACAGATCCGTTCTACATTTTTGCTTCCCTGAGCGTGTCCGTAATTGCGCGGCATTCCCTTTGACCTGGCCCAGCGGCCATTTCCATCCAGAATGATCGCCACATGCTGCGGTACGTTCATCTTGTTTTCCCTCCATTCACAGCAAAAGGGGATTGAGATACTGCCTTACACATACACAGATCTCTCAAGCCCCCATGCAATTATACCGTCATAACCTCTTTCGTCTTTGCCTCGACCTCTTTATCCACATCCTTGATATACTTGTCCGTCAGCTTCTGGAGACGTTCCCCGAGATCCTTGATCTCATCCTCGGAAACCTCGGTCCCTTTGAGCTTCTTGAACGCGTCGTTCCCGTCCCGGCGGATATTTCGGATGGCTACCTTTGCGGCCTCTCCCTTTTTCTTCACGTCCTTCGCCAGATCTTTTCTGCGTTCCTCCGTCAGCTCCGGAAATACCAGACGGATCGTGGAGCCGTCATTGGTGGGGTTGATCCCCAGGTCGGATACCTGGATCGCCTTCTCGATCACCTTGAGCATATTTTTCTCCCACGGCTGGATCTGGATCATACGTGCTTCCGGTACGGAAACATTGGCTACCTGCTGGATCGGGGTCGGGGTTCCGTAATAGTCTACCACGATCCGGTCCAAAACATGCGGATTTGCCCGGCCGGCACGGATCGCTCCCAGCTCTCCGCCCAGATTCTTCATGGTCTTTGTCATCTTCTCTTCGTATACCTTTAATTTTTCATCCATTTTCCTGTCCTCCTTGGATTTATATATACTGTTCCGTATCGTTTCCCGTCACTAAGGAACTGTGCAAAAATAACTTGCCTTTTTGCGCAGTTCCTAAACCGTAACCTTCGTCCCGGTAAAGCTGCCGCTCATGATCCTGACAATGCTCTCCTCCTCGTTCAGCCCAAATACCAGCATGGGCATCCGGTTCTCCATGCAAAGGATGGACGCCGTCAGATCCACCGCCGCAAGCTTCTGATCAATCACCTCCTGGATGGAGATCTCCTCATACTTTTTCGCCTCCGGATTGATCTTGGGATCGCTGTCATAGATCCCGTCGATTGCCTTTGCCAGAAGCATGGCATCCGCCTCGATCTCGACCGCCCGAAGGACCGCTCCTGTATCCGTAGAAAAATAAGGATGCCCGGTCCCGCCTGCGAAAAAGATCACCTTTCCCTCTTCCAGAGCCGCCACAGCGGCATCCTTGGAAAACAGGGAGGTAAACGCCCCGCATACAAATGGAGTAAATACCTCTGTCCTCATCCCTGCATATCGGAAGATATCTGATACATAGATACAGTTCATCACCGTTGCCAGCATCCCGATCTGGTCTGCCTTTGTCCGGTCGATTGTCTCGCTGGTACGCCCTCTCCAGAAGTTGCCGCCTCCGGTCACGATCGCGATCTGGTATCCCTCATCTACCAGCTTCTTCACCTGACGCGCAACCCCCATGCAGGTTTTTTCGTCAAAGCCTGTCTTCTTCTCCCCTGCCAGGGCCTCACCGCTTAATTTCAGCAATACTCTTTTCATCTCTTATACTCCTTCATGTACGGCCCTTCCGCACCGGCGGACGGCCTGTCTGCTGCTGTCTTCCCGCCGGTCCGAAATATCCGGCAGTCCCTAAAATGAAGTATAACATAACTTTCCTCTTTTGTCATGTATATATCTCAAGCCCGTTGAAATTTACCTGTAACGAAACCAAATCAGCTGCCGCTCCCTGATCCATCATGCTTTTGAAGCCTCATCCTGTTCCGCAGTTAGGCTCCTCTCCAGCAGGATCCGGTTCATCGGTTTCGGATACAGAAGCTCTGACACTACATAGGCGGTGAGGCAGACGATACACAGGGACAAAAGCTGGCTGACCAGCCCGGACATTTCAAACAAAAGCACGATTCCCGTAACCGGCGCCCGTACCACAGCCGTAAAAAAGCCTGCCATTGCAAGCAGTACAAAATTGTTCAGATACATCGGATCCAATCCGAAAAATTCCACTCCTGCCAGCGCAAAAATACCGCCCAGCATGGCTCCCAGCGTCAGAAGCGGAAAGATATTCCCGCCCGGCGCGCCGGAACCAAAGCAGATCGCCGAAAACAGAAATTTCGCAAGGAAGATCAGTACCGCTGCTCCCAGCAGCATCTCTCCATTTGTCAGCGAGCCGATCAGCCAGTTTCCGCTGCCAAGTGCCTTCGGCATCAGTACGGCAAAGATTCCAGCCGCAGAGAAGGCCGTCACCATCCGGCCTGTTTCATTCAGGAATCCTGCCTTTTTATACAGGCTCTGTGCCCTCAGCATGGCCCAGCTGTAAAATGCCCCGGCCGCGCCGATCAGAATCCCCAGCACAAGCAGCATCCAGTAATGGGTCTGAGGCAGGACATCTGTCAGCTGAAACTGAAAAATCGGATCAGCTCCCAGGATATGGATGGACGAAAACGCGGCGGCAGCCGTAGCAGCCAGCACGGAGATGAAAACCGGCGTTTCCCCGGCCCGGTGTATTTCTTCCATCGCAAATACCATTCCTGCCAAGGGCGCGTGAAACGTGGCTGCCATCCCAGCTCCGGCTCCGCAGGCCATCAGGCTGCGCTCCTCATCCTCTCCCCGTCTGAGCAGTCTGGAAACGCCCTGCCCGGTCATGGCTCCCAGCTGGATGGAAGGCCCGCATCTTCCCAGTGACATTCCGCCGAAGATGCACAGAAAGCCTCCCGCAAACTTTGCCGGGATCACCCGCATCCAGCGCCGGGAAAGTGTTCCGGCAATCTCTGCCTCCACCTGCGGGATCCCCCCGCCTGCGGCCAGAGGCTCCCATTTCAGAAGCCGTCCCACCACAACTGCCATCAGCAGCAATACAGCAAACCAGCCTGCAAACCAGACCGGATTTTTATAGAGGAACTGGAGCACCTTTTCCAGCCACTTTGTAGCATAGCTCAGGCAAACCCGATATAAAATGACTGTCAGGCCGGCCAGTACTCCGACAATAAGTCCTTCTGCGATCATGGCAGGCGATATCCTGTTCTGTTCTTCGATATTCGGTTTGTTTTCTTCCATCTCTCTGTCCCTCTTATTATATGTAACCAATTTGCGCAGCAAATTGATTACATACCTTATACCGTCAATCCAGATTTCGATATCATTAACGATACACCCCCCTTTCCCAAAAGTCAACCGGATAGAAACTTATATTTTCCCCGCATTCGACCGATATTTATAATAAGAATGTGTTCGTGACAGAAGCTGTAATGACTTTTTGAATATGAGGAGGTGCCATATGAATTTTTTTGCAGTTCAATCTCTGAACTCTTATACAAAAAATATGGAAATGCAGATGAAGTGGCAGAAGCGAAAGGATACCAATGACTTCACTGCGGACGGGACAACCAGCATTGATGACTGGGTAAAACAGCAGGCGGATGAGATCAGACAAGCTAACAAGGAAGGCACCGCAAAGCTCCAGGCGCAGATCGATCTGAAATTAAAGTGCGGCCAGAGGCTGACTGCAGATGAGATGGAATACCTGCGGAAAAATGACCCGGAAGCCTATCAGCATGTCAAATCCATGCAGGCCGAACAGAAGCAGTATGAACAGGAACTCAAAAGGTGCAAGACCAAGGATGAGGTGGAGCGGGTGAAGATGCTCCATACGGCCAGTTCTTTAAGCGCCGTCAACAGTATCATGCACAATCCTGCGATCCCGGAAAACAAAAAATTCGAGCTGGTGATGCGCGAGCATCAGAAAAACGCCGCCCTCCAGCAGTCTACCAGGGAATTTGTGGAAAGCGGCAGATACGCCAAGCTGCCGACGGAACAGGAACGGCTGAAAGCCGAGAAGGATCTCCAGGAAGCCAAAGAAGCTGAACAGCATATTGACGACCCGACCCAGGATACTGTGGAAGAGATTCTGGACAAAGCCAGGGAGGACGGCGATGGAGAACCGCAGGAAATATCTCAGATGAAGGAAGCGCTCATTGAGGATGCCAAGGATGTGATCAGCCAGAGGGAGATGACCCGCACGGAGGCGGAACTGACGCCCGAAGCCCTGAAGGTAAAACGCGCCAGAGCCCAGGCCGCATACAAGGCCGCCGGCGATATTGTCCCTGCCCCTGTACTGGACGTAAAAGCAGAATAGATATTCTGTTCTGCTTTCGCTGGATCAGATAGAACATAATGTCTGATCCAGTTTTTTATACCATCGCATGCAGAAAGGCTGCCAGTGGCAGGCTTTCTGCATGGTTCTTCCTTTTTTTGTATTCCCCTTTTCCTCGAAGCACCTGTAAGATCGGGTCTCCACGAATTGTCTGAAATTTTCGCAAAAATTCCAACGATTTAATTTTTAAAAAGTGTTGACAATCCGATATCCTTGTAGTATAGTATGTATTGTTCCGATACGGAATACAAAAACATAGAGATGCGACAGTGGCTCAGTTGGTAGAGTACGACCTTGCCAAGGTCGGGGTCGCGGGTTCGAACCCCGTCTGTCGCTCTAAAAAAACTTCCAGTAATTTGGAAGTTTTTTTATTTTATGTACAGCATCGGATTCACAAAAAAAGGGCTGCCGGGAAATGGCGGTGATCTACAATCTGTTGCTGCAGTACATCAGAACTCACAACGATTGCGGGTAAACAACATTTCCCGATGCCCTTATTTTTACATCGTCTCCTTTTTCGCCAGGGCAAGCCCCAGCTCCTCGAGCTGCTTCTCATCCACTTCCCCTGGAGCGTCCGTCATCAGGCAGGACGCGTCCTTGATCTTCGGAAACGCGATCACATCCCGGATGCTGTCTTCCTTCGCCATCAGCATGACCAGACGGTCCAGTCCGTACGCAAGCCCGGCGTGAGGCGGCACTCCGTACCGGAACGCGTCCATCAGAAAACCGAACTGGCTGTATGCCTGTTCCTTCGTAAATCCAAGCACTTCAAACATTTTTTCCTGAATATCATCCTGATAGATTCGGATGCTCCCGCCTCCGATCTCATTTCCGTTCAGCGTAATATCGTATGCCTTGGCCCGTACCCTGCCCGGCTCGGAATCAATATACTGCAGGTCCTCTTCCATCGGCATGGTAAACGGATGGTGCATGGCCGTATAGCGGTTCTGCTCCTCGCTCCATTCCAGCAGCGGAAATTCTGTGATCCAGAGGAATTTATACTCATTCTTATCTAAGAGCTCCAGCTGCTTCGCCAGCTCCACACGCAGCGCGCCCAGCACGTCCCAGACCACCTTGTTCTGATCCGCCGCAAACAGCAGCAGGTCTCCTGCCTCTCCTGCCATGGCACGGATCAGATCCTTGGACTGCTCTTCGGTCATGAATTTCGCAAAAGAGGACTTTACCGTGCCGTCCTCCTGGATGGCAATATAGGCCAGCCCCTTTGCGCCGTAGTCCTTTGCAAAGCTGACCAGCTTGTCGATCTTCTTGCGGGGCATGCCGCCCTGCCCTTTGGCATTGATCCCCCGCACGGTGCCTCCGTTTTCCACGGCGCCCTTAAATACGACGAAATCAAAATCCTTCACAGTTTCGGTCACATTGACCAATTCCATACCGAACCGGGTATCCGGCTTGTCGGAGCCATACCGGTCCATGGCCTCCTGCCAGGTCATCCTGGGAATCGGCAGGCTCACCTCCACGCCCAGCACGTCCCGGAACAATTTCGCCAGAAGACGCTCATTGACATCGATCACGTCATCCACATCTACAAAGGAAAGCTCCATGTCGATCTGGGTAAATTCCGGCTGCCTGTCCGCACGCAGATCCTCATCCCGGAAGCATTTCGCGATCTGAAAATACCGGTCATATCCGGAACACATCAGGAGCTGCTTGAACAGCTGGGGAGACTGGGGAAGTCCGTAAAAACTGCCCGGATGTATTCGGCTTGGCACCAGGTAGTCCCTCGCCCCCTCGGGCGTGCTCTTTCCCAGGATCGGGGTCTCGATCTCCAGAAAGCCTTCCTCTGCCAGAAACTGACGTGTCAGGGTCGCAACCCGGCTGCGCATCATCAGATTTCTCTGGAGATCCGGCCTTCTTAAGTCCAGATAACGATATTTCAGACGCAGCTCTTCCTTGGTCTTGGAATTTTCCTCAATGGGGAACGGCGGAGTGGCGGATTCGGAAAGTATCCGAAGCTCCGACGGGATCACCTCGATCTCCCCGGTGGCAATGTGCTCATTCACCGCGCCGGAACGCTTTTCCACCCTTCCCACGACTGCGACAACATACTCGGAACGCAGGCCGGCTGCCTTCGCGATCAGCTCCGCGTCCGCCTTTCCTTCCTCAAATACAACCTGAATGATTCCGGAACGGTCCCGGACATCTACAAACACAAGCCCTCCCTTATTCCGGTTCTTCTGGACCCATCCCATGACTGTGACCTGCTCTCCCGCGTTTGCCGCCGAGAGCTCGCCGCAGCGGTGGGTCCGGTGTAATCCTCTCATTGATTCTGCCATAATCTCTCACTGCTCCTTTAAATTCATATTTTATAATGATAAAGAAATTTCGAGTCATTTTTGTACGGGCAGCGCAGCCAGTACGCTGCTCTTTCCCGAACAATTACCAGATCTCTACAATCTCCTCATATCCCTGCCGTGCCAGCTGTTCCTTCTGGAACTTCTTATTTTTCTTCATGTTCATAATCATGACCTGCATGCCTGCGCCCCGCTCTTCTCTGGCCTGCTCCAGGATCTCCAGCAGTTTTTCCTGTGGAAGGTTCTTATCCAGCAGATACGCTTTCTTCTCCTTCCCGGTCGGCACCTGATACTGCCGCTCCAGAAGGAGCATGACGATCCGTTCAAATCCGATGGAAAATCCAACGGCAGGGGTAGCCTGGCCCGTAAATCTTCCGATCATCTCGTCATAGCGTCCGCCGCCGCCCACAGAACCGCCGAATTCATCCATAGCAATCTCAAAGATCGTGCCCGTATAGTAGGACATCCCTCTCACCAGCGTAGGGTCGAAGCTGATCTTAAAATCCGCCTCCTTCGCGCGCTCCACACTGCTTATGATCGTTTCCAGCGATGCCGCCGCATCCGCCGGGAGATAACCCTCCAGCTTCTGGCCGCACCAACGTACGCCTTCCACATCATTCGTAATCTCCTGAAACATCTGCAGGTATGTGTCCACCGATTCTTTCGCATAGCCATTTTCCTCTAATTCCGCCCGGATCCCGTCAAGGCCGATCTTGTCCATCTTGTCCAGGGTGATGAATATCTTGTCATAATCCGCTTCATCAAATCCGCTGTAAGCCGCCATCGCCTTTAAGAAGCGCCGGTCATTGATGCGGATCGTAAAATCATGAAATTCCAGCTTCCCGAGCAGTGTGGTGGTAGCCAGGATCAGCTCGATCTCCGCCAGATTCGAGGGTTCTCCCAAAATATCGATGTCACACTGCATAAACTGCCGAAACCGCCCTCTCTGGGGCCGGTCCGCCCTCCATACATTGCCGATCTGGAGCGCCTTGAAGGGGGACGGCAGATCATTTGCGTTGGCCGAATAATAGCGTGAAAGGGGAACCGTCAGGTCATAGCGCAGTCCGCCGTCCACCACGTCTGCCTCTTCCTTCGCCTGATCCAGCTTCAGCTTCTCCCCCCGCTTCAGGATCTTAAAGATCAGCTTTTCGTTGTCTCCGCCCTGCTTGCTTGACAGGTTCTCAATGTGTTCCACGCAGGGCGTCTCGATGGAACTAAACCCAAATGACTTGTAGGTCTCCTTGATCAGACCCACACAGTAATCCCGGATCTCCATTTCCTCCGGAAGCATGTCCTTCATCCCGGTCACGGGCTTTTTCTTCAATGCCATAATATATTGATCCTTTCTTTCCTTCCAAATTCAACCGTACAGGTGGATTTTTTTGCATCCACATACCATTGTATTTTCCGCAATGCGATATGTCAAGCATTTCGTTACAATTCACGGCCTGGAATCTGAAAGCATTGAAACGTCAGGGAAGGAAAAATATACCTACCATCCCAGCTCCAACAGCCAGTGATTTAATAGTCTCTCCCTGTCCTTCTCTTCCACCTCTAAGTCTTTCGGGCTTCTATACTCGCCCTTGATGTTGCCGTCTACAATATACAGCACTCTGGAGCACTTTGCGGCCACCTTTGCATCATGGGTCACCATTAGGATCGTTGTTCCCTCTTCGTTTAGCTTCACCAGCTCCTCCATGACCTCATTGGACGCGGTTCTGTTCAAGGCTCCCGTAGGTTCGTCCGCGAACAGGACCTTCGGGCTGTTGATCATGCTTCTGCAGATGCAGGCTCTCTGAAGTTGCCCTCCCGAGACTTCATTGATGTCGTGATCGGCAATGTCAATAATCCCCAGCTTACGCATGAAATCCTGTCCGCGCCGGGCCGTTTCCCTACGTGTCCCGGTATTTTTCTTAGATTGTACCGCAGGAAGAATAATATTGCCGAGCACGGTCAGATTTTTCAGCATATACATCTGCTGAAAGATAAAGCCCATTTCATGCAGACGCAGATCCGCAAGCTCCTTTTCCCCCATTTTTGCAATATTCCTTCCGCAGAATTTTACTTCGCCCGCGGTAATGGAATCCATGCCCGAAACGGCATACAAAAGCGTGGATTTCCCCGAGCCCGACGGCCCCATGACGGCTGCCATTTCGCCTTCAGAAACGGTAAAGCTTACATTTTTCAAAACGTTGTTCTGGCGTTTGTTTATGATATATGTTTTACAAAGGTCTTTTACTTCTAAGATATTCATAGTCGTTTCCTTTCTTATTTTTCAAAATGACTCAAAATGATTGAAACCTATTCCATGTTGGCAGTATCGGAGGACTTGATCTTTCTTGTGTAAAGCGAGGTCAGGAATGCGCTTACGGTTGTTGTGGCAAGAATGACTACAGGGAAGATCAGATACATTTCAACAGGATCGGTCACATAGTCAACCGCAAGCTCCATCCCCATCATTTGAAAGATCGGGTCAATGCACAGGTGGGTCAGAGGCATTGCGAAAATTTCGCCGATCATCACAGCCATGATACCCACGAATAAAAACCGGAAAGCATGGTATGCATAGATTTTTCCGTTTCGTGTGCCTATGGCTTTCATGAGTGCAATTTCCCCCTGCTCCTTTGCGATAAAAGAGCGCTCCATAAGTACGGTTATGAGTGCGGCTAATACGATTGTGAGAACTGCTACAAGGGATTTTACCGCATCAAGAGCTCCCCCGACACCGACCATATCCGCGGCGGCTTCGGCGCAGGTTCTTATATTTCTATATTCGGGAAAAATCCTCTGGATTTCTTCCATTCTCCGTTCGATTTCCCTGCTGTCAGGATGATCCGTAAAGGTGATCTGCGTACCATCGACACTGGCAGCCGCCTGAACGTAATTGATATACGCATCGCTGTGAAGCCTGATACCTTTACCCTGCATATTCATAGACTGGAAAAACGCCGAAATGATATATTCCTTCTCTCCGTCAATGGCCTTGATCGTAACAGTATCACCAATCGTTGCGTTCAGCTTATCCGCGGCAATCCGTGTGATCGCAATTTCATCGGGACTCTGCGGCGCTGTTCCTGCCGTGTATTCGTACATATCCATTGTGGAACCTGTGCCTTGATAGATACAGATATTGCTCTCGTCTTCTCCGAAAGAGACGGGCAGGATAAACATCATTTCCTGATAGCATTTTGCAGGAATACCGTGCTTTGCAAGCGTCTGTTCCATTTCATCAAGGTGCTTTTCAAGCTTTTCGTGTCCGTCTTCCAGCATACATTCCGCAATGATTTTACTGTCCAGATAAATATCGCAGTCTGCCCATCCAAATGTTGCGGCAAGACTGCCGCTGTTCATGGTAGAAACCGTTGCCGAAAGGATCAGCAAAAGAGACAGACACAGGAAGAATGTGAGCGTAATGATGCCATAACGCCTGGGGCTGCTTACCATATCATTCAGCGCAAGGAAAGGCGCCATCGGAAGCCTGGATTTCCCCAAACTCATAAGGCTCTTTTTCCGGAAGCGCTCCCCGGTCTGGCCGTTTCTGATCGCGTCAATGGGCGTCAATTTCTTCACCCTGCCTGTACATCCATAGCAAAACAGTAAGATTACCGCGACGACAAGGACAGCACAGACAATGTTTACCAAAACCGGACTCTGGTTTCCGACGATGATGTTCTGCGAGGAAACGCTCATCAGCATTTTACCAAAGGGGAAGCTAAGGACAAGTCCGACCGCCGCGCCGATGATAGAAAGCCCCATATATTTTACCAGGTAGAAGCCCCGGATTTTGAAATTGCCGATCCCAATCGCTTTCATGACTCCGATTTCGCGGAGCTCCTCGGAAAGCGTAAAGGAAATCGTAAAACGTAAAACCACAAATGCGATGATAATAAGAATCATGCTTACCATAAGCAGAAGGCCTACCACGATCATATCAAAAACATAGGTGAATTTCATAGTGGCTCTGTCCATTGTGAGAGCGCTGTTGTCTATAAGCGGTTTGATCTGCGGCAGAGCCGTTTCCATATCGGAAGAATAGATGTAAACAAGCGTACCGCCGTAATATTCTTCTGTGTTTTCTGCGGAAAGGAAGCTCTCAAAATCCTCCTCGCTTATGATATAACGGGTAAATGTCAGCTGCTTTGAGCCGAAAAGCGCGTCCTTTATTTTATCTGCAAGGACAAATTCACGGCGCACGCCGTTACATTCTATGGTAAGCTGATCGCCCACATCCATACCGCGTGCGTCCGCTTCCCCCTCTGACATATAAAATTCGCCCGGCCTGACCGTTTCAAGGATACTGCCATCGGAAAGGAAATAATTCATACAAATGTCACTGTGAACCAGATTCGAACCCTCGCTGACGATATCCTCGTCCTCATAGATAAAATTGTCGGACGATAAAAACAATACGTTTTCCGTTGCGTAACGATCTACCGAGCTTGCCGATCTTACCGTTTCATCAATGTCAACAACAAGATTTTTATTCATGGCAGCCGCAGCATAATCAGGCGCATCCGCCATTTCAAAATAACTGTCCAGCGCCGTGGTGACATTGATGATGTTGTTTACGCTTGACGATACAAACATTGTGGCAAGAATCATAAATAACAGAAGAATCATATTCATTGCCCTTTTTCGTTTTAAGTCTTTTTTCAGTATGTTCAGATACATTCTTTTGCTCCTCTCTTGCTTCTGAATCGATTCCGCAAGAGATATGCTAACACCAAAATTATGAAATAATCCTTAAATACAGAAAAGCTGTCACTGGCAGCTTTTCTGTATATCCATTATGCTTTTCGAACGACGATCGTCACGCAAAAAAGATCTTCCTTCATCCCGGCAAAGATTTCACCATCCATTTTACGCATCAATGTTCTGCAGATATAAAGCCCCAGGCCGCTCCCTTTCCTGCCGGTGCTGTTGCTTCCGCGATAAAAGGAATCGAAAAGATTGGGAAGCTCCTCTTTTTTCAGGCTGCACCCGGAGTTCTCGATCTGTATTAATTTACAGTCCTCTTCCTCCCCAAAGGAAATGCGGATCCGCTTACCATCACCGTATTTTATGGCATTTTCCATCACATTCTGCAAGACCTCGGCCATACGGTCCTGATCCCCTCTGACAAGACATTCTGAAATTTCATCCACCTGAAATTCGGTGTGAATGACGGACAGCTTATCCTTATAATAGCTTTCTGTGGCTTTCATAACCTCCGAAAGGTAATACTCTCCCATATGCACTTCCAAATTCAGGAAATCTTCTCTGGATGCTGTTACAATTTCATTCACATACCCTTTTATTTCCTTCACATTCCTTGCAATGCCTTGGAAAGCGGCGTCCTTCCTCTCCTGTGTGTCATACAGATCCTCCGACAGCGCTTTCGAATACAATTCAATGGAAGAAAGCGGTGTTTTGATATCATGGGACAGAGACAGGATCCATGTCTTCCGCTCCTTTTGAAATGCAAGCTCTTTCTCTTTTGTTTCCTCCAGCTTTTCGCGGAGCATGTCCATTCCCCACAGGAAGCGCCCGAACAGCTTGCTTTTTTCTTCCTTTACAGGCATAGACAGATTCCCTTTCGCCAGCTCGTAAGGCAGATCCCTCATATCCTGGAAAGGTTTTAAGACTTTTGTATACACGTACACGAGCGCGATATTGGTCACGAGCATCATCCCCAGCAGCGAGAGATTGATGTACCAGGGCAGACTCGTACTTCTCTTCTCCGCATATTCGATCCGATATAGTTTACCGGCTATTTCTTCCACTAAATATTCGTGATCACAGGCTTCTCCGGCAGTAAATTCCCGGATTCCCATGATCGTCTCATACTGATCGAAACGCATTGCTTCTATTTCCGAGGTTTCTAATTTTTGTTCTTCTATTTCTTTGATCGCACGCTTTGCTTCCACAAGATATAATTTTCCGCCGCTGTCATGATTTTGATCAAAATACAGTCGATTCGCCGACAACAGGAGCAATATCTCAGCAAACACAATCCAAAGCATAAAAATCTTAAACTTATTCAAACCGATACCCTACTCCCCACTCAGTCATGATATGCTTAGGGCTTCTGGGTTCTTCTTCTATTTTTTCCCTGAGCCGTTTAATATGTACCGTCAGTGTCTGGATCTCCGAATCACTGTCGCTTCCCCAGACGGTATTGAACAAATACTCCTTCTTCATCGTTACATTCTTATTCTCGATCAGCAGCCTTAACAGCGCAAACTCCTTTTCGGTCACTTCCTTTTTCCGCCCGTCTACAGATACCGTCTGCTGCACGGTATTCAATCGGATATTCCCTTCTACAATCTCTGCCTGGCCATATTTTCTTTTAAAAATACCGTTGATCTTGGCAATTAAAATATCTACATCATAAGGTTTCTCAATGTAATCATCTGCGCCAAGATTTAAGCCTTTTAATTGATCGTTCTTTTCCACTCTGGCGCTGGCAATCAGAATATGGGTATTGGAAGTCTCCCTGATCTTAGAACAAACCGCAAATCCATCGATTCCTGGAAGCATGATATCCAAAATGATCACTCTGGCTCCGTATTTTTCATACAATTCCAGAGCTTTTTCACCGGTCCGGGCTACACTGACCGTGTAATTCTCCTTACGCAAAAAATCGCACAGCAGAGTACCGATTTCCTTGTTATCTTCTACAATTAATATATCCAGCATCTTTTCTTAAGTATCCTTCTTTGCTCTTCTTAATGGGTTCGACAGGTTGCTTACTGCTTCCAAAAGCGTACAACAAAAACTCTTTCTAATCCTCAAGAAGTTTCCGCTTTCTCTCGATCATTTCGTCTATTTTTTGTATATATAGAGCCACATCCTTCACATTCTCGCTTCGCTCAATCCCCCCGTCTGGATAAACCCGCTTTGACACGCTGCCCGCTCCGCAGGCAATAATCGTCTGCACTTCCTCCATAATAAGAATATTATAGATCCCAGCCTTGTCAGCCTTTGCATAGCCGACATTTTCAAAATTCCCGGCAATATTTTTCTGCCGGTACAGATAATAGGGAACCATCCCCATCCGTTTTGCCGCGTCCCCGCTGTCCTGGATCATCTGGGAAATCTCCCGGTATTCCAAATTGCACGCTTCCCTCTTCTCCTGCCCCATCTGCGCCGCACGCTTGACTGCAAGGGAATGCACAGTGAGGCTGTCCGGGCACAGGGCTTCGATCTGCCGGAGGGTATCCTGCATATCCGCCGCGGTTTCTCCCGGCAGTCCGGCGATCAGATCCATGTTGATATTGTCAAAACCCATCTCCCGGGCCATCCAGAAGCTTCGGATCACATCCTCCACCGTATGCCGCCTTCCGATCCGGTCCAGCGTCTTCTGCTGCATGGTCTGGGGATTGACCGAGATTCGGGTGATCTTGTGCCGCCGAAGCACTTCCAGCTTTTCCCGCGTGATGGCATCCGGCCGTCCCGCTTCCACCGTATATTCCAAAAGCCCCTTCCCGGATACGGCCTCGGAAAAGGTGTTATCTGTCAGAGAGAGCAGCCTGTCCAGCTGAGAGGCTTCCAATGTTACAGGCGTTCCGCCGCCGATATAGACCGTATCTGGTTTTCTGCCAAAGGTCATATCCCCGACGGCCCGGATTTCCCGGAACAAGGCTTCCAGATAGTCCTCCGCCCGATCCTTCCACAGCCCGATGGGCGAGGAGCTGAACGAACAGTAGGAGCAGATACTGGGACAAAACGGAATGCCGATATACAGGCTGAATCCGTTCTTATAATCCAGCCTGTCCAGCAGTACCTTCTCCCGCTCCGCGATCCGGGCAGCAAGCCGTGCCTTTTCTTCGGAAACCTGATATTCCCGCTGCAAGAAAGCTGTAATCTTCTCCTCCCCGTCCCCGGCTTTCAGCCGGTTCATGGCAAGCTTCACCGGACGGACTCCGGTCAAGGTTCCCCAGGCAAGCTGCTTCCCCGTATAGGCAGCCAGACAGTCATAGATCCGCCGGGTCACCTGCTTTTTCCGCTCATTCCTGTCCGCGCTCGTTAAGCACAGCACAGCCTGATCCGCAGAGCCCTGCGCCCGAACCCGCAGTCCTTCCTCACGGCAGGGCACATCCTGCTCCGCAGCGTCCTCTTCCGGTTCCGGCAGTTCCTCTGCTCTGTCTGATGCTCCCGTTCTCACACTCAGATCCGGCATCACGGAAAAACAAGAACCTCCGTCCAACACAAGGTTTACAAGAGGTTCCTGATCTTCATCCACAGTCTGCCTGATCTCCGCCTCCGGAAAAAAGGCTTTTACTATATGAAACATGTTATAGGTATACAGGGTTTCTTTACAGGAAACCGCTGCCGCTTTACATCCATTCGTACTCATAAGTCACTCGTTTTCCTCGGAGCTGTTCTCTCAAAATAAGGATTGTATTTCAGCTCATCCTCAATCGTCGTTGCCTCCATATGTCCCGGATATACCACCGTATCCTCCGGAAGGGTAAAAAGCTTCTTCCGGACGGAATCGAGCAGCTGTCTGCTGTTTCCGGTCGGAAAATCCGTCCTGCCGATGGACTCCCGAAACAGGGTATCCCCGCTGAACAATACCTTTTCCCCGGGCAGATAATAACAGCATCCGCCGATGGTGTGCCCCGGCGTATGGATCACCTGGAACCGCAGCCCGGCAAGCTCCAGATGCCCGCCGTCCTCTGCATAGGACGCCCCGGAATACGTGTATGGCCTTCCGAAGTCCGCAGACGCATTCATGGAGGCATCTGTCAGCAGCACAGCCTCCTCCCGGTGTGCGTAAACCGGAAGCCCCGGAAATTCCTTCACGAATCCGTCGATCCCCATGATGTGGTCGAAATGTCCGTGAGTCAGCAGAATCCCCCGGAAATCCAGGCCCTCTCTGCGGATCTGCTCCGTGATTTCCGATGAATACACCGCCGCGTCGATCAGAACACATTGCCTGGTCTCTTCATGGATCACAAGGTAACAATTGGTACTCACCATGCCAAGTACAAAATTTTGAATTTTCATCATAATTCCTGTTTTCGTCCTTTCCGTGTCAGTCAGGCATGCCTGCTTTCTGCCTCAAAACCGCGGCGCGGCGTCTCAGATGCCGCATCTGGCACAGTCATGCTTATCCTGCCGTCCTTTCAATATCGATCACGCCGTCGAGCTGGCGCACCTTCTCGATCACCCTATCCAGCTCTTCTCTTCCGTGCACGATAAATCCCATGTCAAATGTAGCGGTTCCTTTTTTACTCGTCCTGACATTCATGGACTTCACATCCAGCTTGCCTTCGGTAAAAATCTTGGTGATCTCCATCAAGAGCCCCTGACGGTCATCGGTGAAGATCTTGAGTTCCGCCAGATACTGTCCGCCGCTCTCATTCTCCGGAGTCTCGCCCCATTCCACATCGATCAGCCGCTCCCGCTCCGCATCCGAGAGATGCAGCATATTGACACAGTCCGTCCGATGGATGGTCATGCCTTTGCCCCGGGTCACGAATCCCACGATCTCATCTCCCGGCACCGGGTTGCAGCACCTTGGAAAACGCACCGCCACATCCGCGATCCCGCGCACCAGGATCCCGCTCTTGGACTTTGCCACATGAACCTTCTGGTTGGCACTGTCATAGATCTTGCTCAGGATCAGCTCCTCGGCCAGTTCTTTCTTATGCTCCTTTTCGTATTCCTCCTGGAGGCGGTTCACCACCTGACCCTCCTTGAGCCCGCCGTGCCCTACTGCTGCCAGAACCGCGTCCCAGTCCCGGAAGCCGTATTTTTTCTGGACCACCTGCTGGTACTTCGGCTTGAGCACATCCGCCATATTGATGGACTTCATCCGGCAGTAAGAGGAAATCAGATCCTTCCCCCGGACAATATTTTCTTCCTTAAATTCCTTCTTAAACCACTGGTTGATCTTGGATTTTGCCTGAGGGCTCTTCACGATATTGAGCCAGTCCCTGCTGGGACCCTTGGAATTCTGAGAGGTCAGCACCTCAATACGATCCCCGTTCTGAATCTTATAATCAATGGTCACCAGCTTTCCGTTCACCCTGGCCCCCACCATCCGGTTGCCTACCGCGCTGTGGATGGCATAGGCAAAATCTACGGGTGTGGAACCGTTGGGCAGGCTTTTCACATCCCCGTTGGGGGTGAAACAGTATACATCCTCCGTAAACAGATCCAGATCGCCCTTTAACAGGCTTAAAAACTCCCGGTTGTCGGACATGTCCCGCTGCCACTCCAGGATCTGCCGCAGCCAGCTCAGTTTCTCTTCCTCCTGGGTTTTCGTACTCTTGGTGGAATCCCCGCTCTCTTTGTATTTCCAATGGGCCGCGATACCGTATTCGGCGGTCTTATGCATCTCCTCTGTCCGGATCTGGATCTCAAAGGGCTGCCCGGAGGGTCCCATCAGCGTCGTATGAA
>CAYQBE010000070.1:0-24340 GCA_964415625.1 uncultured Clostridium sp.
GCAGCTTCATCCTCAACTATTACAATTCGCATGCTTTCCCCTCCTTCGCCATGCGCACAAAAGCAGACTCTCGCCCGTCCGCTTATATATCCATAAAATAATCCTAGCCATTGCTCTGCATTTCCGTCCTCACCGGAATACCCAAGGGCATCCCATTATGGCCATGCGGCCGTTTCACAAGGTATAAATAAATGTATCCTCGTGTAGCTGTCCAACAGACTTTCGAAATAGACTACAGCGTCTTCTCCATAGTATAATTTCAGGCGCTTCCTTACATTGGAAATTCCCACATGCTCGCCCATGTCTGCCGTCTCATCGTTCAATTTTCTCAAAAGCCCTTCATCGATCCCTTTTCCGTTGTCCTCGATGGTGATATGGATCTGACTGCCCGCAAGGCCGACTCCCACCATCAGTATATCATCGCCTCCTTTCTTTAAAAATGCGTACTTCAATGCGTTTTCTATGAAAGGCTGCAGGAGGAGCTTATGAATCTGCAGTTCCATCAGTTCTTCCGGAACCTGCAGTTTCAGTTTGGTTTTTCTGCTCAGTTCTACATTTCCCAGCCAGACATAATGCTCCAGCCATTGAAATTCCGTTCGCAGTGTCGTCATATCATCGATATTTTTCACCGAATACCGCAGAATGTCTCCCAGCATCCCAAGCATCTCACTGATCTCATACTGCTCATTCTCGATCGCCTTCCAATTGATCATATCCAGTGCATTATACAGAAAATGCGGCGCGATCTGAGCTTCCAGCGTATTCACCTGAATCTGCTTCTGTTCCTTTGATGCCTGCTCTCCTAATTCCACCTGTCTTCGGATATAAAGGACCATCCTGTTAAATTCCTTTTCAATCCTGCCCATATCCGGTATGATCCGCGTCTTTTCCGTAACCTGGAGCGTAAAATCTCCTCTCCCGACCCTGTTCATCGCATCCACATAATCATTGATCACCTTCTGATATGGTTTTTTGATCAGACAGGCAATAATGGACACCACAAATACGGAGACCAGAACGATGATCCCCAAAATCAGATACTGGATATGGAGCAGATCCTTATAAGCCTTGACCGGCTGGATATTACAGATCGTAAATCCGCTGATATTATTCAAAATACAGGCATAGTGGTTTTCCTTCAGATCCATAAGCTCTCCGCAGTTGCGCCCGATATCTGCTTTGGACGCGGAGCTCAGGATCCTCTCACCGTCCAGCAGATATCCCTGCCTGTATCCGCCTCCATTCAGAACTTTGCAGATCTGTTCTTCGTTGATATAAACAGCTGCGGATGCCCGGTTCCCTCCTTTGGATCCGGACTGCTCCAGACGTCCCGCGATCTGGAACAAATAAACCTTTTTTTCATTGTCTATCACCGGTTCTGAAATCCCCCGGTATACATTGCCCTTTTTTACTTCCGGGATCTCCTGCTTTTCGATCCACGGGCTGCTGACAGACGATGAACTGAGACGATCGTAAAATACAGTCCCACCATCAGTTAACGAAATCATAATGCCTTCAAGTCCCTCGTACCGGCTGCAGATTGCTTCCAGCCTGTACTGCAGCATGCGGGTATTTTCATCCTCCTCATCCCCTGCTGCCTCGATCCGTTCTACCATGTTCAAAATCTCTTTGTCCGTACACAGGTCATATAAAATCGTTGTATACTTCTCAAACACCATCTCCAGCCCTTGATTGGAAGTGTTCAGATTGCCTTCTACACGTTTCTCCATATCTTTCTTCTCTATCTTGACTGTGTAAAGCTGCATTGCCGCCGAAAAAAATAATACAGGAATCAATGCCACTGAAAGAAAGACGAACAGCAATCTAAGGGGCATTTTTTTTCTCATGAAACCTCCTTATTGAATTTTGACCAACAAATGGATAAGCCTGTCTTATCCCCAAATCCCCCACTATGTATATAGAATAGTATAACACACTTTTGACAGCATGACGCATTTAATTCATTTTTTTCGCATACAGATTTTGTGGATTCCATGACCAGCCGGATTTTTTGTCATTTTTTTAATTTTTTTCAAAAAAACACTTGATTTTTTTTTGAAGTCTGCTATAATAACGATGTTGCGTCCGGTAAGAGCGGACAAGATACAATGCGGAATGGTGTAATTGGCAGCACAGCAGACTCTGACTCTGTTAGTAGGGGTTCAAGTCCCTTTTCCGTAGTCGGGAATCTGGAATAGCAGATTCCCTATTTTATCGGAGTGTGGCTCAGCTTGGTAGAGCGCTACGTTCGGGACGTAGAGGCCGCAGGTTCGAATCCTGTCACTCCGATATTTATGTGGTATACCTCAAGGTCTTTGTATTAGGAGACTTTGAGGTATTATTTTGTTTTAAACCGGCAGAAAAGTCATTGCTTTTATTCCAGCACCTGTTCAAGTGCCTCATAAGCAACAACTTTTCTGCCGGTTCTTTTACCATTCAGCCCTTTATCTCTTTGCCTTCCGATACCCTGCATCCTCCGCTTCCTGTTCTGTCTCAAAGATCACAAGGTACTTCGAGTCTGCCATCTCCTCATAGGCCGCCTGCCCCGGGCAGTGAAAGATCTTTGACCTGGAATTGCCCCGGATCTCGCCCTGCTCTGTCTCTGCGCCGTAAGCTTCTGAACTGCCCAGGGAACTTTCCCCGGTTGCATAGTCGATCTCGATCCCCGGCTGGACATTATACACAAATATATGGAAGGAAATCCCGTCCCCCTCATCTTCTACCGAAAATGCTTCCATCTGCACGCCGTCCGCCAGCAGGTGATCCCCCTCGAAAACCGGAGTCACCCTGTACAGGACATGATTGCCGGTTTCTTTGACATAATCGGCTACCATATTTTCAAAAGGCAGCATCCCCTCTACATTCATATACCGGGTTCCCGTGATCAGGTTCTTTTCGTTTGCATTTTCACCGGAAAGCTGGTAGCCGATCAGATGGCATCGGTTGTACAGATATTTTCCGTCCACGATATCATATTTCACGGTCTGCCATCCGGTGGGCTTCACCTGGCCGATGCTTCCCCGCTTTTCCGTCGGCATCAGGTCTGTCCCCACACTGGCATAAGCCGTGCCGCATCTTCCCAGACTGTCCAGTTCGGCGTATTGTTCGAAGGATTCTTCTGTCCATTCCTCCTTCGTAAAATCGGGTTCATTGCCGTTGATCTCTATGTAGGGTTCGCCGGAATACTCCGGAAGCTCTGACAGCGCAATGGTTTCCGCTCCCCTGGAATGCCCGCCGGCACTACCGCTTAATGCATCCAGCTTTGCGCATGCCGTTAACAGCAGGCAGCACAGCAATAACGGCAGCAGCCTCCAGCCAATCCGCTTAGATTCGTTCTTCATCTTACCCTTTCGTAGACCTCCTTCGTAATCTTCTCATGGGACGACCCTTTCAGTTCCTCCGTTCTTTGAAGCTTCCAGGAGCCGTCGGACAGCTCCAGAGGAAAATACCGGTCAGCTGGATATCTCCGATTCCAATGATACAGGATCACCGTCCGGATCTCATCCTCAAAGCCGGAAATTGGGATGTCCTCCACAAAACAGGCGTCTTCCTCTCCCGCTTCCTTCAAAAAATCCTCTGATATTCTAATATCATTCTCCTGTACGTCCCCGAATAATTTGCCGGAATACGCACTCATATACAGCTTCTTTCCGCCGCATTCCCGAAGGATGTCCCCGCATACCGCAGAATCCCGGCTCTGCCGCCGGTGGTTGAACATCATTCCGTTTCTTTCATCCACACAGGCTATGATTATCATTGTCTCTCTCCTGCCTATTCCAATTCCACAACCATTGCTCGTTATTCCGAGCGGCTGCATTTTTTATTGATACATTCCAATTATACCTGCTGCCCGGCAGCTTTGCAAGAGTGTGCTGAATTTGCGGACGGTCAGGCCATGAATTGTAACAAAAAAGCACGGAGCCCTTCTGCACTCTCCGCACTTTTTCTCTTTCCTATTCACCCTGCCTGCTTGATTCGTTCGATCGCCGCCACCGTATTTTCATAGCTGCCGAATGCCGTCAGGCGGAAATATCCTTCTCCGCTGGGGCCGAATCCAGAACCGGGGGTTCCCACGACCCCCGCCTTCTCCAGCAGATGGTCAAAAAATTCCCATGAAGTCATCTTTCCCGGCGTTTTCAGCCAGATATAGGGCGCATTGATCCCGCCGGACACGCTGTAGCCCGCGCTTTTCAATCCCTCGTAGATGACCTTTGCATTATTCATATAATAGGCTACCTGCTCCGCAAGCTGTGCCTTTCCCGCTTCGGAATACACAGCCTCCCCTGCCTTCTGTACGATATATGGGGCGCCGTTATATTTTGTGCCGTGGCGCCTTGCCCACAGGGAATGGAGCGTCACATCCCCGCACTTCAAATCCTTCGGAATAATGGTCGCCCCCAGGCGCACCCCGGTAAATCCGGCATTCTTCGAAAAGCTGCGCAGCTCGATGGCACAGGTTCTCGCCCCTTCGCATTCATAGATCGTATGGGGCACATCCTCTTCGGAAATGTAAGCCTCGTAGGCAGCGTCATAGATGATCACCGCCCCGGTCTTGTTCGCATAATCCACCCACTCCTGAAGCTGTGCCTTCGTGATCGTGGAGCCGGTCGGGTTATTGGGGAAGCACAGGTAAATGATATCCGGGGTCTCCTTCGGCAGCTCCGGCGTAAAATCCGTCTCCGCCGTACAGGGCATGTAGATCACGTCGCTCCATGTCTCCGCCGCCGGATCGTAGGTTCCGGTCCTGCCCGCCATCACATTGGTGTCCACATAGACCGGATACACCGGGTCGCAGACCGCAATCTTATTGTCTATACTGAAAATCTCCTGGATATTTCCGGAATCACACTTTGCCCCGTCGGAAATAAATACCTCGTCGGCAGAGATATCGCAGCCCCGTGCCTGGTAATCCTGCTTCGCCATGGCGCTGCGTAAAAATTCGTACCCCAGATCCGGAGCATATCCGTGAAATGTCTCCGCATGTGCCATCTCGTCCACCGCGCTGTGCAGGGAATCAATGATCGCCGGCGCCAGAGGCTGGGTCACATCGCCGATTCCCAGACGGATGATGGATTTGTCCGGATTCGCCTCCGTATAGGCGGCCACCTTTTTCCCAATCGTGGAAAAAAGATAGCTTCCCAGCAGTTTCAGATAATTCTCATTGATGTTAAACATTTCTATTATCTCCTTTTATGTATCAAAATGAAATCCCGACTCACATCTCGGGCCACTCGCCGTCAAATACCACCTCTGCCGGCCCGGTCATATAGACCCTGTCTGTTTCCCGGTCCCACCGGATCTGCAGATCTCCGCCCAAAAGCTTCACCGTCACTTCCTCCTCTGTAAAGCCATTCAGCACACAGGCCACCGCCACCGCGCAGGCACCGGTACCGCAGGCCAGGGTTTCTCCGGATCCCCGCTCCCACACGCGCATCTCTGCCGTGTGCCTGTCCAGCACATGGACAAATTCCGTGTTGATCCGGTTCGGAAAGCATTCATGATGCTCAAACAAGGGACCAATCTTCTCAATCTCCAGATTTTTCACGTCCTCCAGAAAGACCACCCCGTGAGGGTTGCCCATGGATACTCCTGTTATATGGTACTCCATATCATCCACCCGGATCAGTTCGTCTAAAACCCGGCTTCCCAGACCAATGATCGGAATCTGCTCTGCCTCCAGTACCGGACTGCCCATATCTACCTTCACCAGCCTGACCCTGCCCTCTTCCACGATCAGATCCAGATACTTGATCCCGCCAAGTGTCTCTATGGAAATGTGGGTCTGATCCGTCAGGCCGTAGTCATAGACATATTTTGCCACACATCGGATCCCGTTGCCGCACATCTCCCCGCGGGAACCGTCCGCATTGTACATCTCCATCTCAAAATCCGCCTTCTCGGAGGGTTTGATCAGGATCAGGCCGTCAGCCCCGATCCCAAAGTGCCGGTCGCTGACCCGCACCGCCGTCTCCGAAGGATGTGCTATCGTTTCCTCAAAACAATTGACATAGACATAGTCATTTCCCAGGCCCTGCATCTTTGTAAATCTCATTTCTCTATTTCCTCATTTCTGCTGTGATGTCATAACTCTGCTGTCAGGAAATCCGCTTCCCCTGACAGACGAACGGCAGGTCTCAGACCCGTCTACTGCCGTTCTGAATAGTTTATACCATATCTCGCATAATCGTCAACACCATCTGTGCAGTTTCCAGCATATTTGTCCCGCTGTCCATGCTGCTTTTCTGCAGATACCGGTGGGCTTCTTCCTCGGACATGTGGTTTCGCTCCATCAGAAGTGCCTTCGCCTCTGAGATCACAGCCTTCTGCTCTGCGCTCCGGTTCTTCGCCGCCTCCCGCCGCTTCTTTCTCCTGCGCTGGATCCCCTGCCGCAGCATTTCCACACTGTTGAGCAGATCATAGACCTTAAGAGGCATGGACAGCCCCAGCACTCCCGGTTCCAGGCCGTCGCTCCACTTCTCCGGCGAAGAGATCAGAAGCATTTCAAAGGTGTCCGGCAGACATTCCCGAAGCTCCGAGTACATCATATCCTTCATCCGGTATCCGCAGATCACGATCCCTTCATCCATCGTATCCGCGCACTGCAGCGCCTGGGCGCCCGTTGTACATACCCCGGCCGTATCCAGGCCGTTGCGGTTCAGGATATTCCGAATATTTACTCCCACTTCCTTTTTTGGAAATACAATGATCATATGGACCATCTCTGCTCACCCCCAGCCTGTTCCCCAATTCCAGAAACGAATCTCCTGATCTTCGATACAGTATCCGCAAATCTGACTGCTTCAGCCGTCATGCCGCGAACCGTCTGCCCCGTCATACTTTATACAGATAATTCGCGATCTCCCAGTCTGTTACCTGCATACAGTAGTCCTGGTATTCCTGTTTTCTGGCTGCTATGATATCCGATGCCAGCTTCTGCCCCAGCACCTCCCGGATAAACATATCCTGCTCCAGCTCCCTCACGGCTTCCCCCAGGTTTGCAGGAAGCTTCTCGATCTGCAGCTTTGCCCGTTCCTCATCCGTCATTGCCTGGATATTCCTGTCGATGCCCTCCGGCGGCAGGATCTGATTCCGGATCCCGTCCAGACCGGCAGCCAGCAATACCGCAAATGCCAGATACGGGTTTGCCGAAGAATCCGGGCTTCTCAGCTCGATCCTGGCATGCTCTCCCCGCACCGGCGGAATCCGCAGCAGAGGGTTCCTGGTGCTTGCGGACCATCCCCGGTAAACCGGAGCCTCAAAGCCCGGCACCAGCCGTTTATAGGAGTTTACCGTAGGATTGGTGATGCAGGTGATGGCCTGCATATGCTTCATCAGCCCGCCCATGAAATAATAAGCCTCCCGGCTGATCCCATTGGGATCCTCGTCGTCCCGGAAACTGTTTTTCCCGTCCCTGTGCAGGGACAGGTTCAGATGCATCCCGGAGCCTGCGGTTTCCGTCTTCGGCTTGGGCATGAATGTGGCGTGAAGCCCGTGGCGCTTCGCAATGGTCTTGACGACCATCCGGAAGGTCATGATATTGTCCGCCGTAACAAGCGCCTCATCAAACTGAAAATCAATCTCATGCTGGGCAGGCGCGGTTTCATGGTAGGAGGATTCAATGACAAACCCCATCTCTTCCAGGGTCAGCACCATATCCCGCCGGGCATTTTCCCCGAAGTCCAGCGGGCCTACGTCAAAATAGCCCCCCTGTTCGTGGGTCAGCGTCGTCGGAAGGCCGTCCTCATCCGTATGGAACAGGAAAAATTCGCATTCCGGCCCCGCCTTCATGGTATATCCCATCTCCGCCGCCTCTGCCAGCACCTTTTTCAAGACCTGCCGCGGATCGCTCTCGCAGGGCCGGCCGTCCGAACAGTGGATATCGCAGATCAGCCGTGCCACCTTGCCCTGCTGGGGACGCCATGGAAAAATTTCAAATGTACTCAGATCCGGATACAGGTACAGGTCCGACTCTCCCGCCCCCGGGAAGTCCCGGATGGGGGAAGCGTCGAACATGCACTGGTTATCCATGGCTTTTTTCAGCTGGCTTACCGTCACCGCCATATTTTTCATGGTTCCGTATATATCGGTAAACTGCAGACGGATAAAGCCCACATCCTCGTCCTCTACCATCTCCATGATATCTTTTCTTGTATAATTATGCATCCTGTGCCTCCTGCTCTTTTCTTTATTATTTTTTGGAGGATCCTGCGGCCTCCTGATACGCTCTGCGGAAAAAGGACGTTCTTCTTTTCGAAAAACGTCCTTTCAGTTTTATCATTTTCATCAATCTGCCGACAGCAAAACCTTTTCTCAGCAGAATCACAGACCGTCCTTACACTTCAAAAATCAGGTCCCCATAAGAAGGCATCGGCCATACTTCCTTATCCACGATCATTTCCAGCTTGTCTACAGGTGCCCGCAGCGCCTCCATTGCCGGAAATACATCCGTATGATAATAATTTGCCTGTACCGGCCCTTCTTCCTTCGCCGCTGCTTCCTCTGTCACCCGGATGAGTGCCTCCAGAGCATCCTTCGTGTCTTTCAGGAGCGCGGAAACCTCTGTCAGCAGCCCGGACTGTACACTCACATCCGCGCCAGCCGCCTTGACTGCCAGAATGGTGTCTGCCAGGGTCTTGGTATATCCCATCACCGCCGGGATGATCTGCTTGCTTGCCATATCGATCATGGTGCGCGCTTCGATGTTGATCGCCTTCGCGTAAGTTTCATACTGGATCTCCGCACGGGATTCCAGCTCGGCCTTCGTAAATACATTGAACCGCTCGAACAGCTCCACGGCCTTGTCTGTTGTGATCGAAGGGATCGCCTCGACCATAGATTTGATATTCGGAAGCCCTCTTCTCTCGGCCTCCTTCACCCATTCCTCGGAATATCCGTTTCCGTTGAATACGATCCGCTGGTTTTCACTCATGTATTTCTTGATCAGGTCATGCACTGCCATCTCAAAATCATCTGCCTTTTCCAGTACATCGCAGGCATCCGCAAATGCTTCCGCAACGATGGTATTCAGCACAATATTGGGGTTCGCGATGGAATCCCGGGAGCCTACCATACGGAACTCGAATTTATTTCCCGTAAATGCAAACGGCGAGGTTCTGTTTCTGTCTGTCGCGTCCTTGGACAGATCCGGCAGCGTCGTCACACCAGTCTGCAGCTTGCCGCCCTTTAAGCTGTGGGTTGCTTCTCCGGTGCTGATGAGCTGCTCCATCACATCCTCAAGCTGCTCCCCGAGGAAAATGGAAATGATTGCCGGAGGCGCCTCATTTGCCCCAAGTCTGTGGTCATTTCCCGGGTCTGCCGCCGACTCCCGGAGCAGGTCCGCATGCTTGTTGACTGCCTTCAGAATACAGGACAGCACCAGCAGGAACTGGGTATTTTCATGAGGCGTCCTGCCCGGTTCCAGCATGTTGATACCGTCATCCGTTGTGATGGACCAGTTGTTGTGCTTACCGGAGCCATTGACCCCTGCAAAGGGCTTTTCATGGAGCAGGCACTTCATCCCATGCTGGCATGCAACCCGCTTCAGGGTCTGCATCACGATCTGGTTGTGGTCTACCGCAATGTTGGCCTCCGCATAGATAGGAGCCAGCTCGTGCTGTGCCGGCGCCACCTCGTTGTGCTGGGTCTTGGCCGTCACACCCACCTTCCACAGTTGGATATTCACGTCCCGCATAAAGCCCGCGATCCTCTGGCGGATGGTGCCGAAATAATGGTCATCCAATTCCTGCCCCTTAGGCGGCATGGCGCCGAACAGGGTACGCCCGGTATAGATCAGGTCTTTCCTCTGCTCAAACTTTTCCGCATCCACCAGGAAATATTCCTGCTCCGGCCCTACGGAAGGAGTGACCTTTTTTGACGTCGTATTTCCAAACAGACGGAGGAGCCTGAGCGCCTGTACGTTGATGGCTTCCATGGACCGTAAGAGGGGGGTCTTCTGATCCAGTGCTTCTCCTGTATAGGAACAGAATGCCGTCGGGATACAGAGTGTGCCGCCTGCCGCGTCCTGTCTCACAAATGCGGGAGAGGTGCAGTCCCACGCTGTATATCCTCTTGCTTCAAATGTAGCGCGCAAGCCTCCTGACGGAAATGAGGATGCGTCCGGCTCCCCTTTGATCAGCTCTTTTCCGGAAAAGCTCATCAGGATCTTTCCGCTGGGAAGCGGGGCGGAGATAAATGAATCGTGCTTCTCGGCCGTCACACCGGTCAGAGGCAGAAACCAATGGGTATAGTGGGTCGCTCCCTTTTCAATGGCCCATTCCTTCATCTCATGTGCGATCACATCCGCTGTCTCAAGATCCAGTTCCTTCCCCTCTTCAATCGTCTTTTTCAGGTTCTTGTACACTTTCTTCGGCAGACGCGCCTGCATCACCGTATCGTTAAATACATTTTCCCCAAAAATATCTGCTACGTTGAAAAATTCTGTGCTCATAATTCCTTCCTTTCTGTTTGAAAGTAAAAGAGGACACTCCAAGCATTCTTGGAACGTCCTCGTTCTTTTCTACGTCTGTCAGTATAACTCAATCCTTCCAAAAAGGCAAGTAAAATTTAAACTTTTTTTCAGGCCTTTCCAACAGAGCCGAATAATTCCATCTTTTCTTTTACGGTTGCCTGGATTGCCTCAAAGCCCGGTTTCAGAAGCTTACGCGGGTCGAATCCCTTGCCTTCCAGGTCTTTTCCTGCTTCTACGTACTTCCTTGTCGCTGCCGCGAAGGAAAGCTGGCACTCTGTATTTACATTGATCTTCGCAACGCCGAGAGAGATGGCCTTCTTGATCATGTCAGCCGGGATTCCTGTACCGCCGTGAAGTACCAGAGGCATGTCCCCTGTCAGCTTCTGGATGGCATCCAGAGTCTCAAAGCTTAAGCCTTCCCAGTTCTCCGGATATTTGCCGTGGATGTTGCCGATACCTGCTGCCAGGAAGTCGATTCCAAGGTCAGCGATCCTCTTGCACTCTTCCGGATCCGCGCACTCGCCCTTGCCGATCACGCCGTCTTCTTCTCCGCCGATCGCGCCGACTTCTGCTTCCAGGGACATTCCCTTTTCATTGACGATCTTAACCAGCTCTTTTGTCTTCTCTACGTTCTCTTCGATTGGGAAATGGGAACCGTCAAACATAATGGATGAGAAGCCTGCTTCGATGCACTTCATACATCCGTCATAGCTGCCGTGATCCAGATGCAGAGCAACCGGAACCGTGATCTTCAGCTCTTCCAGCATACCGTTTACCATGCCGACTACAGTCTTATATCCAGCCATGTACTTGCCTGCGCCCTCAGACACGCCGAGGATCACCGGGGACTTGCACTCTTCTGCTGTCAGAAGGATGGCCTTTGTCCACTCCAGGTTGTTGATGTTGAACTGTCCGACTGCATAGTGGCCTGCTTTTGCTTTTTGAAGCATTTCTTTTGCTGATACTAACATAATAACTTTCCTCCAATTCTCCCACCCCGCCGCTTTTATCCGGCGGGAAATATTTTTGACTCTTGTACCATTATATCCCATTATCAAAAAAAAGACAATCTTAAATTTTATTGATATGCCATCAATTTTCCTCAAAATCTGTTCTGATTCTTTTACAGGCATGGTTCCTCAAATTCATATAAAACATCGTTGGCATCCGGAACCTCCAGTCCCCGTGCCAGGGCATGGATCAAAATCGAATCCCGCCGGTTTCTGGCATCCAGCCGGGGCATGCGCGCGATCCTCAGAAGCTTTTCCGTCTCTTCCATGCCCAGCTTCATGGCCAGGGCGATACTGATGATAACATCCCTGCCGGGATTCTTGATCCCCCGGAATACCTGATAAATATATTCGCCCTTGTGCGAACGGTCCGCAACCTGGGACACATTCAAATTGGAATCTGCTAAAAGCTTTTTCAAATATACATGCAAAGGGATCTCTAAAAATTCATCCTGGTTCGTATCGATATACCGGGAAATGCTCTTCCCTTCTACGATCTCATTTACAAGATCTTCTGTTTTTTTCTTCATGGCTTCCCCCGTTGATCCTATTTATATGGCGTTTCGCATAACAGCATTTGACTCTTGTCCCATACTATACTAAAATATCTTTAAAGTCAAACATATATTTCTTCTCCTGCCCGCTGCCCGCAGTAACAGTATCCGGGAAGGAATGAAAGGGGAACACCTCTCATGACAGAAGCCGCACAGAAATACAAACTGGACTGCTATAAAAAAATAGACACGCTGAATGAGAAAGAAAATCTATGGCTTGTTAAGGACACAGTGACCGAAAAGCGGTTTGTCATGAGGAAGCTTTCCATGGAACATATGAACATATATCAGACTCTTTCCTCCATCCGGCATCCCCATATTGCAGAAGTTCTTGACGTATTTCCATATCAGGATGAGCTGTATGTGATCGAGGAATATCTGGCAGGAAAAACCCTGGCTGAATTTCTGGAAGAAGAAGGAGCAATGGGCAGGCAGGCGCTTGCCATCGGGAAGCAGCTTTTAGATGCCCTTGTGTTCCTTCATGAAAACCATATCATCCACCGGGATATCAAGCCGGAAAATATCATCATCGACGGCAGCGGCTCCATAAAGCTGATTGACTTTGATATCGCAAGACAATTTTCCGAAGAGAAAAAAGAGGACACGACCGTAAAGGGCTCCCGCATCTATGCCCCGCCGGAGCAGTATGGTTTTGCGCAGTCGGATTTCCGTACAGATATCTATTCTTTCGGTGTCACCTTAAATGAACTTGCGACAGGGCATTTCCCCGAGAAAGCACTATGCCATGGGATTCTGGGGAAGATTGTACGGAATTGTACGGAATTAGACCCAAAACGCCGTTATCAGACCGCCGCGCAGGCTTTGGCGCATCTGAGGCGTCTTGAACGGAGGCATTTCATATATAAGCTGTCTGCAGTGCTTCTGCCAGTATTCCTTGTGGCCGGAAGCCTTACTATCAAAAGACTCGCATATACTCCGGATGACAGTTCTCCGTCCCCGGAACCTTCCCAGGCCAACGATTCCCAGTCCGATGATTCTTTGTCTGCGGAAAGCGTCCCGGCAGACGGTTCGGCTGCAGATTCTGATCTGGAAGATGAAAGCCTGAGATACGAATTATATTCCTTCCCAAACCCAATTACGCTTCTTACTGTAGTTCTAAGGGATTCCGAGTCCGTTTCATTTCCCATCGACTTGCGGGAAGACCTCATCGTCACAGTAG
The DNA here is from genome assembly GCA_964415625.1 of uncultured Clostridium sp. GTDB lineage: Bacteria > Bacillota > Clostridia > Lachnospirales > Lachnospiraceae > Schaedlerella. The sequence goes on from CAYQBE010000070.1 coordinate 13,213, forward strand.
ATGCCAGGAAAAAAGGAGATCGTCTGGCTTTTTCCTGTTCATCGGGAGATGCGAAGGAGACGATCTTTTCCTTTGAAGATATCTATTACGAGGAATACGAGAAAAAACAATTGGAGAATCCTGGTTATGTACTGCCGGGATATTCTCCTGTGTATGAAATCGTAGTTACAGATATCAACGGAGACGGCACGGACGAATTTCTGGTTACGCTTGCGCGCTCAAAATGGATTGAGACGCAGATTCCTGAATACTCCTACTGGCTGACAGAGTATTCCCTGACCTGGACTCTGTACCAGACGGAAGAAAAAAACTTTGCCTGTTCAAAACCGATCTTCACAGACTCTGGAACCCCTGCCCTGCTGTTTAACGATGTTCTGAACAGCGACAGTACCTATTACACCTTTCAAGATGGAGAATGGGTATACTGGGAACCCTGGAATGCATTTACTGAAGAATAGAACAGCATTTCGCCTGCGAAACCCGCGCCTGCGGCGGTCGCATTGCGGCATCCACCTGTTACGGTACAGGTGGAAATTTTCCCTGACTGTGCCGGCAGCACAGTACAAAACGCCTCACCTGATGTACAATACATTCAGATGGGGCGTTTATAATTCATCGAGATGGCCAGCCAGCACCTTTGCGGTGCGCCAGAACTGCTCCCTTTTTGTCTGGCTGGAGCCTTTCAGGGACGAAGCAATCTCAATCGGCAATGAGGTTTCCTGCACCATGCGGCCCAGAAGCAGATAATCCGTGCTCACATTCAGGACTCCCGCAATCTTATACAGGCTCTCAACCGACAATTTGCGGGAGCCGCGTTCAATATGCCCGACAAAGGATGTGGACAGGTCGCAGGCCTCTCCCAGCTGTTCCTGTGTCAGGCCAAGGCCTTCCCGCTGTAGGCGGATCCTCCCGCCGATATCTGAGTAGTTGATCTGATTCATGGCGCCTCCTCAATCTCTTTTATGTTATGTAGTATACGTGATTTTTATTCATCCATAAATGCACTATAAGAAGTATTTATTGACTATAAGAATTATTCAGAGTATAATAACAAAAAGCTGGAAAATTAGAGGACGGAAAATCCGTTTTTATTTCCATGCCAAAAAAAGAGAGGAAAGGAGTTACGAGATGAACCAATGTTCCACAGCTTCTGTCACCGCTTCCATCCGGAAACATTTCACAGAGGCTTATAAAAGCGCGGCGGATTTTCCTGACACGCCCCTGTTTTTTCAATCTATGGCATTCCTCAGCAATGCGGACGCCCTGAAAGAAATTGTCGCCGGAAATGACAGTGGGATACCGCCCTTACAGGTATTGCTCAGGTTCCTTGATGAGCACGGCTTTAAGCCCGCGAAAATAACTGACGATGACAAGCGGCGTCTGGGTATGCTTCTGGCATATGTATTCAAAAATGTTTTGCGGTATGAAAGCCAGAATGACAATGTCCCTATTGAGGAAAATCCTTGGGGAATCAAGACGGCGGCGCTTTACTATGGCAGGCCGGATTTATGATCACGGAATGAGAAAAGGAGGCATCACAAGAATATGGATAAGAACACAGAAGAAAATTTGAAAAAGGCCGCAAAAGAATTGGCCGAAAAGACCGGGAAAGTTGCTGACATGGCGAAGGATACGATCGCAAGCCAGATGGAAAATGAAAATGTGAAGAATGCGACCCAGGCAGCGGCTAACGCGGCAAAAGAGGGTCAGAAAAAAATGATGGAGCATGGCAAAAATTTTGCGGAGGATCTCAGGCAGCTCAAGGATGGAAAGGACACGGAGAAAAACTGGAAAACAAGTTTCAAAGCCCTCCTGCTGATCTGCGTCGTTTCCTTCATTGCACTCTTTGTCCAGGAGTACATCGGCTTTGATATGATATTTGAATGCTGTGCCATCATATCACTCGCATTACTGATCTACAGGGCTGTCAAGAAAAAGCCAAAGAAAAACGCGAGTATAGCCTTTGTCGTGTTCCTTGCCCTGTCAGGCGTATTCGGACTTATGACCGGCTCCGGCAAAGTGCCTGATAATGTACTGGATTATATGGGGACGAAAGACCGGGCTGTTTATAAAACTTATGATAAAAGTGATTTTCATGATGACGGATTTGGGAATCTTGATAATGAAGCCAATAACCACAGCGGTCTGCCGCATATAACGCTATATAATAGAAAAGTTGGTAGTGTTGCATTGGAATCCGGTATGAATGCCTCATTTAATGCAGGAGGGTTATCTATTGGAGACAACGTAAATCAAGTTGAATCCTGTATGGCGAAACTAAATGCCGACATAAATGTCTCCACAGAATACAATGCGGAATATGCAAGCGGAATGGCAATATATGATTTTCAGTATAAAGGCAGAAACATACAGGCTATAATTATAATTAATTCGGGAATTGTAGAAAGGATTTCTATCACCTATTCCGACATTTGACTAAAATGTGCCTCTCTACCAGAAAAATTTCTCATCGGGGAGTTGGTGACTCTACGCAGCCCCCACTCCCCCTAATGTAATCCCCAAAAATCCCATTCAATGACATGAACCTACCCATTTGTAGTATTCCTTGTTTATATTCTACCTGAAAAGCATTGCCTATGCAGCCATTTTTACCGCTTCACAAAATATTCCTCATACCACACAAGGAACGTATAGATCGTCCACACCTTCCGCCAATTGTCCGAATTGCCCCCTATGTAATCCTCAAAAATCCCATTGATCTCCTCCACACGGAAGAACTTCTCCGCGATCTCACTCTGGAAGAGCCTCCGCACATCCTGATTATACCGTTCATCCGCCATCCAGATGCGGATGGGCACAATAAAGCCCAGCTTCTTACGGAAAGCAATCTCCTCCGGCAGCACCTTTGCCGCCGCGGTACGGAAGGCCACCTTGTTCTGCTCTTCGTTCACCTTATACCGGGAGGGCATCCTGGAAGCAATGTCAAAAATCCTCCGGTCGGTCAGGGGCATCCGGATCTCCAGACCTACTGCCGTGCTCATCTTGTCCACATTGAGATAAATGTCCCCTTCCAGCCAGATCTGGATGTCGATATCCGACATTTTGGACAGCGGGTCAAGCCCCTCGATCTCTTCATAGATCTCCTTGACCAGATGGATGGGCAGGTTCGTTTCATCATACCGTTTCAGGATCCGCTTCTTCTCGTCTTCCTTCATGATATTGGTATTACCCACATAAAAGGTTTTCAGATTCTCTCCGTAGCGCTCCGCGTTGCGGTACATATTGTAGCCGCCGAAAAATTCATCCGCCCCTTCCCCGGAATAGCAGAGCTTCGTGTGCTTTGCCGTATCCTGGCACGCAATGGCAAACACGATGGCAGAGGCATCCCCCAGCGGCTGCTCCATATGGTACATGACATAGGGAACCATGCTAAAATACTGATCCGGCGTGATCAGGCTCCGGAAGCATTCCCGGCCGAGGATCCTTCCGGTCTCCGCCGCCAGCCTGGACTCGTCAAAGCGTTCCTCCGCATAGCCGCAGGTATCCGCCGTCTTCGCATCGGACATGGCCAGCACATAGGAAGAGTCCACACCGCCGGACAGGAAAGATTCCGCCGTTTCGTCCGCCGATTTCACCTCCGGCATGATCTGCTGGATGGTGCTGTGGATCTCCTCCGCCCAGTCTTCCAGAGACTTGCTCTCATCCGGGTGAAATTCGGGTGTCCAATAGCGCTCCACCGTGAGCTTCCCGTCTTTCCAGATCAAAAAACGCCCGGGCAGCAGCTTTTTCACACCCTTAAAAAAGGTATCCTCTCCGGCGCCGTAGGTCAGAGTCAGATAGATCTGCAGCATATCCTCGTTGAGTTCCTTCACAAATCCGGGCTGTTCCATGATCCCGCGGATCGTGGTGCCGTAAAGCAGCCTTCCATCCTCTGTCTGATAGTAATAGAAAGGCTTCGTCCCGAACTGATCCCGGAGACAGAAGAGAGTCTCTTCCTCCTCGTCCCACAGCGCAAACGCAAACATCCCATACAGATGATCTGCCATCCGGCAGCCCCATGCCTTATATGCCACCGCCAGGATCGCCGTTTCACGGTCATCACGGGGCAGTGAACGGTCAATCCCCAGTTCCCCGCACAGCGCTTCCCAGTTTCGGATATATCCCCTGTATTCCTTTACTTTTATCATTGTTGTACCGCTCCTCTTCTTTTGTCAGTCACAACCGCCCATATTTATCATTTCGCCAGCTTTCTTCCATTCAAATATACAGCCTTCACCTGCAGATCCTTGTCCAGCAGAACCAGATCCGCATCCTTCCCCGGTGTGATGCTTCCGCACCTGTCATAGATCCCGATCTCCCGGGCCGGGTTGGCGGTTGCGCAGCCTACCGCCGTTTCCAGCGGGATCTCCATATCCATGACCGCCCTGCGCAGGCAGCCCATCAGGTTCGTCGCGGAGCCGGCTATGGTCCCGTCGGCCAGGGTGGCCTTCGCCCCCTTCACATACACGTCCTGCCCGCCCAGCGTATACTGCCCGTCTGTCAGTCCGGTCGCCCTCATGCTGTCACTGATCAGGATGACCCGCTCTGCCCCGAACATCTCGAAGGTGGCGCGCACAACAGAAGGGTGGATATGGATGCCGTCGCAGATCAGCTCCACATGACAGTCCTGCGCGTCCCGGGCAGCGCCGATCACGCCAGGATCCCGGTGGTTCAGAGGCGGCATGGCATTGTACAGGTGGGTCACATGGCTTGCCCCCCTTTCCAGCGCTTCCGAAGCGGTATCATAATCCGCCGTCGTATGCGCAATGGAAATGACGGTCTCACCTTTTACCTCGTCAATAAATTCCATTGCCCCTTCGGTTTCCGGCGCAATGTCCACCAACCGGATCAGTCCGCCGGATTCCTCCTGCAGCTTCCGGAACAGCGGCACGTCGCAGGGCCGGATGTGGTCTGCCGCCTGCGCGCCCTTCTTTTTGACGCTGATGAACGGCCCTTCCATATTGATGCCCACCAGCTTCGCTTTTCCATCCGCGCCATCTTCCTGCTTCCGGTACTCTCCCGCCGTACTCATGATCTCATGAAGCAGCTTTTCCTCCAGCGTCATGGTTGCAGGGCAGATTGATGTGATTCCGTTGGATGCCTCATACTCTGCCATCCGTCCGATGGCTTCTGCCGATGCGTCGCAAAAATCATCCCCGACGCAGCCGTGGAAATGGATATCTACCAGCCCCGGGATGGCAAAGCAGCCTTCCCCGTCCACTGTCTCCTCATTCCCTGCCGCCTCCGCCGCAAATTTTCCTTCTTTGATATAAATCTCGCCTTCTGTAAAAACCTGGTCTTCTCCATAGACCAATACATTTTTTATTACCATCTTCTATGCCTCATCACTTTCCCAAAATCTGTCTGCCGCGGCGGCACAAAGCCATGATGGATCCATCCCCGCCGCAGGCAGCTTGAAGCAGGCCCTTACTTACACAGGCAGCTCAGCGCCGCCTCATCCGCAACCACGGTCACATCCTGATGCATCTGCAGGATGGAGGCCGGTACTTCCGGGGTCACATCCCCTGAAAATGCCTTCGCAACGATCTCCGCCTTGTCCTCTCCGCTGACAACCACCAGGATTTTCTTCGCCTTCATGATCGTTCCGATTCCCATCGTGTAAGCCTGCTTCGGCACCTCGTCCGCAGACGCAAAGAAGCGCTTGTTGGCTTCGATCGTGCTTTCCGTCAGATCCACGCAATGGGTTGCCTTCTCAAATACAGGCGCAGGCTCGTTGAATCCGATATGGCCGTTATGTCCCAGTCCCAGAAGCTGCAGGTCCGCGCCGCCCAGGCTGTCGATCAGCGCTTCGTATCTCTTGCATTCCTTCTCGGAATCCGGCTCCATACCATTAGGCACATTGGTACATTCCGGACGGATATTCACATGATTGAACAGATGATCATGCATAAAATAATAATAGCTCTGGTCATTTTCCCGGTTCAGTCCCTTATATTCATCCAGATTCACGGTCGAAATCTTTGAAAAATCCAGATCTCCTTTTTTATACCACTCCACCAGCTGCTCATACAGCCCGATCGGTGTAGAGCCTGTAGCCAGCCCCAATACACTGTCCGGCTTTATAATGATCTGTGCGGAGATGATATTCGCCGCCTTCCTGCTCATGTCCTTGTAGTCAGTTGCCTTAATAATTCTCATGTTGTCAGCCTCCTCATTCTAAATTGCTGAATCCGTAACTGTTCCCATGCCGCGCCACGGCCGGGCAGTTACCTTAATCCTGATAGTTCCATACTACCAAATGAACGTAGGAATGTAAACCATTTCTGCCAAACAATTCCAGAAAGAATCTACAAACAATTTGTATAAAAAATAAATTTATGCTTGCACTATTGAAAATCATGTGCTATAATCAATCTTGCTTGTGATGCAGAACGGTTTTAAAACTTGGAAGCATCCGCAGCGTATGGCTCCATGGTCAAGCGGTTAAGACGCTAGCCTCTCACGCTGGAATCAGGGGTTCGATTCCCCTTGGAGTCATTATTATTACCCAAAGCTTCGCTGGTTATGCGGAGCTTTTTTATTTTTTCTATAGAAAATGAAACCATTGAGGTTTGCGCGCTGTGCATCCCCCCGGAGTTTTTTATTTTAATAAAAAATTTGGAGAAGTTTCCAATAGAGCAAAAAACAGCGGTGCACCCCCGCTGTTTTTCATTTACTTTATTCGATTTCCAGTCCTTCTTCCTCTTTGATCTTCTCCAACAGCTCTTCCTTCTTTTCCTCCAGATGCACTCTGGTATCTTCCCTGACCATGATCAGGAGCCCCTGCTTCTTATTCAGGATCGTCACACTGTCGTGCTCCCCGCCGAATTCACCGTCCAGCGTCCACGGGATCTCCTCGATCGACTCAAAATGAATCTCGCCGGAACGGAAGGAGTATACATGATTGGAATCGATCTGCTTGATCACCAGCGACGCAATGATCTCATTCAGGGCGATGGGATTCTTCGGCGTCTTGATCAACGTCACTTCAAACAGTCCGTCGTCAAATATGACATCCTTTCCGATGATCCCCTTAAATCCTCCCACCGACCGGGAATTGGTCACCATGCCGAACATGAAATCATCCTCGATCACCTCTCCGTCGTGCTCCACCCGAACATGGTAGGACGGAATATTAAAGATCTGCTTGGAACCTTCCAGAATATATGCCAGATGCCCCAGCACGTTCTTCATACTCTGCTTCGTCCCATAGGATACATCCGTAAACAGGCCGAATGCCGCAATATAAACAAAATAATCGTCGTTGAACTTTCCCACATCACAGGGAAACGGCACTCCATTCACCGCAACATCCGCCGCCTCCAGGATATTACTGGAAATGTGCAGACTGTGCGCGAAGTCATTGGTCGTGCCTGCCGGAATATATCCGATGGGCACCTTACCCCCGCGTTTGGAAACTCCCGTCACCACCTCATCCAGCGTCCCATCCCCGCCGCTGCATACAATGATGTCATAATCCTCCGTATAAGTGACCGTTTTCGCCAATGCGTCGTGATAGCACTGAGTCGGATATGTGGTAACATCATAACCGCCCTTTACCAGGATATCGATCACATCCGCAAGCTTCGGTTTTAATACACCGGTTCCTGCATTCGGATTATAAATAAACAGCATCTTCTTCATAATTCTTACATCTCCCCATACAGGCAAAACTCCGATTCTGTCATGCCCTGTTACAAAAAATATGAACTTACAGACAGAATTTTCACTATGAAATTATTTTGATGTCATAAAAAATGTCTTGATCCCCTCTGCTGCTTTCTCTTCATCTTCTCCCTCTGTAAAGATTGTAACCTCCTCCCCTTCTGAAAGGCTCAGACTCATCATCCCCATAATACTTTTGGCATTGATGCTTTTGTCTTCTACCTTGATATACACCTTACTTGCATACTGGCTTGCTTCCTGTACCAATAATGCGATCGGCCTTCCGTCAAGCCCCTTTTCCTGTCTTACGACAACTGGCATTTCAATCATAGTCCTGATCCTCCTTGTTTTTGTTTCACTTTTTCTGCCAATTCCTCCAGCTTTCGAAGTCTGTGATTCACTCCAGATTTCCCGACCGGCGGAGACAAGATTCCCCCCAGCTCTTTCAATGATGCGTCCGGATGAGACAGGCGGGCGAGCGCCACCTCCTCCAGCCCTTCCGGCAGTTTTTCAAAACCGATAGTGTCGCGCAAGTATGTAATATTCTCCATCTGCCTCACCGCAGCGGAGACGGTTTTGTTAATGTTTGCTGTTTCACAGTTTACCTTACGGTTCACCGTATTGCGCATCTCCTTCAAAATCCGGACATTTTCCAGTTCCATCAAAGAGACATGCGCTTCCATGACATTCAGGATATCTACAATCTGGGACCCTTCCTTGAGATACACGACGTATGACTTCTTTCTCGGAACGATCTTGGCGTCCATCGAAAAGCTGCAGATCAGCTTCTGAATCTGTACCGCCATCGCTTCCGCCCCGCAGACGATTTCAAAATGGTAGGACTTCGCCGGATCGCTCATTGAACCTGCAGCCAGAAAGGCTCCCCGGATAAATGCCCGCCTGCAGCAGGTCTGCTGAACCACGATCGGATTCGCGATGCGCACCTCGTCAAACGCCCTCTCAGGCTCGTCGATCAGCTTCGCCGCCTGAAGGATCCGCAGTGCATCGGCATGGCGTCTGACGATCACTGCATAGACGACGCTCTTCTTCGTCATGTTCTTCCGAATTGAGATATCAGCATCTATATTAAATGTTTTTTCGATCAATGTAAAGACTTTTCTTGCAACAGCCTGATTTTCCGTGTGGATTTTTAAGCGGTACCGGTTCCCGCTGTCTATGGAAATCGAACCGCAAATGCTCAGCAAAGCCGCTAATTCCGCGATCTGGCAGTGTCTGGCCGGGCTCAGGCTCCTGGAAAGTTCTTCCTTTACGTTCCCAGAAAATGACATGTCCGCTTCCGCCTTTCAGTGTGCTTTTACGATAGCATCCTTTTCAATGTCTCTGTGTTCGATCCGCACACCATAATTTTCTTTCTTTTCCATATGATGGTACAGGACATTTGCCAGTGTAACGGAACGGTGCTTCCCTCCGGTACATCCGATCCCGATCACAAGCTGGTTCTTTCCCTCCAGAATATAATTCGGAAGCAGGAAATCCATAAGCCCCTCCAGCTTCTCCACAAAAATCTGCGCCCGGTCATTATTCAGGACATACTCCTGTACCTCCCGGTCATTCCCAGTCTTTTCCTTCAGGCCTTCTATATAGTAAGGATTGGGCAGGAAACGCACGTCAAAGACCAGATCCGCGTCCTGCGGGATCCCATATTTGAAGCCGAAGGACATCACGGAAACGTACAGGTTTTTAAATTCCTTTCCTTCCACAAAGATCTTTTCCAGCTCCTGCTTCAATTCCCTGGTCAGCATCTTACTTGTATCCAGTATATACGTGGCCCGCATTTTTAAGAACGCGATCCGTTCCCGTTCTTTCGCGATCCCGATATCCACCCTGCCGATACCGCCCAGAGGATGCTGCCTGCGTGTCTCCTTGTACCGTTTTACAAGTACGTTGTCCCTTGCATCTAAAAACAAGATCTCATACTCAATCCCCTGGCCGTCCATATGGGAGAGCTGTTCTTCGATCCCGTCCAGTGCCTGGCCGTTCCGAATGTCCACGCCCAACGCCGCCTGGCTGATCTCCGCATCCGGCAGCATCAGCATCTCCGCAAACTTCGGCATCAGCTGAACAGGCAGGTTATCCACACAGAAATATCCCATATCCTCCAGCATCTTCAATGCGGTAGACTTCCCGGCCCCCGACATTCCTGTTACTATGACAAATCTCATCCGCCCCATCATACGTCCTTTCCGCTAACGATTAAAATTCACCGATCAGCTTCACTTCCGGCTCCAGCCGGACTCCGAACTGCGCATAGACCTTTTCCGATACCTGCTCCATCAAAGAGCGGATATCCATTGCCGAAGCCTGGTCCTTGTTGATCACGAACCCGCAGTGCTTCTCCGACACCTGGGCCCCGCCCACCTGAAATCCTCTCAGCCCCGCGTCCTGAATAAGCTTCCCTGCGAAATACCCTTCCGGCCGTTTGAACGTACTTCCGGCGCTGGGATATTCCAGAGGCTGCTTGGATGTACGCAGAAACTTCAACTCCTCCATACGGCTCTGGATCGCTGACGGATCCCCCGGCTCCAGCTGGATGGACGCACTGAGGATCACACCGCCGTTCCTGGAAAATATACTGCTCCGATAGCCCAGCTCCATCTCTTCCGCCAGAACGTCCTCGATCTCTCCGGACGCGTTCAGAACCTGGGCCTGGGTCAGCACCTGCTTCATCTCCCCGCCGTAAGCCCCGGCGTTCATCATCACCGCGCCCCCCAGTGACCCCGGGATTCCGGAGGCAAATTCAAAGCCGGTCAGCCCTTCTGCCTGAGCCTCTGCCGCAATTTTTGACAAAAGCGCTCCGGCCTGGGCCTGGATCACGGTATCCTGGATCCGGATCCGGTTCATTTTTTTACAGATCTGCAGGAGCACTCCCCGGTAACCCCGGTCCCCTACCAGAAGGTTGCTGCCATTTCCCATGATATAGAACGGAACTCCCGCCTCCTTCAAAAAAGACACCGTCTTCCGAACCTGCCCTTCCTTCTCAGGCGTTACAAAAAAATCCGCCGCCCCGCCGGCCCGGAAGGTAGTGTGCCTGCTCATCGGCTCTTCTTTAAATACATTTTCTTTTCCCAGTATCCCGCATAATTCCTGATACAACTCCATAAGCCGTCTCCATTCATTTTTCTAATAGCTTTCTCTGTTAAATTTAATATACAATAAAACGGATTGAAATTCAACTTGCAAATTTCGCCGGAATGATGTATAGTAATCTGGTATACTCGTCAAGTTCAAAGGAAAAGGAGTTGAAGATATCATTGGACCCTAGTGACGCCATACAATTTTTCATATTATTTATCCTGTTATTGTTATCAGCTTTTTTCTCTTCTGCGGAGACAGCGCTTACCACGGTAAGCAAGATCAAGATGCGTTCCCTTGCAGAGGACGGCAATAAGCGGGCGGCAACCGTGCTGGATATCACGGAGAATCATTCTCCCAAGATGCTGAG
>CAYQBE010000071.1:0-24282 GCA_964415625.1 uncultured Clostridium sp.
AGGGACATTATATCATATCAATTAAAGGTTGTCTAATTAAAATGGATTATACTAGTACAACGATGTACTGGGGCGCGCGGCCTGAAAGGGAAACTGCTGTGAGAGGAGATTGTAATGAAAAAAATAAAAAGTGGAACTACATTTCAGATTGTGATCAATATCATCCTGATTTTTCTGACATTGTGCAGCCTGCTGCCGTTTGTACTGCTGATCATGTCTTCCGTGACCCAGGAAAGCGCGCTGATCGCTGACGGGTATCAGTTCTGGCCGAGGGTGTTCAGCCTGGATGCCTACCGCTACATCATCGGAAGGGCGGGAACAATTTTCAGGGCGTATGGGATCACCCTGCTGGTGACATTCGTGGGGACATCGGTCTCGCTTATGATCACGCCGTTGCTGGCGTATCCGCTTTCCAGACAGGATTTTAAGCTGCATAATGTGATGTCTTTTCTGGTATTTTTTACCATGCTCTTCAATGGAGGGCTGGTGCCTACCTATATGATGTGGACGCAGATATTCCATATCAAAAACACGCTTCCGGCGCTGATCATACCGGCTTTACTGCTGAATGCGTTCAACGTCATGCTGATGAAGAATTATTTTAAGATGAACATTCCGTTCTCTCTGATCGAAGCGGCAAAGATTGATGGGGCAGGGGAATTTTTCATCTTTTACCGGGTGGTGATGCCACTGTCGAAGCCGATCATGGCCACGGTAGGACTGTTTGTCGGGATCAATTACTGGAATGACTGGATGAACGGACTGTATTATGTAACAGACGCGGATTTGTTCAGCCTGCAGAACTTCCTGAACCGTATGATGCAGAATATCAACTATCTGGCAACAGCGGAAGGCGCGGAAGTGGCACAGGGAACCATGATCATGCCCAGCTCGTCCATGCGGATGGCGCTGGCGGTGATCGGGGTGCTGCCGATTATGGTTTTGTATCCTTTCTTCCAGAAATATTTTGTAAAAGGCATGACGGTTGGCTCCGTGAAGGGCTGAGCGTCAGCCGGGACAGAGGGCTCAGGTCCTTTCAGGAGCTGCAGAATGATGCAGGCGGTCTGTGTCTGCGTCAGGGGACTTCGTGCAGTCTGCGGCAGAGGGCTGTGGGCAGGGGAAGGTAATGGTCACTACGGCACCGGAGTCATTGGAAAGCAGCATGGAGGAATCCGGCCATTCCAGTTCCAGACGCTGCCGGATATTGACAAGGCCGATGTGCTGCCCGTCTCCCGGAGTGGATGGGTGATGGTTAAAATCCTCTATCAGTTCCGCGGGGAATCCGCAGCCATTATCACGTACAGACAGAAACACCCGGTTCTGCTCTATGGAGGCATGAATCTCAATGACCAGGGGCTTATAGGGCTCCAGGGCATGCTTGAATATATTTTCCACAAGGGTCTGGACCGTCAGGATCGGGATCTGGAAGTCCTGCAATTGCGGGTCAATACTGCAGTGGAGAGTAATCTGATCTGGATAGCGGATCTGCTGCAGGGTCAGATAATCATTTAAGTGGTCCAGCTCATGCCGGAGCGTGGCAGTGCGGATGGTCAGATTCATCGTATTACGCATATATTGCGACAGACAGCTGATTACTTCTGTAATCTTCTTGTTTTCCTTCATCTGCACCATCAGTCCGATCGTATTCAATATATTGATAATGAAATGGGGCTTGATCTGGTGCTGCAGATATTGCAGTTGGATGTCCTTTAAATGGAGCTGCTTTTCATATACATCGATCTTCAGCATCCGGATCTCATGAGACATGCTGCCCAGAGCCTGATTGATGTGAAGAATCTCCCGGGGCATACCCTCATTGCGGGGCATATAATCCAGATTGCCGGATTCATACTGGGTAATGACCGTCAGAACCTGATTCAGAGGTTCTTTGATGATACGCTTCAGGGCTGTGCTTGCAATGGCAATGGTCAGCAAAGCGAAAATGCTGACACCGATCAAAATCCGCAGGCTGACACTCATAGTTGCAAGGTAATGCGGCTCCGGCGTACTGATGGAGAGAGTCAGCGGAACTGTGGAAGAGGCCGTACTCGTTGTGATGTAAGTGCTTTTTGCTAATACTTCGGAAGGATCTCTATCCGAGCTGGAAGACAGACAATGGCCTTGCTCATCTGTAAGGAAAAGAAGCGCATCCGGATAGGGGGATAACCTGGAAACAGCAGGCAGCAGGGTATCTGTACTCACCCAGGAGCCGTAGCAGAAATCATCGGTCCATTGAAGAAACAGCAGGTATTGCCGCCCATCCAGTTTTTTGAGATGCCAGCCCGAGGAGGCCGTCAGATGGGAGGCTTCCATGATGGAGGCGGCCGCATCCTTGATCTTCATCCGGGTGTTGTAGGTCTGAGGCGAGTTCGGCGAATTGCTGAAGACATAGCCGTATTCGTCATTTGCCGTATCAAAAAGAAACAAGCCTTCACAGTAGCTCAAAAACAGGATATTAGAAGAAAAATCAGAGATGATATCTGATTTTCTGCGGTACAGGTCCCCGGAAGTGAGAGTGGTAAAATCCGGGGCTCCCTCCTGCAGACGGTACATGTGCAGAGAGGAGGAAATCCGGGACAGGCACTGGTCCAGTTCGCTCATATATAAATTCAGCGCCTGCTGCTGTGAGGCGGTAAACTGACTTTTTACTGTATGCAGGCTGTAGAGGCTGAATATAAAAACAATGGTAAGAAGAAACAGCGTGATAGATATATAAATGTTTCGGAGTAGGGTTATCATGCTGTAAGATTTATGCTGCATTTGTTAGAACCTCCTGTTTTGAGCGGGATTGCTGCCGTATGCGCCTGCAAGGAGGCAGACAGCAGCCGGCGTTATACTCACGCCAGATATCATTGGCCGTGAGTATAACACAGAACAGGAAAAAAGGCAATAGTGAAGAAAGAAGGGAAAGGGTATGAAAAAATTGAAATTAGGAATCATCGGTTATGGATTTATGGGGCAGTGGCATAACAATCATGCGGGAACTATGGAGGAGGTGGAGATCACAGCAGTCTGCGACACGGATCCCAAACAGCTGAGCAAGGCTCCGGAAACGGTAAGCCGCTACAGTGATTATCAGGACCTTCTGAAAGACGGGGCGGTAGAATGGGTTGTGATCTGTGTACCAAACCATCTGCACTGTCAGGTCGCGATCGACACGGCAAACGCAAAAAAACATCTGATCGTAGAGAAACCCTGCGCCCTGAATGTGGAGGAGTTTGATCGGATGTACGCGGCGGCAAAGGAAAATGGGGTGATGTTTACCGTGGATCAGAACCGCCGTTGGGACCGGGACTATTCCATGGTCAAAAAAGCGTGGGAGGAAAATCGGCTTGGAAAGATCTTTATGGTCAAGTCCAGCCTGTATGGTGTGTTTGGAAGAATGCATGACTGGCATGAGTACAGGGAATACGGCGGCGGGATGCTGTATGACTGGGGAGTACATCTGATCGACCAGATACTGGATCTGATTCCTGAGAAGATTACCCAGATCTGCGCGGATATGAAATGCGCGGTGAACCAGGAGGTGGATGATTATTTCCGGATCTTGCTGTATTTTGAAAGCGGGCTGGCGGCAGAGATCGAACTGGGAACCTTTCTGCTTGGGAAGATGCCTAGATTCTATGTGGCAGGCGACAAGGGAACCATGGTGGTGGAAGAGATCAAGGCGGAAAGCGGCGCGATATACCGTGCAGGGGAATTCCGGAAGGCGCTGCCGGACACGGTGAAGAATCTGGACGCGGGACCTACAAGGACATTTTCCACGAAGGCGGAGGATGTGGTGTACACGGAGGAGCTTCCGGTGATACAGCGCAGGCACAATGACTGGAATGATTATTTCCGTAATATTGTGGGTGTGATCAACGGAAGGGAAGAACTGATCGTCAGGCCGGAGCAGGTACGGCGGGTGCTGCAGGTGATGGAAGCGGCGAGAGAGTCGGCAGCCCTGCGCAGGTCCGTGGATTTTGAAGGATAGATGATGAAAAACAAAAAAGAGTTGGAGGAAAAGAAGGATGAAGAACGGAAAATTACAGATGGCTTTTATCGGGTGCGGCGGGATTGCGTTTAACAAGCATTTCCCATCTCTGGCAGAGCTGCCGGAGCTCTGCGAAATGACAGCATTTTGCGATATTGTAGAGGAGCGGGCGGTGAAAGCCGCAAAAGAGTACGGCACAGAGAACGCGAAGGTCTATACGGACTATCATGAAATGCTGAAGGATGACGCGATTGACGTGGTGCATGTGCTGACACCGAACGTGGCGCACTGTCCGGCCACAGTCGCGGCGTTTGAGGCGGGAAAGCATGTACTGTGTGAAAAACCGATGGCGCATACCACAGAGGCGGCGCGGAAAATGCTGGATGCATGGAAAAAGTCCGGAAAGAAATTCACCATCGGATATCAGAACCGTTTCCGCCCGGAGGTGCAGGAGCTTCATAAGGCATGTCGGGAGGGAGAACTGGGAGATATTTATTTTGCGAAAGCACATGCCATCCGTAGGCGCGCGGTTCCGACATGGGGTGTATTTCCGGATAAATCGCAGCAGGGCGGCGGTCCGTTGATCGATATCGGAACCCATGCGCTGGATATGACGCTGTGGATGATGGACAATTATAAACCAAGGTCGGCTTCCGGTTCGGTATTTTATAAGCTGGGACATCTGCAAGAGGCAGCGGACAGCAATATCTTCGGACCGTGGGATCCGGAAGCTTATGAGGTGGAGGATTCTGCGTTTGGATTTATAAAAATGGAAAATGGAGCTACCATTTATCTGGAAACATCATGGGCTCTGAATATGCTGGGAGCGAAGGAGGCGGCAACCACATTGTGCGGAACAAAGGCGGGGGCGGAGATCAACTCCGGTATGAGCGTGAAGGATAAGGAAGATAAGCTGGTGTTTAACAGAGGGCATCACGGAAAGCTGACGGAGGAGCATTATTCTCCGGGTAAGGCGGTCGCGTATTTCAGCGGGAAGGAAATGACGGATGGGGTATGCGAGGCGAAGCAGTGGATGGAAGCCATCCTGAATGATACGGAGCCGTTGGTAAAGCCGGAGCAGGCATTTGTGGTGACGCAGATCCTGGAAGGAATCTATCAGGCAGCGGAGACAGGGAAGGAAGTATTTTTTGATTGACAGGAGCAGAACAGGGAACTGTGCTCAGGAGAGGAGCGTGGAGAGATGAAGTTAGGTCTGGTCAGTGCAATCCTGGATGGATTGGGCTTTGAAGAAATGATAGACTGTGTTGCGGAGAACGGATTGGAATGTGTGGAAGTGGCATGCTGGCCGAAAGGAAAGGCGGAGCGCAGGTACGCGGGAGTCAGCCATATTGACGCGGTGGCCCTGGATGAGGACATGTGTTCCCACATCCGGTCGTATTGCGAAAAAAAGAGGGTGGAGATTTCTTCTCTGGCGTATTATCCCAATACGATGGATCCGGATGCGGAGAAGAGGGAGGCGTACATAAAGCATCTCCATACACTGATCGACGCGTCTGCGAGGCTGGGCGTCAATATGGTGACTACATTTATCGGAAGGGATCCCAAAAAGACGGTGAGTGAAAATCTGGAGCTGGTGAAAGAAATCTGGCCGCCGATCCTGGATCATGCGAAGGAAAAGGGTGTGAGGATCGCAATTGAGAATTGCCCGATGTTATTTACGGAGGATGAATGGCCGGGCGGACAGAACCTGATGACCACGCCGGCAATCTGGCGGAAGGTATTTGAAATCCTGAATTATGAGAATCTGGGAATCAATTATGACCCGTCCCACTTTGTATGGCAGCAGATCGATTATATTCGGCCGATCTATGAATTTCGGGACAAGATTTTCCATGTCCATTATAAGGACATTAAAGTGTATCCGGATAAACTGGCGGATGTTGGAGTGATGGCGGTTCCGCTGCAGTATATGTCTCCGAAGCTTCCCGGGCTGGGAGATGTAGACTGGGGAAAATATGTTTCTGCGCTGACAGATATCGGCTATGACGGATATTCCTGTATTGAAGTAGAGGATAAGGCTTTTGAGGCTTCTATAGAGGACGCGAAGAGAGCTGTAAGGCAGAGTACAGAATATCTTCGGAATTTTGTGAGACAGTGATTTGCGAGGATGTAAGGATAAAGAGCGGCGGACTGCTTTGATCTGCCGGCCTGGTGAGAAGTGAAGATCCTTACATGAGATTGGAGGAAAAAAGAATGGCATTAAAAGTAGGGATTCAGTTATATTCGGTGCGGGATCTGATGAACAGAGATCCGCTGAAAACCATCGGGCAGGTGGCGGACGCGGGATACCGGTATCTGGAAACAGCGAACCACAGGGCGATGGAAGATGACGGGGTAGGGTTCGGCGTCTCACCGGAGGAATTAAACGAGGTGCTGGAAAAATCAGGAAGTAAGATCATCAGCGCCCACATTTTCCCATTCTGTGAAGAAAACTATAAGAAGGTGATCGCGTATAATCAAAAGATCGGAAACCATACGGTGGTTTTTCCGATGGAAGTATTTCAGGATTACGATGATACCATGCAAAAGATTGAGAATTACGAAAAGATGGGGAAGATGGCAGCAGAGGAAGGAATGCGGTTTTTGTACCACAACCACTATCAGGAGCTGCAGGAATTCAACGGACATAAGGTGCTGGACCTGATCGTGGAAAATACGGACCCTGCTCATGTGAACCTGGAATTGGATACCTTCTGGGTGCTCCGGGGCGGTGTGGACCCGGTGGAGCTGATGAAGCGCTACGGCACGAGGATCAAGATGCTGCATCAGAAGGATTTTTCAAAGGATACGAAGACTCCGGTCAATATGTTTGATGTTGTGGGAAAGGATACTTATATTACAAGAGAAGTATTTAACCAGTATAAGTGCAGCGATGATTTTGTGGAGATCGGGTACGGACAGATGGATATCCAGAAGATCATAGATACGGCGCTGGAGATTGGAAGCATTGAGTACATCGTGCTGGAGCAGGATGCGACAAAGCTGGACCAGCTGGAGAGTGTTCAGCGCAGCATGGAGGGGTTCCGCAGGTTCGAAGGGATCGTATGGGAGTGACGGCGCGGCAGGACAGATTGTGGAATCCGGCTTATCTGCTGCTGGCGGTTTCCAATTTTTTGAGCTGGCTGAGCTATAATATGGCGGCTCCGGTCATTACCGGGTACATGCAGTCTCTGGGAGCCAGTGTCTTTGTGTGCGGGATCGCGGGAGGACTGTTTGCGCTCACCTCCTGCCTGTCCCGGCCATTCAGCGGCATGATGTCGGATCGGATGAACCGGGAACGGCTGATGAGCGGGTTTACGATGCTGATGGCTGTATCATTGCTTTTATATTCATTAGTCCCAAATCTTTTTGTGATTCTGCTTTTCCGAGGGATTCACGGGATCGCGTTCGGCATATCCAGCACCGCCAGCCTGGTATTGGTCAGTGAAAGTGTGCCGGAGACGAGGCTTGGTGAGGCGGTCAGCTACTATGGTGTAATGTCTGTGGCATCTATGGCAGTGGGACCGGGAATCGGAATCTGGCTGAGCGAATCCGTGGGATATCAGTGTTGCCTGCTGATCAGTACGGCAGTTCTGTTTCTGGCAGGAGCGGCGACGGTATTATTTCCGTATGAATATAAAAGGCCTGCGGCCAGGGAGCAGCAAAAGGTGAGACTGTCTTTCGGACAGTTTGTTGAACCGGGGCTTTTGGGGCTGTCGGCGGTGAATGCCGCATTTACAATGATGAACGGGGTAGTCAGTGCATTCCTTGTAGTCTTTGCGGTCCAGCAGGGGATTGAACGGGTGAGCTGGCATTTTACACTGAACGCGGCAGTGCTGATCTTTTCCAGAATCGTTTTGGCCAGAAGGATAAATGCCTGGACGTTAAAACAGAATCTGTATCCGGCATTTGCATGCGGGATTCTCGCGCTTTTGCTGATCGGCGGAGCAGAGACTTTGCAGATGTTGCTGGCTGCGGCTGTCATCAAGGCAGTGGCTCAGGGAATGTCCCAGCCCGCGATTCAGACGGAAGGACTGCGTATGGTGGAACCAGAGCGCAGAGGGGTGGCATCCAGTACTATCTATATCGGCGGGGATCTGGGGCAGGCTGTCGGCCCGATGCTGGGCGGAGCGGCGGCGCAGTATGTCGGATATGGGAACATGTACTGGTTCTGTGCGGTTCCGCTGGCAGCCGCCTGGATGTATTTTTGGATCAGTGAAAGAAAAAAGGAAAAATAATGTATGCGGCTGTTTGGCAGTAATCTGCGGGACGGCTGCATATTTTTGGTCAATGGGAACTTCGTGGTACGGATATATGGCTTCTGCGATGGTAGAAGATGTGTATTATGATTATTGTAAATTCAACTGTCTTGTCATATGTAAAACTATGTGCTATAATGATTGCTGTTTGCGGTAGTGAATGAAGCATTGGAGGAAATGGAAGATGACATTGACAGAGGAAATCAACAGGCTGAAAAAGGAAAAGGATGCGGTCATCCTCGCCCATTATTACGTGGAGCCTGAGGTGCAGGAGGTTGCGGACTATGTGGGGGATTCCTTTTATCTGAGCAGGGTGGCCGTGGGGCTTGCCGAGCAGACAATCGTGTTCTGCGGAGTGTCTTTTATGGGGGAGAGCGCGAAAATACTGAATCCGGGGAAGACGGTGCTGATGCCGGATCTGAGCGCGGACTGCCCGATGGCGCATATGGCGGATGCCGGGACGATCCGGCGGATGCGGGAGAAGTATGAGGATCTGGCGGTGGTATGCTATATCAATTCTACGGCGGAATTGAAGAAGCATTCTGACGTATGCGTGACCTCTGCAAATGCAGTGGAGATCGTGAAGGCCCTGCCGAACCGGAACATTTTTTTCATTCCGGATAAAAATCTGGCCCACTATGTGGCGGAGCAGGTGCCGGAGAAGCATTTCGTATTCAATGAAGGATACTGTCCGGTGCATGAAGAGCTGCAGCTCCGGGAGCTGATGGAGGCAAAGGCCATGCACCCGGACGCGGAGGTTCTGTCTCACCCGGAATGCCGGGAAGAGGTGCTGAAACAGTCGGATTACATAGGCAGTACGTCGGGGATCATCCAGTATGCCGCCAAGAGTGACAGCAGGGAGTTTATCGTCTGTACGGAAACAGGGGTGCGGTGGAAGCTGGAAAAGGACAACCCGGGAAAGAAGTTTTATTTTACAAAGACAGAGCCGGTGTGCCGGGATATGAAACTGAATACTCTGGAAAAGCTCCTGCATGTGCTGAAAACCGGGAAAAATGCGGTGGAAGTGGATCAGGAGCTGCAGGAGCTGTCGAAGAAGCCGCTGGAGAGAATGCTGGAGCTGGCAAAACAGGAGAGGAAGTTATGAAAACAGAAGCTGATGTGGTAATTGTGGGGACAGGCGTTGCGGGGCTGTTCAGTGCCCTGAACCTGCCCAGGGATAAAAAGATCATTATGATCACGAAGTCGGATCTGGAAAGCAGTGATTCTTTTCTGGCACAGGGGGGAATCTCCGTGCTCCGGGATGAGGAGGATTATGACAGCTATTTTGAGGATACGATGCGGGCCGGGCATTATGAGAACCGGAAGGAGTCTGTGGATATCATGATCCGGGGATCGAGAGAGGTGATTGACAAGCTGGTAGGATTCGGAGTAGAATTTGAACATAGGCAGGATGCGGATGGGGAATTCCTCTACACGCGGGAAGGGGCACACTCGAAGCCGCGGATCCTGTATCACAAGGATATTACCGGAAAAGAGATCACCAGCAAGCTGCTGGAGCAGGTGAAGAGGCTGGAAAATGTGACGCTGTATGAGTATACCGCAATGACGGATATTATCGTGGAAAACGGAGCGTGCGCCGGGATACTGGCGGAACATGTAGAGAGCGGCAGGCAGGGAGAAAAGGATTCGGAAGCTTCGGATCTGAGAGAAGGTCATGAGGAAGATGGCATTTTGCAGGGAGAGGATTCGCGCGGGGAGCAGGAGAACGCCGAAGCTCCGGGAGAAACTGCGGGCAGGGAACAGATGGAGATCCGTGCCGGCTATACCATATTTGCCACAGGCGGGATCGGGGGACAGTATACCCATTCCACGAATTTTCCGCATCTGACGGGGGATGCGATTGAGATTTCAAAGAAGCACGGCATCCGGCTGGAGCATTTGGATTATGTGCAGTTCCATCCGACCACGCTGTATTCGAAAAAACCGGGAAGACGGTTTCTGATCTCGGAATCTGTGCGCGGGGAAGGCGCGGTGCTGTATAATAAGAAGAAAGAGCGGTTTGTGGATGAACTGCTCCCCAGGGATGTGGTGGCCGCCGCAATCCGGGAACAGATGGAAAAGGACGGGACGGATTTTGTGTACCTGTCCATGGAGCATATTGGGAAAGAGACGATCCTGCGGCATTTTCCGAACATTTATCAGCGGTGTCTGGAAGAGGGATATGATGTGTTGAAGGAATGCATTCCGGTGGTTCCGGCACAGCATTATTTTATGGGCGGCATCTGGGTGGATTCGGACAGCCAGACCTCTATGCCGAGGTTATTTGCGGCTGGAGAGACCAGCTGCAACGGGGTTCACGGGGCGAACCGGCTGGCAAGCAATTCCCTGCTGGAAAGCCTGGTGTTCGCGAAGCGGGCGGCGATGAAGATCCGGGAGGACATGAAGGGACGCGCGGAGGGCTGAAACTTATGCAGGGAATATGGAACGGTTCGGATGAGACAGGACAGTATAATGAGGAGAAGAACATGAATAAAATAACAGAAACATTACAGATGGATCATTTGATCATGGAAGCTTTACGGGAGGATATTTCCAGTGAGGACGTGACCACCAATTCGGTCATGAAGGAGGCTGTGGAAGGAGAGGTGGAGCTGATCTGCAAGCAGGACGGGGTCATTGCCGGGCTGCAGGTATTCCGGAGGGTTTTTGAACTGCTGGATGGGGAGACGAAGGCGGAGTTTTTCTGCAAGGACGGCGATGTGGTGAAGTCTGGCGAGCTGCTGGGAAGGGTGACTGGCGATATCCGGGTCCTGCTCTCCGGCGAGCGTGTGGCGCTGAATTATCTCCAGCGGATGAGCGGCATTGCCACCTATACCCGTTCGGTGGCGGATCTGCTTGCGGGCAGCAAAACGAAGCTTCTGGATACGAGGAAGACTACGCCGAATATGCGGATTTTTGAGAAATACGCAGTCCGGGTGGGGGGCGGCTATAACCATCGGTACAATCTTTCTGACGGGGTGCTTCTCAAGGATAACCACATCGGGGCGGCAGGAAGCGTGACAAAGGCGGTCCGGATGGCAAAGGAGTATGCGCCGTTTGTTCGGAAGATCGAAGTGGAGGTGGAGAATCTGGATATGGTGAAGGAGGCGGTGGAAGCCGGGGCGGACATCATCATGCTGGATAACATGTCTGCGGAGGATATGCGGGAGGCGATCCGCATCATTGACGGCAGGGCGGAGACGGAGTGCTCCGGAAATGTGACGAAAGAGAATATCGGGCGGCTGACGGCCCTGGGAGTGGATTATATTTCCAGCGGCGCGCTGACACATTCCGCTCCGATACTTGACATTTCATTGAAAAACCTGCATGCTGTTTCATAGAAGGATCATGGGGGCAGAAAGGAAGAATCGGGTATGATGACGGGAACAGAGCGCAGGGATAAAATCATAGAAAAAATCAGGTCTAGCAGGACGCCTGTTTCGGGCAGCTCACTGGCAGAGAGCTGCGAGGTGAGCCGGCAGGTGATCGTACAGGATATTGCGTTGATCCGCGCCGCGGGATATGATATCATATCTACGCACCGCGGGTATCTCCTGAATGCTCCCCATACGGTGAACCGGACGTTCAAGGTGCGGCACACGGACGAGCGGATGGAGGAGGAGCTGTGCTCCATCGTGGATCTGGGCGGCTGTGTGGTCAATGTGATGGTCAACCATCGGGTGTACGGGCGGATGAAGGCGGAGCTTGGGATCCGTTCCCGGAGAGAGGTGGCGGAATTTCTGCAGGATATCCAAAATGGAAAATCGAGTCCGCTGAAAAATATTACTTCGGATTATCACTACCATATGGTGGAGGCGGACTGTGAAAAGACGCTGGATATGATCGAGGACATGCTGCGGGAAAAGGAATTTCTGATTGAAGGTTAGATCCTTTTCGGACAGTTTCTTTGGATAAAATCGGCGGATCTGCGAATGCTATACCTTGAGAAGAATTTACGGAGAGGGAAAGAAGATATGATAAAACTGGACTGGAAAAGGCTGTGGTACGACCTTTTTATTGATATATCCGGTGGGATCCTGATCGGGGCCGGGATTTATAATTTTGCGGCAAATGCGGAATTTCCGCTGGCTGGTGTGTCGGGTATCGCGCTGATCCTGTTCCGGCTGTGGGGAGTGCCGATCGGATTTGCCACCATTCTCCTGAATGTCCCGATCGCGGTCGGATGCTACCGGACACTGGGGCGGGAGTTTTTTGTGCGGTCGGTACGTTCGGTCATTATCACCTCTCTGATCACGGACTACATTGTGCCGCTGTTTCCGGTGTATTCCGGGGACCGGATGCTGGCGGCCATCTGTACCGGGATCTTTTCGGGGCTGGGATATGCGCTGATCTTCATGAACAGCTCATCCACCGGGGGAATGGATTTTGTGTCCATGGCGATCCGGGTGAAGAGGCCCCATATTTCCCTGGGACGGATCGTGTTCGTCCTGGACTGCGCGATCGTACTGCTGGGCGGGCTGATCTTCCGGGATGTGGACGCGACCATCTACGGACTGATCATTTCCTATCTGCTGACGGTGGTCATCGATAAGATTATGTACGGCATCGACTCCGGAAAGATGACCCTGATCGTGACGGACAAGGGACAGGAGGTTGCAGGTAAGATTGATGAATATATCGGCAGGGGCGCTACGATCCTGACCGGGAAGGGAAGCTATACTGGGGCAAACAAGGAAGTGGTGATGTGCGCCTGCAACAATAAGCAGATGTATTCCATCCGGAAAATGGTGAAAGAGATTGATCCGAAGTGCTTTATTGTGATCATGGAATCCAATGAAGTGGTGGGGGAAGGGTTTAAGGAAGCGTGATGCACGCTTCTTTTTTTAAAAATATGCTCCGGTATCTACCTTATAAAATAATTCGGTATTCACAGCGATATGCCATAAAAATTATAGGTATAAAAAGATAGAGACGCCGCATTAGTGCGTCTCAAACCATTTTTTTATACGAAGTTTGACATTTTCCTGAATGTTGTAGTAGAAAAATCCATAGTCACAATTATGAAAACTAGCCGGGCCAAAAAGAGGTTCAAACATTTTTCCGGCTTCTCCCTGACTTTCCGTAACGGAATACTTGTTCATTTCAGGATTCGTTATGATTACTACACCACGCTCCAGATTTAATACTGCGGACACTTTTTCTTCCAGGACATCCATTTCCGAACCTGGAAAATGTGGGAAAAAGCAGCCCAGACATAATTCTTCCCCTGCTGGAGTTTCATCCGTTTTCCAGTTTAATGGATTGATTGTTACTGCTTCTGGAGCCACTACAAGGCTGGGTTTGCCAATATTTGCAGGGCCTTCTGTATTCCATGAAATACAAACACCAAGATCGACAGCATCCTGGGCAGGTCTTACATGAGGATATTTTGCGAGATATGGGCGTGTCATAGAATCTCCTATGCGGTATGCGCAAATCATTTGGGCATAATACTCCGGATGTACTCTCATATATTCTCCCAGTACCATGCCAAGAAGTCTGGAACCCTGGCTGTCTCCGGCAATGATATAAGGCCGGTTATTGTTTAAATGGGTAAAATAGTAGTCAAATGCAGCAAATACATCTGTGCGTGGTTCTGTCCATTCCGCCTGGTCAATTTCTTCGAAAGTCATTCCTGCCAGTAAAGCGCCATTGACCTGTCTCCAAAATGGGCTGTAGATATTACCTATTTTTTTGAAAATAGAAGCCTGTTGAATAAAATAATCTTTTGCACCCTGGATCATTCCCGGGTCATCAATGTCACAGATGACCGGTGCCGTTGGATCCATGCACGCTGATGGATATAGATATATAATATCAACCGGCAGGTCTGGTTCTTCTGGTAAGGAAAGCCAATATTCTCTTTTAGAATAATCAGGAGCCTTATCTGTAAAGGGGCTACTTTCATGACACTTCCTTACGCTATGCGCATCTTATGTGGTGAAGCTGTAAAAATTGAGACAGTCACTTTGCTGGGGCTCCTCAATTAAAAAAATGCATTTACATATACCAGTATTTTATCTAATAAATCTTTCGGCATCTTTTCCGCAAACTGAATATTTCTGCTGACAACATCCAGGCATTTTATGTGTTCGGTCAGGATGACACCTGTCGTTTTTGTACGGCCATCTAATGGAATATGCAACGGAAATTGATTGTTTGTGTTCGTAATGGGGCAGACGATGGCAAGCTTTGTTTTCAAATAAAATTGTTCATTGCTGATTACGACTCCGGGCCTTCTGCCAGCCTGTTCATGTCCGGATTGAGGACTAAAATCTAAATATACGATATCTCCCTGTTTGGGAATGTACATTACCATACTTCCTTTCCGACAGGAGCGCCCCAATCAAATTCCTCTGCGGTGCTTTCTCCTTCATAGTCTTTGAAAATCTGCTCTAATGTCAGTTTGCTTTTCTTTTTTGCTTTCTTTATTACAATATGATCGTCAACACGGCTTAATTCGACAAGATCGTTTTCCATCATGCCCAGTGCTTCAAGAAAGGCTTTGGGAATCCGTATTCCCTGTGAATTGCCCCATTTCTGGATTGTTGCCTGCATAAAATCATCTCCTTTTTTTAGTTAGTATATACAATAGTATATACATTGTCAATGTTTTTATAGAAATAAAAAATATAGAAAAGTAAGTCCTTTGGTGACGGCTGTACGTGAGTTGGACACGGAGAAATTCGGGATGATAGTTTTCAAAAAGAAAAAATGCCATGCAATCGAATAACTCCTTGCATAGCATTTTTTATTTCTGGTATTGGCGTATTTTAGTAATGCACAACCACCGGTGTTCCGATCTGCAGGATGGAATATAATTGCTGGGCATTGTAGTAGGGCATGTTGATACAGCCGTGGGAGCCGTTCCAGAGGTAGACGTCTCCGCCGAACGCGGGCTGCCAGGTGGCGTCGTGGAAGCCGATGCCGCTCCAGGTGACGCGCATCCAGAAATCTACGGGCGACCGGTATTCCGGCTCCTTTGTTACCGGATCCATATTCCCGATCAAAACGGTGGGCGACAGCTTTTCCAGGATGTTGTATACTCCAGGTGGAGTGGGCGTGCTGCCCTTTCCTGTGACCACGTCGGATTCAAATACAACAGTCCCATTTTCCAGATACCACATATGCTGGGCGGTCAGATCGACTTCCGCAAATGTGCCGCCCCAGTCCTGGGGAGCGTGGGAGGCTGCGGTCTGGTCGCAGGCGGGAGCTTTTGTTACAACCTCGCCGTTTCGGATGCTGTTTACCAGCGCGGGAAATTCCGCATCCTCATTGATGATCCAGCCGTAGGTTCCGCCGGAAACCTCCGTGGCTCTTCCGGCCGGGGTGGTCAGCGGTCTGGTAGTGCCTACGGTGTCATAACGTTTGCCAAATTCTGCCATCCAGTTTCGGATCGCGGCCTCGTTCAGTGTAACATGGAAATTTTCGTCATAGGACAGCCAGGTGGAGATCAATGCTTTGTCTACTACGACAGGCACATCCATCTCATAGGTGATGCTTGCCTTGCAGTATTGGTTCAGGGTCTGGCAGAGGTCTTTCAGTTCCTTGGATTCTGTGGTATATTTCGGGGCTTTATAGAAGCCTTCCTCCTGGAGGTCGATTCCTTCTTCTAATTGGGCTACCGATTGATGGATCTGCTTTTTTAGCTTTTCCGAGTCCAGGTCGGTTCCGTAGACTTCCGGCTTGATCACGTAGGCATTGCCGTCAAATTCCGGATAGGCGGACTGGGGCTGGATCGGCTCCGCAGTTACGGCATTCAAGGTGTCCACCTTCTTTTCCAGGGCGGATTGATCGTAGGAAATTTCAAAGGCGATCTCTTCGGATGTTTCTTTGAAGTATGCAAAAGGCCAGGCAAAGGCGTTCTGGGCTTTCAGGATGTCTTCTAGCGCCTGGTCGTCGTTCCAGATCATGTGGATCTCGTTTCCGGTGATGTCCTCGGTCTTGCCGCCGCTCTCTATGATCGTCAGGGTGTAGGCGTTGGCTTCACCTACAAAATAGGTACGGGCGTCGTCTACGGTCTGGCGGGAAAAATCCTGTCCGTTGATGGTGGTGTGGAACAGGTAGTGGCTCCGGAAATAGATGGAGATACCCAGGTATGTAAGCACCAGTACGGCGGCGATGGCAGCGGCAGTCCATGCGGCGATTTTTTTGTAGGGCAGTGTTTTCGCAGGCTCGGAAGAAGCCAGTTGTGCTTCCGGGGAATCCTGGGAGGGCGCCTGCGGGGAAGCTGCGGGGGCACTTGAAGAAACCTCCTGAGAAGGATCCCTGGAGGAATCGAAAGCTACGGGATTTTGTACAGAGTCTTCCTGGGAGGAGATCTGTGAGGTTTCCGCAGCACTGTGCAGGGAGTCTTCCTGGGAAGGACTCTGAGCGGAACCTTGTATAGAGTCCTCGCTGGTGGAATCCTGAGAAGAACCAGCGGAATCATGTACAGAGTCCTTGTTGGAAGAGTCCTGAGAGGAATCCGCGGAATCGTGTATAGAGCCGTCGTTGGTAGAATCCTTAGAGGACTCTGCAGAACTGCTCTGCGGATTTTTCTGTGATTGGTCCTGTGGACTGTTCTGCAAAGTCTCCTGGGAAAGATCCGCGGAATGATTCCGGGAATCCGCCTTTTGCGCTTCCTGTGTGCTGCCTGTGATCGGGGTGTCTGTTGGGTTCATGGGTAGTTCTCCTTGTTAAAATATAATATAGTATAGCGGGAAACGACTGCGGCTGGTATTGTGTACTGCGCAGTGCGGTATCGTATATGATAAATGTCGGGTTTAGGAATTGCTGCTAAATATTCCTTAATATCCGTAATCCCGGATGATAACGCTCCCGTCAGCCGCATTGATTGTCAGGAAGCTGTAGGCAGGATCATCCAGAGTACGACTTTTACCGTCAGGGTTGATCACCTCTGTTCCGAAAAAATCCCATACAGGAACCAGGAGCCCGACAGTGCTGTCCATGCCCGGGTCATAGATTCTTGCATAGCCCAGGGCGATCCTGTCGATGGTCAGTTTGTCCGTGTTCCCGGAAAGGTAAAGGGGCATTACCTTTCCGAAGATTTCCATGATTTCCGGAAATGTCAGCAGTTCGATGTTGTCAGCCACGGTTTCCTCAATCTCGTATAGATTACGGATCGATGCTTTTTGCAGTCCGTCCTGATTGACATAAAATTCGACCGATTCGTTCGCCCAGGTATTCAACGGAGATTGTCCGAACGGAATACCGCCTCCGGGATGCGTCTCATATGTGACCGGAAATCCGTCGATGTCCCGCGTATATACGACTTTGCAGCCGCCGTCTACAAAAATACGCTCTGCCCGAAGGTCTCCCGGCACACAGTAGCTGACACTTTCTTCCGTATATTTTGCGGAAAAATCAGTAAGCCCCAGCTCTTCCATATACTGGTCGGCTATTTCGATAGCCTGGGAAGGGGGGAGCTCTTCGACGCGCTCTGCTATTTCCGAAGAAGGCGCATGGTCATTGCCGGAAACGGAAGCATAAGGCCACCAGTCATAACCGAACCAGGTTTCGTCAGGATTTTTTCCGCTTTCCCGTAAGATACGGATTTCCATATGACTTGAGCCGCTTTTTTTGAAAAAGTAGTCGAATACATTGCCGTCCATTTCGACGATTCCGGAAAAAGAGCTGAGCGCGGAAACGTCACCCGCGGCATTGGCTACAAACGCGGACGGATCAAAACCAGGGGACACCTTTACTTTTTGAACAGTCTCGGGAGCGCTCTGATAAACCATCTCCCAATGCTTGATATCTTCTTCCAGGTTATATACAATCTCCGGATTTTTGCTGCCGCCGGCCCGGGAGGAGGCAATATGGCCGTATGGATCCGTAATGCCCTGCGCCTGAAAGGCTTTAAGCCGCCGCAGCTTTTCGCGTGCCCATTCCTTTGTGGGCTGCTGATAGCTGGTGGAGTCGTAAACAGGCAGGTCTCCAAAGAAAGCGTGTGTGACCCGGTCGATCCAATCCTGGTCGAAGGGCTTCTGGCTGACTTTGCAGACAGAGACCTGACCTGCATCCGGAAGGTCGATTTTGGCCTGGCAGGACAGCGGGACACTGCTGTTCGGAAATTCTCTGGAAAAGGTGTATGTCTCCGGAACCTGCAGCCGGCCTGCAAGGGCAGCTCTGCGGGCGGAATCAGAACCGCTGCCGGAATCAGAACCAGCGCTGTCAGATGAATCACCGCTGCCGGAACCTGAACCGCTGTTGTCAGCGGAAGGATCACGGTTCGGATCCTTTGGGTCATTGCCTTCCGCTGAGGGATCCGAAGCCTGCCGGTAGCTGTCTGTATTCAGTTCTGTTTTTTCCTGTACATGAATGTGCTTTTCAGTGTCGCTGCGGCAGCCTGCTGCAACACAGGCCGACAGCATGGTGAGAAAAAGCAGCATGGATATCCTTTTCATCGGTAGTCCTCCTCTATGTTATCTCAATCTGCATTCCGATGCAAGTCCCTTTTTCAGGAGTGCTTCGGATTTCCAGGCGGCCGCCGTGGAGACGGGCGATCTGGAGGCACAGGGAAAGGCCGAGGCCGGCACCGCCCTGTTTTCGGGAGCGGGATTTATTTACCATATAAAAGGGTTCTGTGATCCGGGCAATCTCATTCTGGGGGATGCCGATCCCTTCATCCTTCACAAAGATCCCGGAGGCCGTCCCGATCAGGCGGATGCGGGAACCGGGAGGGCTGGCTTTGCAGGCGTTGTCGATGAGGTTGGTGAGAAAGCTGAGCAGGAGGTCGGCGTCCCCTTCGACGTGAAAATCCTGTTTCAGGTTGATCTGCAGGCGGAGGTTCTTTTCTTTCAGGCGGTAGTGGGTGACCTCTTTTGCCTGGGCGAAGAGCGCGGCCATGGAACAGGGCTTCTTTTCAATCGTGTCCTCCCGGGACAGATCGGTGAGCAGGAGCATTTTCGCGGAAAGGCGGGAGAGGCGGATGCATTCCTCTTCTATATAATGCAGGGCATCGGCCTGTTTGAGGGGAGGAAGCTGGACTCTCTGCAGCAGTTCCGCATAGCCCTGGATCCCGGTCATGGGAGTTTTCAGCTCGTGGGCTAGGGAGCCGATGAGCTGGCGCTGGGTTTCGTTCATTTCTGCCAGAGTGTGGATGTGCTCCTCGATCCGCTCTGCCATCTGATTGAAGCTCCGGGAGACTTCGCCTACCTCGTCGGTTCCCGGATGCTCCACACGCTTCTCATAATCCCCCTCCGCGATCACATTTGCCGCATCGCGCAGAAGGTAGAAGGGGGCCAGGATCCGCCGGAGAATGTATGTAAGCAGCAGGACCAGAAGAACGGAAAGGAGCAGGGCCACGGCAACGCCCTGGAAAAAGAGCAGACGTTTGGACTCATAGACGGAGGTGATGTCGCGGTAGTGGAGGATGCGCAGGGTGCCCAGCGAATTTAGGGGCTCATCTTTGCCATAGACCTCATCATCCCGAAAAAGGATCATCAGATGGCGGCCATTTATCTCTTCCAGAAAGATGTCCTGCTGCGGTTCCTCTATGGTTATGGTCTCGAAACCAGAGGAAAGGGTGTCCTTCTTCAGATCACCGGACAGCTCCGACATGTCGAACTGATAGGGACTGAGGTTGTACAGCTCTTCATTGTCATAATAAAGGACGGCGTTTTCGCTGTAGCCGGGGATAAAAGTGGCCAGGGCGGCGTATTTGGCGCTACGGACATCGCGGTACTCTTTTTGAACCAGTTCTTTGTCGAAACGGAATACTTCCGATGTCAGCCTCTCCTCCTCGTAGGCGCGGATATTTTCAATGATCTGCTCCTGGGTCTTTGCCAGGTTCCAGATGGAGAATGCCTGGGATAGGAAAAGGAGCAGGCTGACCGAGGCCAGGGTGATCTTGGTTCTCAGCTTCATGGCGATTCCTCCGTGCGTTCCGATGCATGCCCCTGTGTACTTCCTTGTGCCGCTTTTTCAGACTGCGGTTCCTCGGCAGGGCGGTCCTCCAGCCGGTATCCGATGCGGGGGACGGTTTTTATCACATCCTGGAAGCCCAGTTTTTTGCGGATTCTTCCGACATGGACATCGATGGTCCGGGTCTCGCCGTCAAATTCCACGCCCCAGAGCATCTGCAGGAGCTGTTCCCGGCTGAGGGCAATATTTTTATACCGGACCAGGAGCAGCAGGCAGTCAAATTCCATGGGCTTGAAGGGGATGACGGTTCCGGCTCTGCGCACGATCCGCTCCTTCGGGAGGATTTCCACATCCCGGATGCGGTAGCATTCTTCGGCTTTTTTCTGGAAACGGTCCAGGACCTTTTCGACCCTTACCAGGAGCTCCAGCATTTCAAAGGGCTTGACGATGTAGTCCTCGGCGCCGTCGGTGAGCCCCTTTACCTTGCTGTGCAGGTCGCCCCGGGCGGTCAGGAAAATGACCGGGATGCGGCGGGAGCGCAGCTCGGGGAGGAGTTCAAAGCCGTCTTTTCCAGGAAGCATCACGTCCAAGAGCGCCAGATCGTAGGAAACGGCGGGGGTCTCCCGGAGGTGGCTGCTGAGGGCGGCACCGTCGAAAAAGGGGACTGGCTCGTAGCCTGCGGTTTCCAGGTTGAGGCAAATGAGTTCGTTGATGTGTTCTTCGTCTTCGATCACAAGTATTTTACAGGTCATGGTTGGATTCCTTTTTTAGTCAGTTTATTTTCATCATTAAAGTAGAAAAAGTATTTCTGGCTCTCATCCCGCATTTCATTTCGATTTTCGGTATAACTCATACTGTCCGCATGATAATCCAAAACGTAGAAATATTGGATTCCGTTGGCTGTCAGGTAGTTTTCAACCTCTTCTCTGTCGGTTCCGATCTCAAGCTGACCGAGCAGAGCTTCGACTTCTTCCTCGGAATAAGGCTTGATCTCCACGGGAACAAAGGCATCGGAATAGGTATGGGTGGTTTCGGCGGCCAGATCTCCGGTCTGGAAAATGGTCTTTTCGGTTTTTCCCAGCCGGTGTCCGGCGGCCAGAGTGGTTCCGTCCGTTAACTGAACAAAGGTGTTGAAAAGATAGACGGTCTCGTACTTCATGACTTCCGGAATGTCTTCCAAAGGGCTGTTCCCTTCGATCTGTTCCGGCCAGACCATCCGGACGTCTTCGAGCACCTTGCAGGGGGTGCGGATGTAGTCGTCACCGGTAACGGGGGTTCCGCATTCGCCGAAGATATTGAGTCCCCAGGTGTACAGTTCTCCGTTCTCGCTGATCGCCGCGCCGGTATAGTCGCCGGTTGCGGCATAGATACAGTGGTCCAGGAGCTTCTGTGGGGAGGTGCTGAGCATTCGGGCGGGGTCAGACCCGACACGGACTGGTTTCGAGGGATCGATGCTGTCTGTCCCATAGGTACTCATGTACTGGCCCCACCACCATACGCTGCCGTCTGTTTTCAGGGCTGTGATGGATTCTCTGCCGGCCCTCGCATAGGCGACCTGGTCCATCAGAAGAACCGGGCGGGTGATCTTATCCGCATTGACGCAATCGTAAAAGGTATGCTCCTGATCCTGGACAAGCAGATTGTGCATGTTGGAGCCCATGCCGTATAATTCACCGTTTTCTGTCAGGTAGATGCAGAAATAGCCGTTTATGGAGCAGTCTACGGATAGGACATGTTCAGCGATCCTGACCGGGGTGCCGGAGTAGACGTCCAGGTAGTTGGTTTCGCCGGTTCCCAGCTGGCCGTATTCATTTGTGCCGAATCCCCAGAGGTTGGACTGGCTGTCAATGAAGTATCTGTTCAGGCCGGTGACCTTGTTGGTGATGTAGCAGTCTGAGAGGGAGAAGGCTTCGGCTGTTTCAGTCAGGCCGGGAGAATTGGTGTAAAATACAGGGGGAGTGCAAAAGGCGGCACGGAGGGCGGGCAGCGCCAGGATGGAGACGACGGCGATGATAAAAACGGGCAGCAGGATGAGGACGGCGGTTCGGGTTTTGGGATGGGATTTTTGCGGGGTGCTGTTCATGGCGGGGGCCTCCTTCAAACATTCTTTCCTTATTTTATAACATTTGCGGGGGATTTTCAATTTGGGGATGTAAACATATTGTAAAAGGTTAGAGAACCGGATATGACAGTGAACATCCTGCAAGGTAATAAGAACTAATAATCATTCCAATTCAGGGGAAAATAATTATAATAAATATCAGCTTAAGCAAATCGAAAAAGGAGCAGAGGAAGATGGGAAAGAGTGCCGGCAGAAATTTTGGATTAGGATAGTAGTTTCGGAGTGCGGGTCCGGCCGCCGGCCAGGTACTGCCGGCAGGCGGATCCACAGGCTGAATGAATAGAGCGGAGGACACTGGAAAGCATCAGTAGTCCAGGACCTCTCCGTTGAAGCTGCATTTTTGCCGGAATTCCCTGGGCGTCATACCGGTTTCTTTTTTAAAGGCTCTGGAAAACGCGAAGGGGCTCTGGTAGCCGCTGGAAAATGCGATATTCTCCACTGAAATACTGGTGCGCAGCAGCAGTTCCTTGGCATTCGCCATCCTGGCGGTGATCAGGAAGGCCTGGGGCGAGGTGTTGAGATGTTTCTTGAACAGCCCGAACAGGTAGCTGCGGCTGATATGGAGGTACTCGGCGACATCGGACACGGTGATATCCAGGATGGTGCTTTTGTTGATGTAGTCGATGGCTCTGGAAATGTAAAAGTTGTCAAGGGAGTCCGTATCCCCGTAAGAGGCTTCGGTCTGCTGCCCGAGCATGGCAAGGATCCGATAAAGGATACTCTGGATGTGGCATTCGTCAGCCGGAGTCAGCGGGGCGTGTTCCATCATTTCAAAAATGGCCTCCCGGTAGGGCTCTGCGTCGGCTACGGCAAGGAGCGGGGAGGATTCGGTAAAGCGGCAGTGCTGCAGCAGGGTTGGCGCAACTGTTCCGTTAAAACAGATCCAGACATAGGTCCACGGGTCTGAGGGCTCGGCCTTGTAATAGGTGACAACATCAGGGGGCACGAGAAAACACTGGTTCTTCCGGAGTACATAGTGGCGGTCATTGATGAAATAATGTCCCTGTCCTTCCAGAACGAAATGGATGATGTAATACCTTCGGATGGAGGGACCGAAAAACTGGGCGGGCTCACAGTTTTCGTACCCGCAGGAAACGAGAAACATTTCTTCAGAGTTGGTTTTGCGGTGCATTACAAGCTTGTCATCCATGATTAGCTGCCTCCTTTACTTCTTGCTCGAGATACGGCCTGAACATGCGGTAGAACAGCAGTGAATTCAGATATGCGGTCAGTCCGAAGCCGAAGAAAAACCAGCAGCACACGTAGAGCGGAAGCAGGCCGGTGTCCAGCCAGGTCATCACCATAGGCAGGGTCGAGATCAGAATGACCAGCAGGGTGGAAGGCAGATGGGAGAACGCAAAGAGCAGGGCATTTTTTAACTGCATTTTCCAGGTGCCTTTGAACGCGGCGATCACAGGAAATACATAGAACGCCGTAATTGCCAGAAGGATCGCGGTCCCGCAGGTGAGCAGGAAAAAGATCTGTCCGGCAGGACTGTCGGTGTGTGCCAGAAAACGGAGATTGAAGGCAGCCATGATCAGAGCGGCGCACAGCACCAGCCAGATCAGAAGCGACTGGATAAAATTCTGGCGGAAGGCGGAAAAAAATGTTTTTACCGTAAATGTGTGATTGCCCTTGACCGTGCGGAGCATGCAGTGATACAGCGCGCTCAGCGCGGGGCCGATGGTGACCAGCGGGATGGAGCAGAGCAGAAACAGCAGATTCGCGATGACCACGTCACCGATCTTATTTAATGCAGCATGTACGACATTATCCGGATTCATCCAATTCATAAATAACCCTTCTTTCTAAATGTAGTTGAACAGTATCAGGTATTCTATCATTTTTACAGTGAGAATGTAAAGTAAATACAGGAAGAAATAACATAAGTACAGTTTCATGCAACAATTGACCATGTTTATCAAGCGTGAGGCATGGTTTGGTTTTGTCTGAAGCAGGCGGATGGCCTGCAATACTTTCGGCAAATTTTTCCAGCTGTGCGGTTGCGATTCAACAGGTCATTTTCATGCAATTTATTGCAATGAAAATGACTTGTC